>JBBSFW010000018.1:0-63250 GCA_038254805.1 Terriglobales bacterium
ACCGAGCGTTGAATGTCGCCAATATCATTCCCTCGCGAATCGCGACGCGGCGGCTTCAAATTCAATCACCAGGGGATCCCGGAATCGCTGCCAGACCTCGTTGACAAACCGAAACAGGTGTATATACTACGTGTATATACATTCTTGAGGCGGTTGCGGTGCCTATTGCAAGAGTCTTTCGCTCCGGAAACAGTCAGGCGGTTCGCCTGCCTAAACAATTCAGGCTGAAAGCAAAAGAGGTCGAAATCTACCGCCGTGGCGATGAGTTGGTCTTGCGGGAACGGCCTGAAAGCATGGCCCGGGCGTTTGATCTCCTTGCCGGCCTGCCCGAAGACCTGGATGTAGCTCATCGAGGAAAAGACCAGCCTCAAAGGCGCAAAGGGCTGTAATGGAGGCGCGCTTTCTGCTCGACACGAACATCTGCATTTACATTCGTCAGAAGAAGCCAGTCGAATTGTTGCGCCGTTTTGAAAAACTCGACGCAGGAGAAGCCGCCATCTCGGTTATTACCTATGGAGAGCTGCTTTATGGCGCGGAAAAGAGCGCGCATCACAGCGCCGCTCTGGAACGGCTTCGAGAACTGGTGCTTTTACTCCCTGCCCTTCCGCTGCCCGAATCGGCGGCGCAGGTTTACGGAACGATTCGCGCGGGCCTGGAATCGCGAGGCCGGGCAATCGGAAATAATGATTTGTGGATCGCAGCGCATGCCATGGCGGAGCAGTTGACGCTGGTGACAAATAATTCAAGGGAATTCAGCCGGGTGCCAGGCCTGAAGCTGGCGAACTGGGCGGTTTGATATCGTTTATCGGTTGGGCGGACGAGGACGTCCGCCCCTACATGGTCTAGGGGGGCCGACGCTCGCTGCCACGTAGCACGTCATAGATGAGGCATACGGATTACGCCAATTTCGTAGTTCCTACCCGGTTATCTCCGCACCCTGACGGTGGTTACTGACATCAAATCATTACCGTATAATTTAGGAGTCCACGCATTTCATGCCGGTGCGGGCTTTTGCCCTTTGAAATAACGTCATGGCAGGAAGGATTCGTTAGGTAATGGCTACAACGGATGTAGGGGTGCGCGAGTCTGGGGGGCGGGCAGGCTTGGCGCCGGTTGTCAACAACATGAGCATCCAGGTTGCGACCGTAAACGGCAGCGGTTCGCAGAGTTCCAATACGGTGCTGCTTAAGAGTATTTTTGAGATGGGCGTGCCGATCTCGGGGAAGAATCTGTTCCCTTCGAATATTGCCGGACTGCCTACCTGGTACACGATCCGCGCCAATAAAGACGGCTACGTCGCCCGCAAGAAAGAGATCGATTTCCTGATTGCAATGAACCTGGAGACGGCGCGCGACGACGTGATGTCGCTCGCTCCGGGCGCGGTCGTCCTCTACGACGAACCGTTGAACCTGAGCGGGCTGCGCGACGACCTGGTGTTCTACTCCGTTCCGTTCGACAAGCTGGTGGCGCCGGTGTGTCCCGAGGCCAAGCTGCGCAAGCTGGTCAAGAACATGATCTATGTCGGAGTCGTCGCCCAGTTGCTGGACATCGATATGGGCGAGGTCGAGAAGGCCATTGGCAGGCAGTTCGCCACGAAAGTGAAAGCGGCGAATTTGAATCTGTCGGCGGTGCAGGCTGGATTCAATCACGCCGCCGCCAACCTGACCAAGCGCGATCCGTATCGCGTGGAGCGGATGGACAGGAACCACGGCAAGATCATCATCGACGGAAACTCGGCATCGGCGTTGGGATGCGTCTTTGCGGGAGTCACGGTGCTGAGCTGGTATCCGATCACGCCGTCGTCGTCGCTGGCAGAGAGCCTGATCGAATACCTGAAGCGCTTCCGAATCGGGCCGGATGGGAAAGCCACTTTTGCGGTGATCCAGGCGGAAGATGAGCTGGCTGCTATTGGAATGGTGATGGGCGCAGGATGGGCTGGGGCTCGCGCCATGACCACGACTTCAGGTCCCGGGATCTCGCTGATGTCGGAGTTTGCCGGGCTTTCGTATTACGCGGAAATACCCGCGGTGGTGTGGGACATTCAGCGCGTGGGGCCTTCAACGGGCCTGCCGACGCGAACCTCGCAGGCCGACATTCTTTCCACGGCGTTCCTTTCGCATGGCGATACCAAGCACATCATGCTGTTTCCATCGTCGCCGCAAGAGTGCTTTACCATGGCGATGGACGCATTCAATCTGGCAGAGAAGTTTCAGACGCTGGTGTTTGTTCTGTCGGACCTGGATCTGGGCATGAACAATTGGATGTCCGACCCGTTTCCTTATCCTGAGACGCCAATTGACCGCGGGAAAGTGCTGACCAAGGAAGACCTCGACAGGGTGGGCAGCTTCGCCCGCTATGAAGACGTTGATGGCGACGCAATTCCTTACCGTACACTGCCGGGCACGCAACATCCGGCGGCGGCTTATTTCACGCGCGGCAGCGGCCACAATGCGCAGGCGCAATACAGCGAGCGTGCGGAGGACTACGAAGGAAACATGGAGCGGCTCCGCCGCAAGTTTGAGCACGCGCGTTCGTTTGTGCCGGCACCGGTGGTGGAGACCATGGCGAGCGCGGAAGTTGGAATCATTGCCTTCGGCAGCTCGCACTGGGCATTAACCGAATCTCGCGACCAGTTGCGCGACGAGCACAAGCTGACGAGCGACTATTTGAGGCTTCGCGCCTATCCTTTTTCTCCGGGGATCGCCGATTTTGTGCGCAGCCACAAGCGGGTTTACGTGGTTGAGCAGAATCGGGACGCACAAATGCTCAGTTTGCTGAAACTCGACCTTGACGGCGAATTGGTCCCCAAACTGCGCAGCATTGCGCGTTTGGACGGGCTGCCGCTCGACGCGCGTTCTGTAACCGACGATATTGTTGCCCGGGAGGGAAAATAATGGCGATCACACCGGCTGCGCCAAATCGGGCCGCGTCTAACCCGGCCGTGTCAAATCCGGGTGTATCGAACCCAAAGACTAACCGCCTGGGACTTTCCGTGCTGGACTACCGCGGGGCCAAGACCACGCTGTGCGCAGGCTGCGGTCACAATGCGATTTCCGAGCGCATCATTGACGCCATGTACGAAATGGGCGTCCAGCCTGAACGCGTGGCCAAGCTGAGCGGGATCGGGTGCTCGTCGAAGAGTCCCGCGTACTTCATGGCCCGAGCCCACAGCTTCAACTCGGTGCACGGGCGCATGCCGTCGGTGGCAACTGGCGCGGTCCTGGCAAACCGTTCTCTGATGGCGCTGGGCGTCAGCGGGGACGGCGATACTGCATCTATCGGAATCGGGCAATTCGTGCACCTGATGCGCCGCAATCTGCCGGTCATCTACATCATCGAGGACAACGGCGTTTACGGGTTGACCAAAGGGCAATTTTCCGCGACGGCGGACCTGGGATCGAAACTCAAAACCGGAGTCATCAACGAACTGCCGCCTATCGACACCTGCGAGCTGGCCATTTCGCTGGGCGCAACTTTTGTGGGACGATCGTTTTCCGGCGACAAGCGCCAATTGCACGCCATGCTCAAGGCGGCGGTCGCGCATCGCGGCACCGTTCTTCTGGATGTGATCTCGCCCTGCGTGACGTTCAACGACCACGAAGGTTCCACCAAGTCGTACAAATACATGAAAGATCACGAAGAGCCGCTGCAGGAGATCAGCTTCGTGCCTGTTTTCGAAGAGATCGACGTGGAGTACGATCCGGGAACGACGGTGGAAGTGAAAATGCACGACGGCTCACGGCTGCGCCTGCGAAAATTGGAGGAAGATTACGATGCTACCGACAGAGTGCGCGCCATTACCCGGCTCAACCAGGCTAAGGAGCAAGAAGAAATGCTTACCGGCGTCCTCTACGTGAACACCACGGCGCCCACCTTTCTGGACATGCTGAATATCACCGATCAGCCGCTGGCCACCTTGCCGGTATCGGTTCTGCGACCCGGCCGCGAGGCGCTGGAACAGGTGATGGAGGAGTTGCGATAGGACTTTGGGTCGAATCGCTCGCGGCCCTGCCGACATCTCGATGCATGGCCTCGGCGGCGGCAGTTCTGCGATATCGGATGGCCCGGTTAAGCTCGATCCCCAGGCCCGGCCGGACCTGGTGCAGGTAAGCTTCTGATAATCTTTGCTGTTCTGCTTTCCCTTACTTGAAAAAACTCCTCCTCATCATGGTAGCCCTGCCCATTGCGGCGGGGCTGGGCTGGTGGTACTTCCATCAGCGTGAACTGCCCAGCTTCGACCCGGCTTATCACGAGTACGCGTACGTAACCAACGGGAAGAGCAACACGGTTTCCGTAATTGATCTGAGAACGTTTCGTCTTACCAGGACGTTGCGCGCCGGCACTGCCCCCACCGGTATCGCGGCGAACAGCAAGAAGAACGAAATCTACGTGGTGAACAGCGGCTCGGGGAACATCAGCATAATCGACGCTGAGCACAACACGGTGTCGGACACGATTGGAGTACACGCGTCGCCTTATTTTATCGATGTTTCATCCGACGGAAAGCGTGCTTACGTCGCCAATTCAGGTTCAAGCGATGTTTCGGTTATTGATCTGGAGCAACGCAAGGTGGCCGCTAACGTACGCGTAGGAAACTCGCCGGGCCTGGCCAGGGTTTCGCCCGATGGTAAGACGGTGGTGGTAAGCAACCGCGGAGGCGATTCGGTTTCCATCATTGATACCAGCAGTTTGTCGGTACGCAGCACGGTCCCGGTCTGCCAGAAGCCAGAGGACATCGCCATCATGCCGGATAACAGCAAAGCATTTATCGCCTGCTCGGGGTCGGCACAGGTGGCTTCAATTGACCTGAAAACCCATAAACTGCTCGCGCTGCTCGATGTAGGAAAAACTCCGGTAAACCTGGCGCTAAAACCGGATGGAGGAGAGTTGATCGTCTGCAACTTCGATTCGGACAGTATCTCGATCATTGAGACAGCGACTGACGAGGTGAGCGGCAGCTATCTAATCGGGACACACCCTTCGCGCGGCCTGGTTTCGAATGATAATTCACGTTTGTATGTGAGTAATTTTGGATCGAACGCAATTGCGGTATACGACATCGACAGCGGGAAAATTATTGGCTCACTGCGCGTAGGCAGTCAGCCGGACGGAATGGCGCTTTCGGCGAGTCAAAACTATTTGCTGGTTCTGGATTCGCAGTCAGGGGATGTGACCGTCATCCAAAAGCGCAAGGCACGAAAGCTGGAGCCGACCGAGTATTCCCTGCTGACCATGATTCCTGCGGGAGTGCAACCGAACAACGTGGTGGTGAAGGCATTCGTGCTGAACCGCAAATAGTTCCATGGCTAATGGCAGGACGCCAAGAATCCGTGCGTCAGGTCCGGCATGCCTGCGATCAGTCCGCCGGGAGCAATGGCCCTGACTTCCATCTGAGTTGTATTTGAGATGTGAACCAGGGTTGAGGCTGTTGTTTCCAGCGCGGCGGCACGGTGGGGTCCCTAATTGGAGATCCCTCCGCGCGCACCCTTAGCGCTCATGCATTTTCACGTGTAGCGTCTTCTAGGCAGGCGGGTAGGCAGGCGGGCTGTGGAACAGGCTTCTTAGGCGTTCTGGCCGCAGCACTTCTTGTATTTTTTTCCTGAGCCGCAGGGGCAGGGATCGTTGCGGCCGACTTTCGCGCCGCTGCGGACGACTTGCTGGACGGGCTCGCGGTCTCCGGCCCCGGCCATGCGGGCCTGCTCAAGCTCGCGGCGCTTCCTGCGCTGGAAGGCTTCTTCGAGATCGTCCACGGAAGTTGCGACCGCCTGGGAAGGACGTTTTCCATTTCCATCCGCTCCACCGCGGGGGTGTGGAACGTTTTCCTGGTGTCCAGGCTGAAAAGCAGTGCCGCTTGCTCCCTGCTCACTGCGTGCGATGATTTGCATCAGGTACAGATAGCGGGTGGTATCTTCCTGGAAGCGCTGCAGCATGGCTTCGAACATGTCGAACGACTCGCGCTTGTACTCGACCAGTGGGTCCTTCTGGCCATAACCGCGCAGACCGATTCCCTCTTTAAGGTGGTCCATGTTCAGCAGATGGTCTTTCCACTGCTGGTCGAGCACGCTGAGCATGATCATTCGTTCGTGATAGCGCATGGCTTCGGCGCCGATCAGCGTTTCCTTGGCGTCATAACGGCTTTTCAGCTTCTCGAAAATGGCGTCGCCCAGTTCCTGGCGGTTGAGCGTTTCCGGCTTGACGCCTTCGGCTAAAATATCCACGCCAAAACGAGTGAAGATGGCGTCTTTTAACCCCTTCATGTCCCAGTCGGCGGGATGGGTTTTGACCGGGGCATGCTCGTCCAGCAGGCCGCTGAGAATTCCAGCGACGTAATCTTCCAGGATGAGATCTTTCTGATCTACCCCTTCGAGCAACTGGCGGCGCAAGCCGTAAACCGCCTCCCGCTGCTTGTTCATCACGTCGTCATATTCGAGCAAATGTTTGCGGGCTTCGAAGTGCTGCCCTTCGACGGCCTGTTGGGCCTTCTCGATACGGCGGCTGATCAGGCGGGATTCAATAGGCACGCCTTCTTCCATGCCCAGCCGCTGCAGCAGGTTCGAGACCCATTCCTTGGCAAAAATGCGCATCAAGTCGTCTTCCAGAGACAGATAAAAGCGGGAGGCGCCCGGGTCTCCCTGACGACCTGCGCGACCCCGAAGCTGGTTATCGATTCGCCGAGCCTCGTGGCGTTCGGTGCCCAGAATAAAGAGACCGCCGGCGGCGGTGACCTCATCGTGTTCTTTGTTAGTCTGCTGCTTGTAGCGGGCTAAAATTTCGTTCCATTGGTCCGTGGGCACAACGTACTCATTGCCGGCGTAATACCAAACCGTGCTGGCTGCGTCGTCCACGCCCGGTTGAATCTTTCCCTGGGCAGCGCGCAAAGGTTGCGCAAGGCCCTTCTTTACGCACTCCTGCTTGGCCATGAACTCAGGATTGCCGCCAAGCAGAATGTCGGTACCCCGGCCTGCCATGTTGGTGGCGATGGTGACCATCCCTTTGCGGCCTGCCTGGGCAACGATTTCGGCTTCCTTCTCGTGGTACTTGGCGTTGAGCACCACGTGCTTCAGACCCTTTTTCTTCAGCAGGTCAGACAGGCGCTCGGATTTTTCGATGGAAGTGGTACCCACCAGAACCGGCTGGCCGCTGTCGTTCAACTTCTGGATTTCGTCGGCTGAGGCAAAGTACTTTTCTTTTTCGGTGCGATAAACGAGATCGGGGTTCTCGATGCGCAGCAGTTGCTGGTTGGTAGGAATGACAATCACATCGAGGTTGTAGATTTTTGCGAATTCCGATGCTTCCGTTTCCGCTGTGCCGGTCATGCCCGCCAGCTTCTTGTACATGCGGAAATAGTTCTGAAAGGTGATCGTCGCCAGCGTCTGGTTCTCGCGCTCGATCTTTACGCCTTCCTTCGCTTCCACCGCCTGGTGCAGACCATCTGACCAGCGCCGCCCCGGCATCAGGCGCCCGGTAAATTCATCTACGATGATGACTTCGCCGTCTTTTACCACGTATTCGACATCGCGGTGATAGATAGCGTGGGCCTTGACTGCCGTTTCGACGTGGTGCTTCAGGTCCCAGTTCTCGGGATCGGCGATGTTTCCAATTCCCAAAAGCTGCTCCACCTTCTCCCATCCTTCGTCAGTGACGGTGGTGTTGCGATGCTTCTCATCAACCACGAAATCCCCCGTCATTTGCGCAGGCTCGCCCGGAGGGCCGGGGATTTCTTCTCCCTTTTCGAGCTTCGGAATGATGCGGTTTACGCGCGCGTATTTGTCGGTGGATTCTTCGCTTGCGCCCGAAATGATTAACGGCGTGCGCGCCTCGTCGATCAGGATTGAATCCACTTCGTCCACAATGCCGAAGTGGTGGGGGCGCTGCACGCAATCCTTGAGGTCGAACTTCATGTTGTCGCGGAGATAGTCGAAGCCAAACTCATTGTTGGTACCGTAGGTTACGTCGGCGGCATAGGCGTCCCTTCGCTCCTGATCATCCAGATCGTGGACGATTACCCCTACGGTAAGACCGAGGAATCGGTAGAGCTGGCCCATCCACTCCGAGTCGCGCTTGGCAAGATAGTCGTTGACGGTGACCACATGCACGCCGCGGCCGCTTAGGGCATTCAGATAAACCGGCAGGGTCGCGACCAGGGTTTTACCCTCGCCGGTTTTCATTTCCGCAATCGTACCCCGGTGCAGCACCATTCCGCCGATCAATTGCACATCAAAATGGCGCATGCTGAGCACACGGCGGCCCGCCTCGCGCACGACCGCGAAGGCTTCTTCGAGAATTTCGTCAAGCACTTCATTGGCCGCCTGTAAGCGCTCGCCTTCGAGCTGCTTGAGGCGGTCGGGATCGGCATCGGCCTCGGGCTCGTCCGCGATCCGGCCGAGACGCTCTTGGATTCTGCTGCGAAATTCTTCCGTCTTGGCGCGCAGCTGCTCGTCCGACAGCTTCTGCATCTGCGGCTCAAGCGCATTGATGGCGGCAACCCGTGGCCGCAAGCGCTTCATCTCGCGCTCGTTTTTGGTCCCGAAAACCTTGCCTAAAAGGGTGTTGATCAAAAGCGGAGTCCTTGGAAAGGGCATGCGCCCGTTGTCTTTAGAAGCCTAGCATATTAGATGCGACGCGAAGGTGTAAGTCGCGGGCCTGTCACTTCGCGGCAAACCCGGGACTTGGAAGGTGTTACCGGCACCTGGAAGAAGGCGCGCGGTGGTCAGGCTGTGCCTGGGCGAAGTCGAAGGACGGCCTCCACCACGCGAATTACGTTTAAGGTATATTTCCTCAACTGATGGCCAATTTCTACGATCGCTTCATCGAGTGTGCCGAGCATTGGCCCTCCAATATCGCTGTCGAAATACAGGCGCCAGAAGGGCTGGAGAGCTACACCTACGCCGACCTGCGCCACATGGCAGAGTCGATTGCAGCGTGGCTGGTTGGACGTGGAACGCAGCCGGGAGCGCGGATCGCCATTCTCGCCGAAAATCACCCGCGCTGGGTCGCGGCTTATTTGGGAGTTATTGCCGCCGGGGGCACAGCGGTTCCTCTCGATACTGCCTATCATTCCGATCAAGTCTCGACACTTCTGACCGACAGCGGCGCCTCGCTCGTGGTGTGCGACCCGAAGCATCTGGAGGTGGCGGTGAAAGCCGTAGCTGGGTCGGATATTACCGTGGTCCTGACAAATGCCCGGCTGAGGCCAGCAGGACAACCCGGGCCACGGGTGAACGAAGCCAAAGCGGCGGCGAAGGTCGCCGCATCGCTTCCTCCATCGTCCATTGTAGATTTTGACAGCATCTTCTCTCAGCAAAGTGGGGCGTTTCATCCCGTTGCCCGCGGGCCGGACGATCTGGCCTCGCTTCTCTACACCTCGGGCACGACCGCCGATCCTAAAGGTGTAATGCTCACGCATGCCAACCTGCTGGGGGAAGCCGAAGCGGTATTCGCGTGGGCACACGTTGGGCCAGACGACGCCGTTCTGGGTGTGCTGCCTCTGTTCCATGTTCTTTCGCAGATGGCGAACCTGCTGCTGCCACTGGTAGCCGGCGCGCGCGTGGTTTACCTTTCGACGCTCAATACCACCGAACTTTTGCGCGCGTTGCGCGAACGCCAGATCACGGCCTTCGCGGTCGTGCCGCAATTCTTTTACCTGATCCACGATCGCATATTCAAAGAAGTCGGGCAGCGGGGCGGAGTCGCGCGTCTGATGTTTGGCCTGATGACGCGGGCCACGGCGTTGTGCCGGCGCTTCGGATTCAACCCCGGCCGGGCGCTGTTCCGCCGTATTCATGATCTCTTCGGCCCGCGCATGAGGCTGCTGGTCACGGGGGG
This sequence comes from Terriglobales bacterium, assembly GCA_038254805.1. Classification (GTDB taxonomy): domain Bacteria; phylum Acidobacteriota; class Terriglobia; order Terriglobales; family Acidobacteriaceae; genus Gp1-AA145. The sequence continues at coordinate 9,826 of JBBSFW010000018.1, forward strand.
ATCGCGATTCGATCCCCGGATCGCGCGGGATTTCTTTTCGCTGGGCATCGACGTGCTGCAAGCCTATGGACTCACCGAAACCTGCGGCGGCGCCTTCGTCACTCCCATCGATAACAATGTAATCGGCTCGGTGGGCAAGCCGCTGAAAGGCGTGGAGACCAAAATTGTCCAGGAGATAAAAGCTGATTCTGAAGCTGACGGCAACGGCTTGCCCGCAAGCGGCGAGATTCTGCTGCGCGGGCCGATAGTGATGAAGGGTTACTGGAACCGCCCCGATGCAACCAGCGAGGCGCTCAAAGATGGCTGGCTGTGCACCGGGGATATCGGTTCCTTCGACGCGGGCGGGAACTTATTCATCACCGGGCGCAAGAAGGAGGTCATCATTCTGGCGAATGGCAAGAATGTCTATCCGGAAGAGATTGAAGCGCATTACTTGCAGTCTCCTTATATTAAAGAAATCTGCGTGATGGGCATGGAGGGGACAGCGGGGTCAGAGAAGCTTTATGCCGTCATCGTGCCGAATTTCGAAGTGTTGCGGCAGAGCAAAGTGGTGAATGCGAAAGAGGTCATCCGGTTTGACGTCGAGAGTTTGTCGGCGAAGCTCGCGTCCACAAAGCGAATCGGGAGTTATGAAATCTGGCAAGAAGAGCTGCCGCGCACAACCACGCGAAAACTGAAGCGGTTTGAAATCGAGAGGCGGGCGGGCGCAGGAAAGCGCGACGGCGCGAGTGCAGAGCTGGCGACGACGAAAGCGCTTACGCCGGAGGAAAGCTCGTGGCTGGAACAGCCGGACGTTCAGCGTGCATTCAAGATCATTCGCGAGTTTTCACCCAATCGTCCTCAAAGTATTCGTCCCGCGGACAACCTCGAACTCGACCTGGGCCTTGATTCCATGCGGCGGGTCGAGCTGCTAATCGCGGTGGAACAGGAACTTGGCGGAGACATCGAGGAATCGCAGCTGGCTGACATTTACACCGTGCGCGAACTGGTGGAGGCCGTACGGACGAGCGCAGCTTCCGGTACACAGTTGTCCGGCAAAGCTGGCCGCACACCTGCGCCGGGCGGCTGGAGCTCGGTGCTGCGGGAAGACCCCACAGACCCGGCGGTGCTTGCGATCACCAAGCGGCGGCCGGTAATAGAGCGCGTCGTTTTTTTTTACACGCGGGAGTTTCGGCTTGTCTGGTCCGCTGTGTCGCGGATTCAAGTTGAAGGCGTGGAGAACCTTCCCAAGCAGGGGCCTTACCTGCTCTGCTCGAATCATCAGAGTTTTCTGGATCCTATTGCGCTTCTATCAGCGCTCCCCTTCGGGATGTCACGGAAGACGTTCGCAGTGGGCACCAGTGACATTTTTGGCTCCGGCATCATGTTGCGAATTGCCAGGTTGGTGAAAGTAGTAGTTGTCGATCCAGATGCGAATCTTATCCCCGCCATGCGCGCCGGGGCTTTCGGATTACGGCACGGGATGGCGCTCATCCTATACCCTGAAGGCGAGCGTAGCATCGACGGTACGCCGAAGACTTTCAAAAAAGGCGCAGCAATCTTGTCTATTCACCTGCAAGCGCCAATTGTTCCGATCGCCATCGACGGATTCCAAGAGGCCTGGCCGCGCGGCAAATCATTCCAGAGGTTCGCTCCGCTGAAGATCAAGATCGGTGAACCCTTGCAGCCGCCGCCGGAATCGGAAGCGGTGGAAGAAGCTTACGCAAAGTTGACGGCGGAGTTGAAAGCGAGGGTAGTGGAGATGTGGGAGGGATTGGGAAAGCCCTCGAACGAACGGCCGTGAGTCATCAGGTGTGCTACGGAGAGACGGCCATGGCGGACGAGGTAATCACCAAAAACCGCGAAGTGCCCGGAGGAACCCCTGTTTTTCGCGGCACCCGGGTTCCGTTCCAGAACCTGTTGGACTATCTGGAGGGCGGGCAGACGATTGACGAGTTCCTTGATGACTTTCCCACAGTGAGCCGTGGCGCGGCGATCCAATCTCTTGAGCATGCCAAGTTGCTGGTCGTCAATCAACTTCGATGAGGCTGCTGCAAATAGCGAAAAGGCTGAATCAGATTTCACTTCGCCCGAGGATGCGTCTGGTCATACACGCTCAGCAGATGCTTCATCGAGAGCTGAGTGTAGCGCTGGGTGGTGGAAAGGCGCTCGTGGCCGAGCATCTCCTGGATTGCGCGCAGGTCAGCGCCTTCTTCAAGCATGTGGGTGCCGAAGGCGTGGCGCAGGGTGTGCGGGTGCACATCGGGGGAGAGTCCCTGGGCGACGGCAATCTTCTTAATGATGCGCCCGACGCTGCGCGTGGTGAGGCGTCCGCCGCGCTGGTTGATCAAGAGAGCTGGAGTGTTCTTGCGGAATTCCGCAAGGGCCGTCTGCCGGAGTGGGAGATACGACGCGAGGGCGTTTTTGACCGCGTCGCCAAATGGAACATAGCGTTCCTTTTTTCCCTTGCCGCGAATTAAAACAGCTTTACCGCTCAGGCGTACATCGTCCACATTGATGCCCACCAACTCTGAATTGCGGATGCCGCAGCCGTAGAGGAGTTCGAACATCAGGCGATCGCGCTCGGGAAAAGAAGCGATCTCGGGCATGACGCCATCGAGCACGAAATTCATTTCCTCCACGGTGGGAACGCGCGGCAGCTTCTTGGGCAGCCTGGGCGTCGAAACCAGAGCGGCCGGATTCTGCTGGACGATGCCCTCCTGCGCCAGCCAGCGATAAAGAGAGCGCACCGCAGCCAGCGAACGCGCCACCGAAGTTTTGCCCAGGCCTTTTTCGTAGAGATGCGAGAGGAATCCGCGAATGGTGATGTGGTCGAGCTCGCGCCATTTTCGCGAGCCGGCGTACGAGGAGAAATTTGCCAGGTCACCGGAATAAGCCTTGATCGTGTGCGGAGAGGCGTTGCGCTCGCGCAGGGAGCGAAGGAACTTTTCGATGGCGATTCGGACCTCATCGCGGTTGCGATTGGCTTTCACAGAGTTTTCTGTCGTCCCTCCGGGACTTGCTCGTCCAGCGACCTTACCCAGCGCTTGCGCCCTGGGTTGTATTATTCCGCCCTTACGGGACTGGAATTACGATGATGCGCATGCACCGGTGAGTAAAAGGCCCACGATCAGGAAAGGATCGTGCTCCAATATGTAAAGGATCGGGTGCTTCGCCTCCGGCATATTCATCTCGCCTTGGCCCGGGGATGATGTTTCGCGTAGACACTCTTCAGGCGGTCGAGAGCGACATGGGTATAGATCTGTGTGGTCGAAATGTCGGCGTGACCAAGTATGGTCTGCACGGTGCGCAGGTCGGCGCCGTTTTCAACCATGTGCGTCGCGCAACTGTGACGCAACATATGCGGGCTGGCGTGGCGTCCCGCGCCTGAGGATGCCGTTCCCACCATCTGCCAGACCCGCTGCCGGGTAAGTTTTTTCGCGCCCCGCGTTATGAACAGCAGGGGCGAACCCTTCCCTGCGGCTAATTTGGGACGCGCTTCGCGGAAGTATTGGGCCAACGATTCTTGCGCGCTCCTTCCGAGGGGAACGATGCGTTCTTTGTCGCCCTTGCCGCGCACCAGCACGTATCCCATATCGAGCTTCACGTCTTCGAGCTTCAATGAGACGATCTCCGAGACTCGCAGCGCTCCAGCGTAGAAAACTTCAAGCATGGCGCGATTGCGGCCCGCGAGCGCCTCAGAATTTTTTCCCCTGCCCGGGGAAGTTTTTGCGCGCAGCATCGTCTCCACTTCCTCCGGCGCCAGAGATTTGGGCAACACCTTCCACTGCCGGGGCGTTGGAATATTCAACGTTGGGTCGCATTCCACGCGCTTGTCGAGCAGGAAAAAACGATAGAGATGCCGCAGCGCCGAGAGCTTGCGCGCTACCGAGCGTCCCTCCACAGAATTGGCAAACAACTGCTGCAAGAAGGCGCGGACGTCGTCCCTGCGTGCATTCAGCAGAGTGCGCTTGTGAGTTTCGAGAAAAGCAGCGAACTGGCCGATATCGAGTGTGTAGGCGGAGACGGTGAGCGCGCCCAGTCCCTTCTCGACTTTTAGATAGTCGATGAACGAAGAAACCACCAGGGAGTTGGTTTTGGAAGGCACAGGGTTGAGTATGTGCGTTATCGGACGCTGCGGAAAGTGCTCACACGGATGCGCCGCGCGCCTCGTTCAACACCTCCACCGCATACAACGCGCCCTGCGGCGTTTCCTCGTGCTTGAAGTAGGCATAGGTGTCCCGGCCGGAGGCCAGATGCTCGTGCATGCGGCGAACCATCCCCCGACGTTCTTCCAGAGTATATTCGGGCTTGCGATAGCGGTAGTAGCAGAAGTCGGCGGTTATCACGTCAGGCGTAACCCGCTCCTCGGTTTCTGCCACGCATAGCGCTCGATTGTACTCGTTTAACAGGCTGAAGACATCATCCGCGAACCAGGAGTCGTGCCGGAATTCGAATGCCGCTTGTACGCCTTTCGGGATGGTGGCAATAAATTCCTGCAGCAGCTGCGGGTCGGCTTTCATATTGGGAGGCAGTTGGAAGAGCACCGGCCCAAGTTTGCCTGCGTTCGCGAGAGGCGCAATGGTGTTGAAAAAACGCGCAAGGAAGTCTTCCGTCTTTTGCAACCGCTTGATATGCGTGATGACCTGATGAGCCTTGATGCAGAAGCGAAACTGTCCGGGTGTTTGAGCAATCCATTTTTGCGCGGTGGTTTCTTTCAGCAACTGCCGAAAAGTCAGGTTTACTTCGACCGTGTTCAGCTGGCTGGAGTAGTACGGCAAAAATTTCGTCTGCGCGAGCTTCTCGGGATAGAAACTGGGCTTCCAACTTGGATATGCCCATCCGGAGGTGCCGACGTGGAGTTGCGCCATACTCCGATGCTACCTCAAAAGACTTGATCCCGAATTCAACGCGTGGCGAATTCGCCGCGGGGCAAGGGAGGCTCCTGCGGACAACGGTGGTGGTGATAGCGCATCGTATGGTCCCTCTCTCGCCTGCGGCGAGCTCGGTATGACATCTATGCTGTCTGAGTGGGTGGTCAATAGTATTAGCGTGTATCGGCTCCCGGTTATCCAGCCGGAATGCCATCGCCCAATCATGTTTTTTTAAGCCGTTTCTTGGCTACAAGGCGGCGACTGGGAACTGCTGATTTTTTCGCGTGCGATTTCCTCCCCGCCTGCGCCGCCATTTCCAGTCCGGTTGCGACCGCCCCGGCTTCACCTTCGCCAATTCCAGCCAGTTTTGGCAGCTTTTGTTTCAGCTTGAGCACCGGAGAGAAGAGGTCGCCGATTTTTTCCACCCGCGCCAAAACCTGATTTGCCTCAAACACCAGCAGGCTGGGATCTTTCTTTTTAAGCGCTCCTTCAACTTCCTCCCAGGTCAGTGGAGTCGACGCCGTCGGGCGCTCGCGCGCGCGTAGAGAATAGACGCTAATGGTGGTCTTGTGTTCGTCATTCTGGCTCCAGTCCACCAGAATCTTGCCGGCACGCAGCGCTTTCTTCATATCCGAGACCACGAGGTCCTGGTGCTGATTCTCGAGCAGTCGCGCCAGTGCATGCGCAAACGGCTTGGTTTCGCCATAGCTGGTCTTGGAATTAAGAGGAACATAAATTTGCAGACCTTTGGAGCCGGAGGTCTTGGGGAAGCTCTCCAGGTTGAAATGCTCGAAGATGGTGCGAAGCCACATTCCCACCTGGCAACACTGCACAATGTTTGCAGGCGGCCCGGGGTCGAGGTCAAAGACCATCATGCGGGGACATTCGATGTCTTTCGCCAAAGAGAGGGAGGGGTGCAACTCGATCGCCGCCAGATTCGCGGTCCAGATCAGCGTCTCCAGATCATTCGCCAAAATGTAATGTACGTTTCGCTGATTGCCTTCGCTCCAGATAGGCGCGGTTTTGACCCAATCGGGACGGTGCTTGGTGGCATTTTTTTCGAAGAAGAATTGCTGGTCGACCCCGCCCGGGTAGCGCTTCAGCGTGAGCGGGCGGCCGGTAAGGTGAGGCACCAACACGGGCGCGATGCGGGCGTAATAATCAATGACTTCGCCTTTGGTAAAACCGGTTGCGGGGTAAAACACCTTCTCCAGATTCGTGAGCTTGAGATGCTTGCCGCCCACTTCGACGATTTGATCCGGTTGGGGCATTTGTAATTTTGTAGTTTGGTAATTGAGTAATTTAGCAATTTCGCAAGTAAGTGCAGCCGCGTCGACAATGCGATCGGGTCAAATTATAAAATTACGAATTAATAAATTACCAAATTCGTCATGCGTTGGCTTTCAACATCTGCTCGGCGTGCTTCAGCGATGTTTCGGTCAGCCTGGCGCCGCTCAGCATGCGGGCAATTTCCTCTTTGCGCTCGTCACCGGTAATAGGACGAACACTGGTACGAGTGCGGCCGCCTGCCTGTTTTTTTTCGATCAGATAATGGTGGTCGGCGAAGGTGGCGATCTGCGGCAGGTGCGTAACGCACAATACCTGATGGGAGCGCGAGAGGGACTTCAGCTTTTTTCCTACTGCCTCGGCGGCGCGGCCGCCAATTCCGGTGTCGATTTCGTCGAAGATCAGAGTACGCTGAGCTCCGGTGCGCTTTTTGCCTGTACTGGACTCGACACTGGCCTTCAGGGCCAGCATGACGCGCGAGAGTTCTCCTCCCGATGCGATCTCATCGAGCGCATGCATCGGCTCACCGGGATTGGTCGCGATGAGATACTCAGCCTGATCAAAGCCCGCTGCGGTCCAATTGCTTTCCTCATCCGCGCCACTGAGATCGATGCGGAAACGCGACTTCATTGCCAGCTCATTAATTTCGCTCTCGACCAGCTTCTCCAATTTCCTGGCCGCTTCATAGCGCCTCCTGGAAATTGCCCGCGCCGCAACCAGATAATTCCCGGCGGCGGTCGCGAGTTCCGCCTTTAGTTGCCGCGAAATTTCGTTTTTGTCCTCTACGTCCGAAAGTTTGCGGGTCACATCGGCCCCGAGGTTGACGACGTCGTCTAGCGACGGGCCATATTTGCGTTTGAGGCGATCGAGAAGCGCCAGCCGGTCTTCAATTTTTTCCAGACGCTCCGGGGAGGCTTCGATGCCGCCAGCATAATCGCGCAGACTGGCGCCGACATCTTCCACGCTGATGCGAGCTGAATCGAGTGAGGCCAGAGCTTCCCGGAACTTGGGCTCGTAGCGGACCAATTCTTGGAGCTGCTTTTGTGCTGCTCGCAGCGAAGCGGAGGTTGATGCCGCTCCCTCATAGAGCAGATCGAATGCCTGCATAGCCGCGTTGTAGATTTTCTCCGCGTTGGCGAGCACTCTTTTCTGAATTGCGAGCTCTTCGTCTTCTCCGCTTTGAACGCCGGCATCCTCGATTTCCCGCTTCTCGAACGCCCAGAGGTCAACCAGGCGCAGGCGGTCCTGCTCTCCCTGTTCGAGGTCATCAATGCGGCCCTTGATTTGCTTCCACCCGGCGAAAGCCTGGGAGACTGGCTCCAGCTGAGTCCCAGCGTAGGTGTCCAATAATGCCAGCCGAACCGCACTGTCAAACGACACCAGCGACTGGTTCTGCGCGTGAATGCCGGCGAGATGAGCAGCTAGCTGCTTCAGAACTGCGACCGTAGCGGGCTGATTATTGACGAAGACACGGCCCTTGGCAGCAATTTCGCGACGCAAGATGAGGTTGGCGCCGCCGGCGTCGATCCCGTTACCTTCCAGAATGCTTGAAACCAGCTTCTCTGATCCGGCCTCCACCTCGAAGACCGCGGAGATGACGGCGCGTTCCGCACCGAAGCGAACCAAGTCGGGCGAACCCTTCTCTCCCATGAGTAGCGCGAGCGCGTCAATGAGAATGGATTTTCCGGCGCCGGTTTCGCCAGTCAGCAGGTTCAGCCCGGGAGCGAACTCCACGGCAAGGCTGTCGATTACCGCGTAGTTTTCGAGTCGTAATTCGACGAGCACTCGCTGTCCCGGAAAGCGGAAGTTGAGCGCAGGATAGCATGAAAGAGCGGCACACAATCCTCACTTCTCAATTCTGACTGCCGGTTGAACTGCTGGTTGGCCGGTTGACGGCTGAAATCCAGGCGCCATTGCCGTGTTTGAAAGCAAACAACCACAAACACGCACTGAGTGGGATGGGAATGAAAACGCTCGTCCACAGTGGAAGCTGCCAAAACTGTTGGGCAAGCGGTGTAAACCACGAAGCCGCCGCCAGGGCGCAGGCGGAAATCCAGGGCCAGACAATCGATCCAGCGGCAATTCCCAAGAGAACCCGGTGTACAAAACTCGAGGCCCACAGCTCTCGCCATCGCTGAACGACCATGAGCGCGGCCGGCAAGAGCAGGAGCTGGTAATGGGGCGCGAACACGGGAATGACAAGAAGTGTGGTGGCGAGAACCATGGACACGGTCCAGCGGAAGCGAAAGTCCGCGGCTGCGCATTTGCGCGCGCGCCAGCACGCGACAGTAATTGCGATAATAACAAACGCGGAGAGTATGCCGCCGATGGCCCTGGTTGCCATTGCTTGCAGTATGGATGGCCCGGCTGCGTACGTGCGATATGCAAGCATGGCGCGGTAAAACTCGCGCGTCCAGCCGGGCAGCAGAATTTCGCCACCCAGAACGAGCGTGCCCACCGCGAGGATAAAAGAAGCGGCTAGTTTCCAGCGCATACGCCAATCGGCCGTGCTCCACACAAGAAGCCATGCGGCGAGCGGGGTCGCGAGCTGCGGTTTAATCATGGCCAGCGCCAGAAGAATTCCGGCCCAGGTTAGCTGGCCCGAAATCAACAGCGCGACGCTGCCGGCAATCAGCGCGGCGGTCAAAAGCGTTAGCTGCTGCAGCTTGATTCCCTGAACTGCGGCGAAGGCGCCGAGCGTCAGCACGATCACAATCAGCACCGTAGTTTTTTGGGGGGACCACTTCAGCACTCGAAACCACAGAATCACGCTTACGACGGTCGTCCCCGCCAGCAGCCAACGCGAAATTTCCTGCACTTCAGAAAAAGGCAGCCTCACGGTTAGCGCCAGCAAAAAGACGACGAAGACGGGATAAGCAAAGGCCTGCTGGTTAGCCGGGTCTTCAGTGCGGGCCGGGTCAATGGCGCGCCCATAGTATCCCGCCTGGATTTCACGCGTAATCTCCGGGGTATAGGGATTTCTGCGGTGAAGAAGCAACTCGCGCGATGCCAGCCAGCTCGGGTACAGATCAGAGAGGTTGCCGCGGGGAGCGCCACGGATTGCCGCATCGAGCTTTTGGTGCCGTACCAGAACTCGATCCACGTAAAGCCACATCCCGGCGGAAAACAAAAGCGCCGCAGCCAGGACGAATTTCACAGAGTATCTCACGCGGATTCCGCTGTTTTGTCGTACCCGGCTTGCAGCCTGGAAATTGCGCGGCTTATACCCCACAGCCACAAAAATAGGACGGGGACAAAGTAATTCAGATTTCCCATCCCAAGCCAGAGGAACATGAGAAGCGGGCTGCAAAACAGCAGTGCGATGGGGATGGTCAGGGCCCACCGGCCTGGGCGAGACGAGTTCAGCGAATCAGCATTGATGATGAACAATATGGGCAAGACCAAAAGGCTCAGATCGTAGATGAAAGCGTGATAGCTGACGAGAACGGCAATGATAAGGGCGGAGGAAAATGCCAGCTCCAGACTCCCACCGGTTTCCGCCAACCGGAATAGGCGGATCCCCAGGATCAGGAGAATGCCCGATCCTGCCAAGGTTAAAGCAATCGGCAGAGGATGTCCGTCACGAAAAACGATAGCCATGAAGCCTCGTAAATTCGGCATGTTGGCAGGAACAATGGCGCCGCGGCCCATGACCTGCTCGAGATGCCATACATATTTCGGGTAGTAGAGAGATTCTTCCCAACCAGTGATGCCGACGGAAACGGCAGCCGTCAGAAACGACGACGCCAGGAACCCAAGAAATGAGGTGGATCTCCGGGCAAAAAGAAGAATGAGGGCGATCGGGAGCACCGTGTGAGGACGAAATACTCCGAGCCCCAGCCAGCATCCGGCCGCGAAATCCTGATGTTTCTTCAACGACACGAAAGCCAGGACCAACAGAAGCAGGAGCACCAGCATGTCCTGGCCTTGCAGTAGACAAACAAAGACTGGGAAAAATGCGAGCAGGATCAACACCCAAACGGCAAGGGCCCTCTTTCGCAATGCCGGAACATAAACCCGAAGAAGATAAATTGCCAGGCCCAGTAAGGCAATGTTAAGCAGGTCCCAAGCCAGGTAGGCGCTTAGATACGGAAGAAACGTAAAAGGCACAAAAAGAAGGGCTTCGAAAGGAGGATGATTGTAAGGCAAGGCGCCATGACGGGTGGCGACGTCGGGGGCGAACTCCGTCTGAAGCCTGAATTGAACTTTTTCGTCGTAAAGGCTTGCAGCTAAACCAGTACGCACGATCTTACCGGCTGAATAAAAAATGGTGAAGTCGGGATAGCCCTTACTCACCAAATCCCGGTCCTTCCAAGATAGAAAGATGTTGAGCGACAGCGCAGTTGCCAGCAGTACTGGAAGAAAACGTCGATATCCAACTGGAAACACGGGAGAACTCCACCTTCGGGGAAGAGGCGGAATGTACTTTAGCAGGCCTGATGGGGGCCACGAAGGATTGCGCACATAAAAATGCCCCGATTCCGCCTGCGTCGCGGTATCATGGTCAGCGCTTCAGAGTACCTGCCAAGCCGGGCCGAGTGAGTCTATCTGAAGCGAAACAAAGGCTCTGGCAAGGAAGGGCCGTGGGCCGGCAGGGCCAAGGCGCACGAAGGGATTCTGTGGAGTAGTGGATGAACCGTACTCGACTTGTCTTCATTGCAACCCTGGCTTTAGCGCTGGGCGCTTTTGCGAGCGCCATGGCGTATCGCACTCTCCAGTCTCATATAGCGAATGGGCGGGTCAGCACTGAAGATGTTGTGGTGGCGACCACCGATATCGCGGTGGGTACCAGAATCCAGGATAAAGACGTGCGCGTCGTCCAGATCCCTACGGACGCTGTACCTCCCGGAAGCGTTCGCCAAACCAAGAGAGTAGTGGGCCGGGGAGTAGTGCTGCCCATCGTTCGCGGGGAGTTCATTCTCCCGGGAAAGCTGGCGGCGGAAAACGCGGGGTCAGGCTTGCCGTCGATGATTCCGCCGGGGATGCGGGCGGTGTCGGTTCGCGTGAATGACACCAGCTCGGTCGCGGGGTTTGTGCTTCCGGGAACCCGGGTGGATGTGCTGATGACGGGGAATCCCACTGGATCAGGCGAGTCGCAGACAATTACGGTTCTCAAGAATGTGGCCGTGCTGGCAAACGGACAGAAGCTGGATCGCAATCTGCTTTCCGGAGAGGCACAGACGGCGCCGGTCATTACCCTGTTAGTCTCCCCCGACGATGCGCAGAGGCTGGCCCTGGCGACCAACCAGGGACGGATTCAGCTCGCCCTGCGAAACCCTCTCGATACCGGCCAGAATCAAGTGGCTGCAATCAATGCTCACACTCTTTACGAGAAAACCACGCCCGCGCCCGGTGCGGTCCGGCCCAAGTTAAAGCCGTCCACACCGGCACCAGCACCGGCACTTCCCGAGGCCTATCCGGTGGAAGTTATCCGGGGCGATAAGCGAGATGTCACGAAGTTGCCGGAATGAAAACGGGTGGATCTAGAAAGTTGACGATGCGCAGGGCGCTTTCCATTATTGGCAGAATTGAACTGTTGGCGGTTTGGTTGTGCGTATCGGCTTTCTGCCTGGGACAACAGCCGCAGGCACCCGCCCCCGAGCAGGTTCCCTCACCGCCGCAGGGCGAGAGTCCAGCTCCGTTGCGGGTCATGGTAGGCAAGTCTCTGCTGATCAATACGACCGACCGCCTCAAGCGTGTATCCGTCACTGATCCGGAGATTGCTGACGCTCTTGTCGTGACTGCAACCCAGGTTCTGGTGCATGGGCGATCGCCAGGAGAAGTGTCCCTGCTGATATGGGACCAAAATGAGCGCTCGCGCAGCTTCGATTTGCGGGTGGATGTGGATGTGACCGCCGCGGCGGAAGAGATCAAGCGCATTCTGCCCGATGAACAGATAGACATTTCACCATCGCGTTCGGCGATCGTCCTTTCCGGTCATGTTACGACCGAAGATGTGGCCAAGCATGCGGGCATGGTGGCCAACGCTTATTCCAAGAATGTGATCAACGTGCTCAGCTTTGGGCCGGTGGGCGCGCAGGAAGTGCTTTTGGAGGTGAAGTTCGCTGAAGTGGACCGAACCGCAGTCACGCAGCTGGGAGTGAATTTATTCACTCCGGGTGGCGGCAATACGATTGGAACCAGCACCACAGGGCAGTTTGGCGGATTTCAGATTTCGCGGGGCAGCAGCACCACCTCGGCCAGCGGGACCACAACCACGGGAAACAATAATCAGACCAACATCAACATCAATCAGGCGCTCAACCTCTTCCTTTTCCGCACAGACATTAATCTGGGCGCGGTGGTCCAGGCACTACAGCAAAAAAACCTGCTGCAGATTCTGGCGGAGCCGAATTTAATTGCAGTCAACGGAAAAGAGGCGAGCTTCCTGGCCGGCGGCGAGTTCCCTTTCCCCATTGTTCAGCCTGGCCAGGGCTTCACCGCGGTGACGATTCAGTTCCGCGAGTTTGGCGTGAAGCTGAGATTTACGCCGGTGATCATGCCCAACAATAACATTCATCTTCAGGTAGTCCCGGAAGTAAGTCAGCTAGATTTCACCAATGCGCTGACTATTTCTGGTTTTACCGTACCCGCGCTGAGCACACGCCGCGCCCAGACGGAATTTGAGGTTCAAGACGGACAGAGTTTTGTGATTGCCGGACTCATGGACAACCGGGTGACCGACCAGTACAGCAAAATTCCCGGACTTGGAAACATTCCAATATTGGGCAACTTATTCAAAAGCAAGAACGCGCAAAAGAGCGCAACTGAACTGGTGGTTTTATGCACGGTACACCGTATTGCGCCGAACAATGAGCAACCGGGTACGCCAAAATATCCCAAACCCTTCCTGGACAAAGGGAAGTTCGACGGAGCAGTGGGGCCGGGCGGTACGAAGTAATTTGTGAGAGGCGGGCAGGTTGATTTATGGCTGAACTGGCGGTGGCGGTGGTGGCGCGGGACGGAGAGCAACGAAGCCTTTTGCAGTTATTGGTGGAAGGGACGCGGGTCGCGCGTACCGTGCAGAGCTTCAGCAGTTTGCCGCTGTCTTCGGCCGACCCGGTCATGCGGCGTATTCACGACGAGCGTCCGGATGTAGTGCTGCTGGACCTTCCTGATACCGACAGTGCCTCTGGTTTACGCGCCATTGAAGTGCTGCATCAGGAACTGCCGCTCACCGCCGTCGTGGCTATCGGCAGCATGACTGAGCCACAGGTCATCGTCGCGGCCATGCGCTCCGGCGCACGAGAATTCCTGGACCGGCCGGCGAATACTACCAGCCTGCTGGAGGCCTTCGTTCGCGTGACGGCGAACCAGCGCAGCGTTCAGCGAGACAGCGTCAGAGGAAAGATTTTTGCGGTGATGAACGCAAAGGGCGGCAGCGGGGCCACCACGATCGCGGTCAATCTGGCACTGGCATTGCAATCGGTGCATGGCCAGACAGCGCTGGTAGACCTGGCGCCGCTCGGGCACACTGCCTTGCACCTGAACCTTCGGCCGGTGTTTAACACCTACGACGCCATACGAAATCTGCACCGGCTTGATGATTCTCTGATGGAAAGTTTCACCACGCGTCATGCCGGCGGTCTGCAACTGCTCGCCGGGGCAACCGTTCCCGGAGAGACCCCGCCATCCGCCGCGGAGTTTGCGCGTTTGCTGGATCTTCTTGCGGCCTATTTTCGCTACGTGGTGGTTGACCTTTCTACACGCATGGACCCGGTGACGCGGCTGATTTGCGATTTGTCGCAAATGGTGCTGGTGGTGGCTGGAGCCGATGTGGCGTCGTTGTGGAGCGCGGCCCGAATCCAACAGTATTTAAGCGAAGCCGGCAACCGCGACCGGCTGCGGCTGGTCCTGAATCGATTTCGCAAAATTCCTGGTTTCAACGAGAATGAGGTGGAGAGCGCGGCCGGAATGTCGCTTCTCTGGAAGGTGCCTAATCATTACTCGGCCGTGTCGGGTGCAATCGATCGCGGGATTCCCGTCATGCAACGCGAGCGCTCGGAAATGTCGCGGTCTTTTGCGGGACTGGCCGAGCGGCTTACGCAATCGGCAACCCAGGTGAAGCGACCCATGTGGTCTCTGTTCAAGATCGGATAGTTAAGCCATGCCCCCATCCCTGCAGGCATTCGAGCGTACCGAGTATCAGCGAGTTAAAGCAGAACTGCATCGTAAGATCCTGGATCGCCTGGATCTGGAAAAACTCGGTCGTACTCCCAGCGCGCCGGCTCGCGAAGAGGTCCTGCTGGTCATTCGGAGCACCGTAAACAGCGAAGCCGTCCCCTTGAGTTTTGCTGAACGGGAACGTCTGGCGCGGGAGATCCTGGATGAAATTTTTGGATTGGGGCCGCTGGAGCCGTTGCTCAAAGATCCGACTATCTCCGACATTTTGGTCAATCGCTACAACAAAGTTTATATAGAGCGGGCCGGAAGACTGGAACGTACCGGCCTGAGTTTTAAGGACGACCAGCATTTGATGCAGATCATCGATCGCATCGTGTCGCGGGTGGGAAGACGAGTGGATGAAAGCTCTCCCATGGTGGATGCGCGGCTGGCCGACGGTTCGCGCGTAAATGCGATTATCCCCCCCCTGGCCCTGGATGGGCCGGTACTTTCAATCCGGCGTTTCGGGCGGGACCAGGTCACGGCGCGGAACATGCTCGAGAACCACACCTTGATGGAACCCATGCTGGAAGTGCTCGCGAGCATGGTAAAAGGGCGGATCAATATCCTGATTTCCGGCGGAACTGGCGCCGGCAAAACCACGTTGCTGAACGTGCTTTCCGGATTTATCCCGGATTACGAACGCGTCGTAACGATCGAAGACGCGGCAGAATTGCAGCTCAAGCAGGAGCACGTGGTCCGGCTTGAGACGCGGCCACCGAATATCGAGGGCAAAGGCGCGGTTAGACAGCGGCAGTTGGTGATCAACAGTCTGCGCATGCGTCCGGACCGCATCATCGTTGGCGAGGTCCGCGGCGAGGAAGCTTTTGACATGCTGCAAGCGATGAATACCGGACACGAAGGGTCGCTAACCACGGTGCACGCGAATTCACCCCGCGACGCCCTAGCCCGAATCGAGAGCATGTTTTCAATGGCCAACCTGAACATTCCGGAGCGTGCCGTACGCCAGCAGATTGCTTCGGCCATTCACGTGGTGGTGCAGATTGCCCGGCTGAGCGATGGATCGCGCAAGGTAATTTCCATTTCTGAGATTACCGGTACCGAGGGCGACAGTCTTTGCATGCAAGATGTATTCGTCTTCGAGCGGGTTGGCCTTGATCGGAACGGGAAGGTGCGGGGAATATTCCGGGCGACTGGCGCGAAATCCCGGTTCGCGGATCGTCTGGCGACGGCGGGTTTCACTTTCAAGCCGGAGTTGTTCGAGTCGCGCATGGAGGTCTAGAACGGGCGATGAATCCTACTATCCCCATACTCGCGTTCGTCTCGGTTTCCTGCCTGACGTTTGCCCTGGGAGTGCTGCTCGATCAAAGGAGGGCCCGCGCCAGGCTGATCCGGGAGCGCCTGATCGCCGAACCGGCGGCAGGCAAGCGGGGAGAGACGCTGGCGATCATCCGTAACGAAATGCTGAGCCGCATCCCCGCCTTCGACACAATTCTTCGCCGGTCGGAGCGAATCTCGAGGTTGCAGACGTCGCTGGAGCAGGCCGGGCTTTCGATCCGCGCCGGAAACTTGTTGATACTGTGCCTGGCGAGCGCAGTGCTGGGTGCGTTAGGAGCATACGTAGTTGCCGAACCTCTGCCGGGGAACGAGAAGCTTCCTCTGGTTTTTGCGGCTGCGGTGGCCGGCTCGATTTTGCCTTACTCTTACACCTCGTGGCGCCGGAACCGTCGATTTCAAAAATTCGAGGAGATGTTTCCGGAGGCGATTGACGCCCTGGCCCGCGCGGTGAGGGCTGGCCACGCTTTTACCATGGCGATTGAAATCATCGCCGATGAACTGGCGGAGCCAGTGGCGACTGAGTTTCGAAAGCTCTACGAAGAACAGAAATACGGCATGCCGGTCCGCGATGCGCTGCTGAACCTGTCGAAGCGGATGCCCCTGGTGGACGTCAAATTCTTTGTCACCGCGGTGATGCTGCAGCGGGAGACGGGCGGAAATTTAGCGGAAATTCTCGACAATCTCTCCTACACAATTCGCGAGCGGTTCAAAATTCTGCGCCAGGTCCGGGTCTATACAGCTCAGGGCCGGCTCACGATGCTGCTGCTGATGGGCCTGCCTCCGACTATTGTGGTGACCATGTTGATTATGAATCCGGGCTTCATTCAGCCGCTGTTCGCCGACCCGCTGGGACACTTATTGCTGGCAGGCGGAATCACGCTGCAAACGATTGGATATTTTGTAATTCGCAGGATCGTACAGATTCAAGTTTGAAATGATGGCCTTCGTACTGATAAGCATCGTCTTCGTTTCTGTGGCAGGGGCTGCGTTTGCTCTGGCGGCAGCGGCCTATGCTCCCTCGTCGTTACTGGAAGAACGTCTGAAGTCACTGGGCTGGGAGCGTCCGGACAGGCAAAAGAGGTTTTGGGTCAGGGAACGCCTTGACCAGGCATGGGATCCCCTGAACAAAGCTCTGCCCTTCTCTCCAGGAGAGCTTTCGAAGACACGCAAATGGCTGATCCAAGCGGGATTTCGTGAACGCCGCCATCTGATGATGTACTCCTACAGCCGGGCTATTTCTACCGTCGCATTCGTCGTCGTGGGGTTGGCGGCGGGTGGAATTCACTCGCTCCTGCTGTTGGTGGGATTGGCGCTGCTGGGTTTTTTTTCTCCCCGTTTTTTGTTGAAGCGAAGGATCCGTGAACGCCAGCGTCTGGTCACCATTGGGTTGCCGGACGCGCTGGATTTAACCGTAGTCTGCGTGGAAGCAGGACTTCCCCTCGACCAGGCCATGATGCGCGTCGGTGAAGACCTGAAATACGCCCATGCGGAATTGAGCGAGGAGTTTCACCTGGCAAATCTGGAGATGCGGGCCGGCAAGCCCCGGCCGGAGGCGCTGCGAAATCTTGCCGACCGCACCGGCGTTGACGACGTCCGTTCGCTGGTGGCTGCGTTGATTCAAACTGACCGGTTCGGCACCAGCATCGCTCAGGCGTTGCGCGTGTATTCAGATGCTTTGCGTACCGAGCGGCGCCGCCGGGCAGAGGAGCAGGCGGCCAAGACATCAATTAAAATGATCGTCCCCCTGGTGGTTTTCGCCCTGGTGCCGCTTTTCCTGGTCACGCTGGGGCCGGCACTGATTGGATTGTTCCGCGATTTGTCGCCCGCGGTTCGAAAATAGATAGTAATGTCAGATTTACCTCCTATTGCAGCGCTCAATCGCACTCGAGGCGTATGCCTGGCTCAGAACGTGCGCACCGCCCGATCGCATTGGGAGCGCTTGCGCGGACTGATTGGCACTCATGAATCCACCTTCCGCCCAGGGGAAGCTTTGTGGATTGTGCCTTCTCGTGGCATACATACCCTGGCGATGCGTTTCGCTCTCGATTTGGTCTATCTTGATCGCTCGCTTAAGGTGATGCATGTACAGGAAGACGTCAGTCCGTGGCGATTCGCGGCGGTGTGCACTCGCGCCGCCTCGGTCCTGGAATTACCTCCGGGAACGATTCGCAAAACCAGAACGTCGCTGGGGGACGAGATCGAGATTGTCACGACAAAACCGACGGAGGAGTGCGCGGCTTGAACGATGCTCCTCAGTTGCTGATCGAGTGGTCATCGCCGTGGCCGGAGTTTGTAGCGGCAATTGGTCCCGCGCTACGGCGATCGCCTCCAGAGTTGGGGATGGAAGCCAAGGCTGGGCTTTTCCCGCTTCGCGGAATTGTTGTCACCCTGCTGTTGGAAGCCGCAGCTTTGGCTGCAATTGCCTTGCCGGCGGCCGAGGTCCGGCCCGTTCTGGCCCGGGTAGTCCCCGACCATGATGTCATTTATTTTTCTGCTGATGAATTGCCTCGTACCGAAGATCTGGGAGGCGCGCCGGCGGGCACTTCCGGCAGAAGCGGCGGTTCAGCCGCGCACCATCCCCTGCAAACCATAAAGGTCGCGCGCGGAGAAAGCGTGCAGGAAAAGGTGGCGGACGCGCCGCAACTTAAGCTGCCCACATCTGAGTCGCAGCTTGCTAATTTACTCGCCTACCGCGCTGATGCCGGTCCGGCTCCAGCGGAAGCATTGAATCTCAGCCGCCAAGGGCCGCAAATGGCGGCGGCAGTGGTTCCCCCACGGCAGGAGATCCAATATGAACGACTTCGCCCCGCGCAGCTTGCGAATCCGGAGATAACACCGCCACCTGTTGAACTTCCCGGCAACGATGTTTCTTCCAGGCACATTTTTCACGCCACGACCGCAGTCGTTCCTCCTCCGGTCTCGGCGCCGGCTCGAGCCATGAACAATCCCGCGCGCCTCAGTCTACCGCCAGAGGGCGTGGTGGCGCCTCGCCCGGAAATAGGCTCTGGCATCCGAAGCGGTCAACCGAACAACGCATTCACGCCGCGAGTGGCGCCGCCGGAGGAAGTTGGCGCCGTGCGCCTGGCAGCCCGGACCCCAGCATTGAGCGGCGAATCGAGGGTTGTGCCTCCTCCGACTGAACTGCAGGACCTGAAGCCGCACGCGGTTGGCTCGCTGGGAAATGCAGCCGTGGCGGGGCCGCCAAGTGATTTGAATCACATCCGCGAGCAAAGATCTTTGAATGCCGCGGGCATCTCCGTCGTGCCCCCTCCGGCCCCCACGAGCACCAATAGAGTTGCTGGAACCGGCGATGGAAAAGGGCCACCCTCTTCCGCGACCGGAGTCGTGATTTCGCCGGAGGCGGGCGAAAAGCCGGGGATCCCTGCGAACTCTCAAAAAGCATCGCTGGCAATGTCGCCGGCCGGCATAGCCATCCTGGGAACAGGGGGAGACAGCGTGGGCACCGGAATTAGTCACGCCAGCGGCTCAGGTAGTTCTGCTTCTGGAGGAAGCTCAGGCGCTGCAGCGGCCGGAGCGGGAAAGGGCGCAAGCTCGCCAAACCGCACTGGAAATTCTTCGTATCCGGGCCCGGGCGGGGCGGGAAGTCTGGCCAGCGGATCACCTCGAGTCCCAGGGGTTTCAGTGTCCGGCGGGAGCAACGTGGTCACTCTTCCCAGTTTTGGGGCCACTCCCGCGACCGCCGCCAATGCGCGTTCCAGTGTGGCTAATAACAGCGCGAACGGAATCACCATTGTGGCAAGTCCGCGCTCGGGCGGAGCGATGAATCTGTATGGGGCACTCAAGGGGGACCGGGTTTACACCATCTACATCCGGACGAATGTGGGCACGGCGGTGATGCAGTTCTCGGACCCGGCGTCGGCTGCGCACCCCTACGCGAGTGATCTCATCGCGCCTACGCCGCTGCGAGCCGAATTGCCGCCGAACCTGCGTACCAGCAGGTTGATTGTGTCGTGCGTTCTCGATCGCAGCGGAGAGGTCAAGAAGGCCTTCGTACTGCAGTCCGACGCTGACGACTTTGAGGGCAAGGTGATGTCCGCGCTGCCAGACTGGAAATTCAGCCCTGCATTTCGCGGCAAAGAGGCCGTGGAAATCAACGCTATTCTTGGATTCGGCGTGGATACGAAGTAGTATCTGTCGGCTAACCAACCACAGAATACGCTGCGGAAATTCTGCGCCCTCCCAGTCGAAGGATTACGCGCCAAGAAACATTTCCATCGCTCTAAGCACCGCGAGAATCTATATAGGTTCAGATGCACTTCCGCTAATGCATCCGGGCAGATGAGGCCTTCCATGCCCAGTGACAAACCTCGAGTGGTGGTTGTGGGCGCCGGATTCGGAGGACTTGAAGCAGCGCGGAACCTGGCGCGCTTGCCGGTCCAAATCATTCTGATTGACCGCAAGAATCACCACACCTTCCAGCCTTTGCTTTATCAGGTGGCAACCGCCGGAATTTCGCCAGGGGAGATCGCGGCTCCTATCCGCTGGATCCTTCGTGGCAGGAAGAATGTGCAGGTTCTGCTCGGCGAGGTGATGGATTTCGATCTGGAGCGCAGGATGGTGAAGCTGGCAGATCTGGGAATTCCATACGATTATTTGGTGGTGGCTGCGGGGGCGCGACATTCTTACTTCGGTCATGATGAGTGGGAACCGCTGGCCCCAGGACTTAAAACGGTGGAAGATGCACTGGAAATCCGGCGGCGGGTTTTGCTGGCGTTCGAACTTGCAGAGAAGCAGGCGGTTGCCGGAGAACCGCCCTCAGCGCTGAATTTTGTCATTGTGGGCGGCGGGCCAACCGGAGTCGAGTTGGCAGGGACGCTGGCTGAGATTGCTCGAGGGGTGCTGAGGGATGAGTTTTTGTCCATCGATCCGAAGCGTGCGCAGATCCTGCTGCTGGAGGGCGGGCCTCGGATTTTGCCTGCGTACGCTCCCGATCTTTCGCAAAGCGCGGTGCGTCAACTGGAAAAACTCGGAGTGGAAGTACGGTCGCCGGCAATGGTCACGAAGATCGATCCCGGCGCGGTTTGGGTGGGCGAAGAACGCATTTCCGCTGCTGTCATATTATGGGCGGCTGGAGTCGCAGCTTCACCGCTCGGCAAGAAGCTCGGGGCGCTGGTTGACCGCGCGGGCCGGGTACTTGTGAATGACGACTTGAGTTTGCCGCAGCACCCGGAGGTTTTTGTGCTCGGCGATCTCGCCTCGTTGAAGGACATGCAGGGGAATCTGTTGCCGGGAGTAGCACCGGTCGCGATTCAGGAGGGACGCTACGTCGCGAAAACGATTGCCCGTGATCTTGAAAAAGCCCCGCGGAAGAACTTTCACTACGTGGACAAAGGCAGCCTGGCTACAATCGGGCGGGCGGCGGCTGTCGCCCAGTTTCGAAAGCTGCACGTCTCCGGATATTTCGCCTGGCTGGCGTGGCTTTTTGTCCACATCTTTTTCCTGATCGGCTTCCGCAACCGGCTGATCGTGCTCATTCAATGGGCGTGGTCCTACATTACGTATGAGCGCGGGGCCAGGCTCATTACGGGAGATACCACCCTGCCGGGATGGCAGGAACACGGAGTAAAGACGGAAGCCGATCCGGCGCTACGAAGCTGACGGGACTGGAGCACCGTGAGCGAAATTGCGAGACAATAGGAAAAGCAGCTCCGGCAGGATTGTGAATATGCACTACAGCATCCGGTTTGCGGTTCTGATCCCCCTACTTCTGATTGTTCCCTTCTCGCGCGCCGATGTGCTGAAAATCGTAATCAACGACACCATACAGGCGGCCACCGCAGAGCGCATCGAGCGGGCGCTCGACGAGGCCTCCGCCCGTCACGATGACGCCGTGTTGATCGAATTGAATACTCCCGGCGGCGTCATGGACGCGATGCGCGACATTATGACCAGGATCATCGCTTCACCGGTGCCGGTGATTATTTACGTAACCCCCAGCGGCACTCGTGCGGCTTCGGCTGGATTTTTCATTCTTGAAAGCGCGGATGTCGCAGCCATGGCGCCCGGCACGAACACGGGTGCGGCTCATCCGGTCGGCCCCTTCGGCGGCGATATCAAGGGTACGATGAAGGACAAAATTGAAAACGACGCGACTGCGCTGATGCGATCGGTAGTTGCGAAGCGCGGACGCAATGTTCAGATCGCAGAAAGCGCCGTACTGGAATCCAAGTCGTTCACAGACGGCGAAGCGCTTTCGCAGAAGTTGATTGATTACGTTTCGCCCAATGAACAAGAGCTTTTTCGTCAGATTGCATCGAAGCCGGTGAGGCGATTCGACGGGCAGATGGTCACCCTGAATCTGGCCGGCAAGCGGGAGCGCGTGCTCGATGCAACCCTCAAGGAACGGATTCTGGCTTTCCTCATGCAGCCAGATATTGCATTCATCCTTCTGGCGATTGGGGCGCTGGCGCTTTATACCGAATTCAATCATCCCGGCGCGGTTTGGCCCGGGACCGTTGGCATAGTTTTCATTCTGCTGGCGGTGTTCGCCTTGCATCTTTTGCCGATCCGCTTTGCCGCCGTGGCGCTGATCCTTGGCTCCTTTGTGCTGTTTGCGCTCGAAGCCAAATTCGCGACCCACGGAGTGATGGCCATCGGGGGCATCGCGACTTTGATGATTGGCTCACTGCTGCTGGTAGACGCGCCAATCCCGGAAATGCGGGTCAAATTGGCGACAGCACTGGCAGTGAGCGTGCCGCTGGGAGCGATAACCGTGTTTCTCATGAGCGTAGCGCTGCGGGCGCGCCGCAACAAAGCTGTAACTGGCGCCGAGGGATTGATCGGTGAAGTCGCTACCGCGCAAACCTCGCTGGCTCCCGCGGGAAAAGTTTTCGTACATGGAGAAATTTGGGATGCAATCGCCCAGGTGAACGTGTCTGCGGGAGATAAAGTCGTGATCCGGAAGGTAGATGGATTGCGGCTTACGGTAGACCCCGCCACGGCGCCGACGAAGACAATGGTTTGACTAGCACTGCCCGCGAACAGGATTGCAGTACAATCACCTCACACCTGAAATCTAGGCGGGAGGTAATGCGATGGAAGGTCTCGGCGTCGGCACAGTCGCGGTACTCATTATTGTTCCCCTCCTGTACATCCTGAGCTCCATCAAGATCCTGGCGGAATATGAACGCGGCGTCATCTTCCGCTTAGGTCACTTGCTTAAGCAGTCCAAAGGGCCGGGTGTAGTTTTGGTGTTCGCGCCGCTGGATCGCATGGTACGCATCTCGTTGCGGCAAGAGGCCCTGGAGGTGCCTCCCCAGGACATCATCACCCGCGACAATGTAACTCTTAAGGTCAATGCGGTGATCTTCCTGCGAGTCATTGATCCGAACAAGGCGGTGGTGGAAGTATCCAATTACGCTTACCAGACCTCACAGTTCGCGCAGACTACACTGCGTTCCGTTCTGGGCGAGCAGGAACTGGACGAACTCCTGGCCCATCGCGACAAGATCAATCTGCGCCTGCAAAGCATCCTCGACACGCACACCGCTCCGTGGGGAGTGAAGGTTGCGAATGTGGAGGTCAAGCAGGTGGACATGCCGGAATCCATGCTGCGCGCCATGGCCAAGCAGGCGGAAGCGGAACGGGAGAAGCGGTCGAAGATTATTCATGCGGAAGGCGAGTTCTCTGCCGCCCAACGCCTGGTAGACGCCGCTCATTTGTTGGCGACCGAGCCGGTCAGCGTGCAACTGCGCTATCTACAAACTTTGACCGAGATCGGCGTGGAAAAAAACACAACCGTGGTATTCCCGGTTCCAGTGGACTTTTTCTCCGGACTCCAGAAGTTACTAGCAAAAGAGGGCCCACCGGCAGCAAAATGAACCTGAGTTCCTGGGGGCTGTATGACACCATCGAGCGCGCCTACGATGAGCAGAAATGACGACACCGAAATTACCCTCGGCACCGGCAAAATGCTGGCGCTATTCTTCGGACTAGTGATGCTGTGTGCGGTATTTTTCGGCATGGGTTTCTCGATGGGAAAGAATTCGGTCAAATCGTCGCCGGAACTGCTCCAATCACCCAGTTCATCGAATGCGGCGCGGCGATTCGCATCCCCAGGCAAGGCAACTGGAAATCCAGCGTCTGGGGCTGACGCCAAGCCGGACCGGCCGCAGCAAGTGCAGTCTTCGTCCGATTCAACTCCTTCCAGCCCCGCCGGAAAGCCCAGCTCCAGTCCGGACCAGCCAACCGTTCAGACACCGTCCCAGACGGGCGCGAGCTATTTTGTTCAGGTGGCCGCGGTCGGCAAGCAGGAAGATGCTGAGGCCCTGGTGGAGTCGCTCAAAGGCCGGCAGTATGCGGCTTTTATAGTCAATCCTTCGCCCGATAAGCTGTTTCACGTACAGGTCGGACCCTTCAGTGACGTGAAAGAGGCTGAGGGTATGCGGTCAAAACTTATGAGCGATGGGTTCAACCCCATTCTGAAGAAATAAACCACGCCCTATTCACGTTTCCGCGATATTACTTCCGGCTAGTGCGGAATTTTCCCACTCCCAGCCTGATCTCAAACGTATTGATCCCGGGATTGAGGCGGCTGAGGCCAGCATTTGAGATGTGCAGATACCTCGCCTCCAGGGTCCATGTGCGTTCGGCAAAAAAATGTGCCCCCAGCGCACCCGCCGAAGTGAAATTTACCCTTGAGGTTTGCGGTGGAACGTCGTGCGTAGTAAATAAAGTTCCGCCGCTCAGCTCCAAATATGGCATGACCGGGCGTGGAGTTGCGAAATTCCACTTTAAGTTCAGCGGATTGAATCCCACTCCGTAGGCGGTGTTGGCAGGTTGAAAGACCAAATAAGCCGGCACGGCGTCAATCGCATACTCAAATCTGCCTCTGAGGAAACGCGGTCCGAGCGGATTCGTGAGCACCCAGCCGTAGCGCAGCCCCGCGTTCCAGATGCCGGTGTTGCCACGCCCGCCGGCTACCGAGTGCCCACCTGCCGTCCAGATTTGTATCTCGGTGGAACCGTTCTCCGGCGGTGACTGCGCGGCCACGGTCACGCCAACCATGATCAAAAAAATGAGATAAGAAAGTTTGGGCGGGAATTTTCCACCTTGAGCAGTCACTTCTCCAGCAGCCCTCTGCGTCTCAACCAGTGCGCCAGCAGAGGCGGCCACTCGCCCAGGATGGGATCGCCCAAATCCAGGCCCACACCATGAGGTCCCTTTTCGAAAACATGCATCTCGGCCGGCACACCAGCTTTATGCAATGCCAGATAAAAGGCGACTGTGTTTTCGGGAGGCACAGCCGTATCAGCGCTGGTGCTGAACAGGAAGGTGGGGGGCGTTTGCGGCGTCACATGGAGATCGTTTGAAAGTTCAGCGAGCAATTTGGGATCGGGGTTCTCGCCCAAAAGGTTGGTTGCCGATCCGCGGTGCGTGTAGGTGGCGGTCAAGGAGATCACCGGATATCCGAGAATCATGAAATCAGGGCGGCAACTCACGCGGTCAATAGGATCTATCGCATTCGGGTTGCCGTCATCAAAGTGCGTACCCGCGGTTGAGGAGAGATGGCCGCCGGCGGAGAAACCCATGATCCCGATCCGATCCGGCTGGAACCCGAACTCGGCGGCGCGCGAGCGGACCAGACGGATGGCACGTTGCGCGTCACCTAGTTCAATGGGATGGTGATAGCGCGGGCCCAGCCGGTACTTCAAGACGAACGCAGTGACGTTCATGGAGTTGAACCAGTTGGCGACCTGCCGCCCTTCGTGATTGCTGGCCAGCATGCCGTAACCGCCTCCCGGCGCCACCACGACCGCAGTGCCCGTCGCGCTTGGGTTTACCGGCAAATAAACCGTTATGGTGGGCCTATCGGCGTCCTCAGTGCCCAATGCGCCGGGAGCCGCGTGCTTCCATAGAAGGATCGTCTGAGGCTCGGCGGTCAGGTTTAGTGCAGGTGTAGGAGCCTTATTGCCTGGCTGTTGCGAATCGGCAACGGCGCTGGCTAGTAACAGATATCCAATTGTAAGAACTGTTTTCATTTGGATCTTTTCCTCGTTGCAAGCGAGATCGCAATGCACTGCCGTTAGAGTCCCAAACCGCCGTCAACGGAAATGATTTGGCCGGTGATGAATTGGGGAGCTGTGGCAAAGAACAGCACGGCGGCGGCCACGTCTTCACTCAATCCATTCCGCTTCATAGGCGTTTGTTTAGCCACGCGGCGCATGAATCCGGCGGCCGCTTTCTCCCTCATATCAATCATTCCGGGAGCAACGCAGTTTACAGAAATTTCGGGCGCTAAGGCTTTCGCCATTACCTGGGTGAGCATGTGAAGGGCAGCTTTGGAGGAGCAGTAATGCGCGTGACTGGCCCACGCTTGGATGCCACCGAGTGAACCCAGATTTATAACCCGGCCATGCCTTCTGCGCAGGTGGGGCAACGCTTCTTTGGAAACAAGGAATGGGCCGCGCACGTTGATGTCGAAAATCGCGTCCCACCGCTGAAGAGTTAGCTGTTCGAAGGCGACCGTTTCGTAGCTTCCGGCGTTATTGACGAGAATGTCTATGCCGTCGAATTGCTCTATCACCGCCCTTACCGCCGAGCGAACGCTCTGGGGATCGGTGACATCGCAGAGTAGCGCCAGGGCCTGAACGCCTGCACTTTCGATCTCTGCGGCGGTCCTCTGCGCTTCTTTTTTCGATTGCAAAAAAGTGATTACTACATTGGCGCCCGCAGCCGCCAGAGCCACGGCTTCCGCCCGGCCTAGGCGCTTCGCACCGCCGGTAATAAGCGCGATTTTGCCCGCCAGCGGTTTGGCGCCTCGATCCGGCATGAGTAAGGATTGTAACCTTTGGAGCGGCCGCTCCTAATACTGCTCCCGCCCGTGCGGGAGGAGGTAAAATTACCTCGCCCTGAAAGGAGATGCCCATGACCTGCTGGCGACGCCTGGCCGGTTTCGCATTGTTGTACTTCCCCTCTCTGCTCTGGGCCGATGAAGGGCATCATCATCATGCGCTAACCGCGGACGAAGTGGGCGCAGTGAACTTCCCTACATCGTGCTCGAAGCATGTCGCACAGGATTTCAATCTCGCGGTGGCCTTGTTGCATTCTTTTCAATATGAGCAGTCACGCCGGAGGTTTGAGTCGGTGGCGGAGAAGGATCCGACATGTGCAATGGCGCGCTGGGGCGTAGCCATGTCGCATTACCACGGACTGTGGAAGAACGGCGATCTAGATGCGGGCGACCGGGCGTTCCAGAAAGCCCAGGCGGTTGCGAACGCAAACAGGAACACGACCGATCGCGAGAGGAGTTACATAGATGCAATCGGTGAGATCTATAAGCAGGGGGGCGATCCAGCGGCGCGCGCGATGGCCTTCCAGCAAAAGCTTGCAGTGTTGCACGCTGCAAATCCGAACGACAGCGAGGCAGCTATCTTTTACGCATTATCGCTGGACATCACCGCCGCAAAAACCGATAAGACGTTTGCCAATCAGAGACGGTGCGGCGAGATTCTGGAGCCGATCTTCCTGAAGCAGCCGCGCCATCCCGGTGTAGCCCACTACCTTATTCATTGTTATGACAATCCGGCGCTGGCTGAGAAAGGCCTCGGAGCAGCCCGCGCCTTTGCAGAAATTGCTCCGGGTTCGGCGCACGCGCAACACATGCCGTCGCACATTTTCACCCGCGTGGGAGCCTGGGGCGAATCGATCGAATCGAACGCCCACGCCAAGCTCTCAGCCATGGAGGCCGAGAGGACCTCAACTAATGGCGAAGCACGAGACCAATGCCTGCATGCCATGGACTACCTGGAGTACGCCTACCTGCAGCTGGGTCTGGACCGCCAAGCCAAAGGCATCATCGAGGAGATGACGTCGCTCGCGTCCATTCCGGGGCTTACATTGACGGGCAACTATGCCATGTCCGCGATCCCGGCGAGATACGCGATTGAGCGGGCTGACTGGAAGCAAGCGGCTGAACTCAAACCCGATACCACCGCCGTTCCCTGGGCTCAGGCGCTAACCTGGGCTGCTGCTGGCGAGGGGGCGGCGAGATCTTCCGATGTTGACCGTGCCAGGAAGGCGCAGCAGAGTCTCGCCTCACTGCGCGATCAGGCCAATGAAATGAAGGATACCTACTGGGCAAATCAAATCGAGGTGCAGCGCCGTGAAGTTTCCGCGTGGATCTTGCAGGCTGAGGGGAAGCTCCAAGAGGCAGCCGCCAGCATGACCGGCGCAGCAGATCTGGAAGAAAGCATGGACAAAGATGCGGTTACGCCGGGACCCATCACGCCGGCGCGAGAGATGCTGGCGGAATTGCTAGCCATGAACCATCAGCCGAGACAGGCGCTGGCCGAGTACGAAGCAGTACTTCAGCTATCGCCAAATCGCTTCCAGGCGCTTTACGGCGCCGCAGCAAACGCGGAAACGGTTGGCGACACCGCAAAAGCTGCCCGATACCTTCGGAAGCTCACGGAGATGGCCAAGAACAGTGATCGTCCGCAGGTCATGGGCGCCAGGAATAAGTTGAGGGTATCCAGCGAATCGTTGCCAAAATAGCCATGGCCGGCCGGGAAATTGGGCAACTCTGGCTGGAAGGGCGACATCTGTTTTGCTAGACTCCGGGCATGCAGCTGCCTGAGGTGAATCGTGTACTCGCGAAGAGGCTGTCATCTTTGCGAGATCGTGAAAGAAAAGCTGATCAAACTGGAACGCAGGGGCGGCTTCCTGGCGCGCGAAGTGGACGTCGAAGCCGACGACGGGCTTAAACGCCAGTTCATTGATGAAGTGCCAGTCGTATTCATCGACGGGCATAAAGCCTTTAAATACCGATTGGACGAACAGGAATTTCTCACGAAACTAACGGGCTAAAGCGTCTGCGGGCGACCCCCGATATTCCATTGATGCCTCCCACGCGGACGCGAGAAAACGCATCATTTCTAGGCCTTCCGGCATCTTACGGGAGAGATAACTTGCCAGTGACTTGAGTGTCTCCGGACGCAAGTTCCTGTTTTTTCGCATGTTATACTTCAGTAAAATCAGCGTGCCTGGGCAGCGCGGAGACCCGGGCGAAGGGAACCAGAAGATGGCCCGTAGTTCTCACCGTTCTTCCTTTCTAATTATTGTGTTCCTGGCGCTTTGCGGTTTTCTGGGAATGCTGTTTGCCCAAAAAAATACGGCGGCAGCGCACGACAGCGATTCCGATGTAAGCCAGAGCCTGCGACAGTTCACGCAGGTCTACGACGTTGTCGAGCAGAATTACGCGGAGCCAGTGAATGCGGACAAAGCCATCTATAACGGCGCCATTCCCGGCATGCTGCATGTGCTCGATCCGCATTCCAACTTTTTCGATCCCAAGTCGTATTCGCTGTTGCGAGAAGATCAGCGGGGCAAATACTACGGAGTTGGAATGACGGTTGGACCCCGGAACAACAAGGTGATTGTCATTGCTCCCTTCGTTGGAACTCCGGCCTATCGCGCCGGCATTCATCCCGGCGACGTCATTATCGCGGTGGATGGCAAGCCAACCGACAACATGAATACGAGCGATGTTGCCGACCTGCTAAAGGGGCCGAAGGGGACCACAGTGCGCATCACGGTGCTGCGCGAAGGCGCCGACAAAGCCCTGGAATTTGCAGTAGTGCGCGATGAAATACCGAGATACAGCGTAGACCTGCATTTCCTGATCCGTCCCGGCATCGGCTACATGCATGTTGCCGGATTTAACGAAACCACTGAAAAAGAGGTCCAGGAGGCGCTCGATCAGTTTGGCGATCTCAAGGGGTTGGTTCTAGATCTGCGGCAGAACCCGGGCGGACTGCTGAATGAAGGCGTAGGAGTAGCGGACAAATTTCTACACAAAGGGCAGCTCATCGTTTCGCACCACGGACGGTCTTCCCCGGAGCGGCGCTATGCGGCGACCCACGGAAACAGCGGCAAGGAATATCCGCTGGTGGTGCTGGTGAATCGCGGGACTGCGTCAGCAGCTGAGATTGTTGCCGGAGCTATCCAGGACCATGATCGTGGGCTGGTAGTCGGCGAAACCACTTTTGGGAAGGGTCTTGTGCAGACCGTGTATCCGCTCTCGCACGATACCGGACTGGCTCTGACCACGGCAAAGTATTACACCCCCAGCGGGCGGCTGATCCAGCGCGATTACAGCAGTGTATCGCTATACGACTACTACTTCGATCGCGACGGCATTGGCGACACTTCCAACAAGGAAGTGAAGTTAACGGACAGCGGGCGCACGGTTTATGGGGGAGGGGGAATCGCCCCTGACGTGAAGGTCGATCCGCTCAAGAGTAATCACTTTCAGGACACGCTGCTGCAGCATTACGCATTTTTCAACTTCGCCAAACATTTCATTATCAGCCACCACATAACCAAGAGCTTCGAAGTGGACGATAACGTAATGCAGGATTTCCGTAAGTCGCTCGATGCCGACAAGGTGCCTTATACCGAAGCCGACCTCGTCCAGAACAATGAATGGGTAAGATCGAACATCAAGAGCGAGATTTTTGTGGACGGATTCGGTCAGGAGGAGGGGCTGAAAGTGAAGGCGGAGACCGACCCTGAGGTGGTCAAAGGTCTCGAACTTCTGCCTCAGGCAAGAACCCTGGCCGAGAATGCGCGCAAGGTCATCGCCCAGCGCAACAATACCAGTTTGTCGCGGCAGTAAGCCAGCCTGGTCATGACATCCGGCCCGGGAAACCGGGCCTTTTCAATTGCGAATAGGCCGCCAATGACCTGCGCAAGGCAGTAACTCACGGTAAAATGCTGAATTGTTGTGGCTAAGGCAATCTGGATACTGGCTGCCGTTTTTGCGTTGACCGCGGGGGTTACCGACCTGCGCTCGCGCCGGATTCCTAACTGGCTGACCTACTCGGCGATTCTTTGCGCCATCAGCCTGCACTGCATGACGGGCGGTTGGCGGGGAGCAAAACTCTCATTACTCGGAACTGCACTAGGGCTGGGGCTGCTGCTACCTTTTGTGCTGATTCACAGCCTTGGGGGCGGTGACTGGAAGCTGGTCGGCGGTCTGGGAGCATTCTTCGGTCCGCAGCGGCTCATGTCCGTGCTTATTTTGACGCTTTTGATCAATGGTCTAATGGCCCTCGTGATGGTCATTTGGAAGCGGCGAGTGGGGCAGACACTGCGCAATCTAGCCCGTATGACCGCGGCTTTTTTTACTCTGCATCTCCCCGGACCCGAAATGAGCATTGACAATCCTGAAGCTATTAAAGTGCCGTTCGGAGTGGCGGCTGCCATCTCTGTTCTGCTTTATACTTCCAGCCAGCAATGGGGAGCGTTTTAGCTGATGTCAGCGACTTGTTCAGGCCGACGCTTCGCAGGCTTGCGCGGGAGCCGGGGTTCGCAGATCGCCGAGGCGGCGGTAGTACTTCCCATTACTTTCATGCTGCTGCTCGCCATTTACTGGTTCGGGCGCGCCTTCAGCATTTATGCGACCATCAACCACGCCGCCCGCGAAGGCGCTCAAACTGCGGCGGTTCCCGGCTGCGCCAGTTGCAATCCTTCTCAAGCGTGGCCCGGCAGTACTCTGCCTGACGACACAACCGTAGTGGATGCGATCAGTAGCGCTTTGAAGGCAGCGCGACTCGATCCGACGAAGGCTTCCCTCTCTCCACCAAACCCGGCGCCCCAGCCCTGTCCCGGAGCCGTGCCCGCGGGCATGTGCGAATCGGCCTCAGGCACAGCCCCGAGTGGAAGCATTACCATCTGCCGTAATGTCCAGTTGAATTCCGGCAGCAGCGCCCCTCCCGTTTGCGGAGTGATTGTGAGCTTCCAGTATCCATTTCAGTCTGTCCTCCCTTTCACTTCATTGAACAATCAGCAGATCTGGCTAAATGCGGAGGTTGAAATGCGGGGAGAAGATTGATGCGCCTTCCTGCATCAATCGGTTGTGCCCGCGCTTCGCAGATCGTCGAGCTTGCCGTCGCGACGCCCCTGCTGGTGTTGTTCGTGGTCGGTATTTACGATTTTGGGCAGGCGTTCAACACCAAGGAAAAGTTGAATTTCGCCGCCAAGGATGGCGCCAGGCTTGGCGCCACACAGCCAACGAATGATTTGAGCCAGCCGGTACAATTTCTCCAGTCGGTAATAGCGATTCGCGACCTGGTGAACGCGGATTTGATTGCGGCGGGAATCGGCAATTGTGGGCTGGCGATTCAGCCGGCAGGATCTCTGGTTTGGTCCGCAACCGGAACTTGCCCGAATGGTTCGACGCTCACCGTAACTATCAATCGTGGGTTCGTAGTTCCACCCTCAGGAACAACGCCCATCCAGCAGATTTCAACCCGGGTGGATATTCAGTATCCATATCAGTGGCGGCTTGGCGGCATAGTCCGGTTGGTGGGTGGGGGCGCCGGCTTTCCGGGAGCAACTGTGATCGACACCGACGGGATTGCAGCCAATCAGGACTAAGATGACACCGCGCGTAACAAACCGCTCGCCGCGTCGTTCAGAAAAAGGCCAGACGCTGGCGCTGGTGGCCGTCTCAATGTTGAGCCTGCTGGCCATGGCCGCTTTGGCCATAGATTTGACCACGTTGTACGTGGCCAGGGGTGAAATACAACGGGCGGCAGACGCGGCCGCCCTCGCCGGCGCCAAGGCCTTCGTTGATTCCGGTGTTACCACAGACCCCAAGAACACGGGACTGCAAAGCGTGGCCCAGACCCTGGCCGCGGACTACGCTGCCGCGGTGGCAAGCCAGAATAAAATTACGGGCGCTCCCGCGCAAATGGCCAGTGGGTCACCGGTGGTGAGCTTCACGGTGCCGGGGAACGCGAACATGGCAGGGAATCCGCGCATCACCGTCACTTTGCAAAGGACTGATCTGCGACTTTTCTTTGCGCGCATCTGGGGGAGCTCGATGGCGTCGGTTAGCGCTACGGCCATTGCCGAAGCCTACAACCCATCGGATTCGCAGACCAGCACAGGCGCATTTATCCCCGCAGCTCCCAAATGCGTGAAGCCTTTCCTGGTTACGAATAATGATCCGGTACATGGCGGTGCGCCGTTTGTGGACACCAGTACAGGCGCTGTCACCAACCCGTCGGTCTTAGGAGAGCAAATCACGCTCACTTCCGCCTGCACCCCGGGGCAGCCCAATTGCGTGCCGCCGGGATTGATCAAGAAGAAATCTCTGCCCCCGGGTGAATACCTCCCTTTGCAGCTACCTGATGTGCATCAGTATTGCCCAAGCTCCTCTGCTCCAGGGTGCTCTGGCGGAGGAAACTCTTTTCAGAGCAGCATAGAGTGTTGCGACGGGGCGGCGTTTGACTTCCAACAATGCGGCGCCTCCGCGACCATGGCGACCTGGGATATCACGGTAAACCCGGCGAACGGCAGCGCGCAGCAGGGCTTGCAATGCCTGATACACACCAATCCCGGCCAAGATACATTAAGCGCCGGCAACTTGGTTTCGGGCACAGGACCACCACAAATTTCACCCGGCAGCTTCAGCCAAACCAGGTACAGCGTTGCCGCCGGCAGCTTGATCGGCACCAGCGATTCCATCATCACGGTCCCGCTATTCGACAATAGCTCGCCTCCGCAACCGAATCGGCAGGTAGTGATCGTGGGTTTCCTGCAGTTATTCGTGAACTCGGTGGGGCCGGCTGGGGACGTGGACGCTTCCATCCTGAATGTTTCGGGTTGCGGCAATACGATCGCATCAGTTCCAGCGGTTTCGGGCGGCGGAGTTTCGGCGATTCCGGTTCGCCTTATTCACAAGTGATCAGCGCGCGTGGACAATCGCCTTGCATTCGAATATCTGGAAAGACTAATTCGGAGGCGGCGAGTTTGGCGTTTGCGCCCCGGTTGGAGGTTGGCCTGGCGGCGGCGTTTGGGGAGCAGAGGAGTCATCCTCAGGCGGAGGAGCACCCTCCGGGGGAGCAATCTCCACGTTCTCTACAGGCGGAACTGAAGTGTTCGATTGTGCGAACGCCGCCGATGAATCGGCAGGGCCAGCATTCCGGCTGAGAATGACGCTGCGCAGGCCGCGGGGGTCAGCCTCGGACCCGATCACAACAAAATTCAACCCCGAGCCGTTCAGCAATTCTCCCATCACTTCGCTTGCAGGAGCAGGTCCAAAATCGGCGGCTACGCGTTCCTGCTCAGTCCCCGAGGGGATTGCCATTTCGGCGCCTGTTTGCTTTTGCACTTCGAACAACACTTCAGAAAGCGTGGCGTTGTGGGCGCGGATCGTCAGCATGCCTCTGAGAAACTGCACCTCAAGTTTAGGCACACTTGGGGAGGCTTTTTTGGCGGAAGTCCTCTTCACAACGAAAGCAGCCGGTTCATTGGGAAGACGCCGGGCTGAAAGTTTCGCCGACACCCACCCAATAGTAGGTTGCGAGTTCGAATGGGCTTCCTCATCCTTGTCCTTTCCTAAGCTCACTAAAAAGCCGGTCTTGCTGGGGGCAATGCGGTACCACTGCGGCTCATTCAGATCGACCACGACTCGAGTGACAGGAGGATCGTTTTGAAACAAGCTCACCCGGATTCGTTTCACTTCGCTGCCGTGCACAGGAATGGCGTGCAAACTGGCCGCGGGCATTGCACCTGGAATATCGATGATTAAGCGTTCGGGATTAGAAATTACCTGGGTTTGCGGCTCAGCGTTGGCCGTGGTTTCAATCTGTAGTTGAAAGGGACCATTGCCGACGATGGAAATCTTGCTGACCGAAGGATGCGGGTTGGTGGCACCCGCGGCGAGAATGGAAAGCAAGATCCATACTCCGCAGAGATACTTAAGAAGCTGCATGGGACTTGAGCGGATTCTAACAGCGCGAAACCTACGTCGCGTTGCACTTTGGGTCTATTACTAAGAGGCCGGTACCAAAACGGACAACTTTTTATCAGCGGGAAATCTTAGCCGGTTAGCTCTTTCTCATGCGGAAACGGGCATATACGGCAGCCGATCCAGAGAGCACCAGCACAATAGTGGCGGGCTCAGGCACGGCGGGAGGAGGCGGTGCTGAAGGCGGCCCAGGCGGGCAACTGCTTTTCCTGGTTAATGCCGAACCATATCCATGCGGCGGACAACCACTGCCAGTACCACCCCCGGCGCCTCCGCCCGTGCCACCACCCGTGCCTCCACCCGTGCCTCCACCCGGACCACCGCCGGGGCCACCGCCACCACTACCGCCTCCGGGCACTCCACCGCCTGGGCCACCGATGGGAAGCGGTACGAATCCGCCCGGGGGCGGAAGAGCGCTGGCTACAGGAGATGACAGGTTCATGGGCGTGGCCGGGTCCAAATTCAAGAGGCTGGAATCAAGGCCGCGCGGAAGCTCCTGAAAGCCACTGGCAATTGCGTCGGGGCGATCAAGCTCAGCTTCCGTCGGTTCCTCCGGGGCAGTGTTTGCTTGCGGCAGAACCGCCACCTGGTTGCCACAGCGCGTCCGCGCGCTGGTATGGCCGTCGGTGAGC
The DNA here is from genome assembly GCA_038254805.1 of Terriglobales bacterium. Taxonomy (GTDB): domain Bacteria; phylum Acidobacteriota; class Terriglobia; order Terriglobales; family Acidobacteriaceae; genus Gp1-AA145. The sequence goes on from JBBSFW010000018.1 coordinate 44,841, forward strand.
AACTTCTCGCCCGGATGCAGACTGACCTGTTTGCGCGTCCAATAGATCCGGTCGCCGCGCCGATACGAAAGATAAACCAACCGCGGATACTCAACCTGGATCACGCGCCCGCGCCGGTAGTTGAAATTCTTGTAGTGGGCCGCGACTGTAGGATCGTGTCCGGCAACCTCCTGCAATTCGGCGGCGGAGGTCACCCCTCCGGGAACGACGGAGTAAGGATATACAATGCGGCGGTTGCGGGAGCTCATCGCTTCAAGGGGCGGACCCGCCAGGCTGGCCAAGCTCTGGCGCGACTGCGAGCCGCGGCCTACGTTTCCACGGCCGGCATAGCCGCTTAGGCTGCCAGAGATCAAGCGGATGCCGGCAACACAGGCCACAACCAGCAAGATGAAGGCGACGCCGCGAATCACGACGGCAGACAGTTGCAGACCCTTTCCAGCCGGCGATTTCTTTGTCCTCGAGTCCCGTGCCGCGAATCCTTCAACTCACTCACCTGTTCGCACTACAACGCCTGAACAAACAGAAAATGGGAGAGGTATGGCTTTCGTTGCAGTTGGCCTGCCACGACTGGGCTGGGGCTTAAGTATAAGAAAAGCTTAAGGATTGTGCACCTGCTTATTGATGGCGATGCTAGCAGAGTTAGGAAAAATCTTGCACATGAAATTTTGTTGATAATCTGGATACCAATTGCGCTTGCCGAAGGCGAAATAGCATAGACTCCAGCAACTTACAAGCAATACAGTCCTGTGAATATTGTTAGGGGATCGTTAGGCGATTGGGGACATCGCCTTTGGCGGGAATCGGCACGAGGCAGGTATATTGAACGCCATGAAATCCAATTCGAGTGCGGCGCCCACCGCAGTGGTGATCATGGCGGCGGGCAAAGGGACCCGCTTAAAGTCCAAGCTTCCGAAGGTGTTGCATGAAGTGGGTGGCAAGCCGCTGCTGGCGCACGTGATCGCGGCAGCGCGGCAGATATTTCCGGCGGAGGACATTTATGCAATCGTGGGGCACGAAGCCGCTCGGGTGCGCCAGGCGGCCGGTGGCACCGGGATAAAGTTCGTGATGCAGGAGCCGCAGCGCGGCACCGGTCACGCGCTGATGTCCGCGGGGAGGGCACTGACGAAGTACGACCAGGTCATCGTGCTCTCCGGCGATGCCCCGCTCATTACGCCGGTGACGATTGCCAAGCTGCGGGATTCTCATCGTCAGCAGCGGGCGGCGATGACGATACTGAGCGCCAGGCTTGAAGATCCCGCGGGCTACGGACGTATTATCCGCAACAGCCGGCGCAGGGAGGAGATTTTGGCCATCGTCGAGGAGAGGTCGTGTTCCTGGTCGCAGCGCAGAATCCATGAAATTAATTCCGGCTTCTACGCGTTTTCGGTGAAGCCTTTGCTGGCAAATCTTGAGCGGCTTAAAACCGGCAATGCTCACGGAGAGTACTACCTTACGGACATGGCTGAAGTTCTGCGCAAAGCGAAGCAGCGGGTGGTAGCACTCCAGACCGAGGATGCGGGAGAGATTCAGGGCAGCAACACGCGGGCAGACCTGGTGGAGATTGACCAGAAGATGCGCCGCGATAAGTGCCTGAAGCTGATGACCGGGGGCGTGACAATTTTCTATCCCGAGAGCTGCGTGATTGATGCGGGGGTCGAGGTCGGCGCGGACACGGCGATCGAACCATTTGTTCAGCTGCTTGGCAAAACGCGAATCGGCGGCGATTGCCGGATCAGGTCGTACTCGGTAATTCAGGATTCGACGATTGGCGACGGGGTGATGGTGCGTCCAGGATGCGTCCTCGACAATGCGCAGGTGGAGGACGGCGCGGTGCTGGGGCCGTATTCGCATTTGCGTCCCGGCAGCCAGATCGGCGAAGGCGCGCACGTGGGAAATTTTGTGGAAACCAAGAAGGTCCGGCTGGGAAAAGGATCGAAGGCGAACCACCTGACTTACCTGGGCGACGCAGAAATCGGCGAAGGCGTGAACATTGGGGCGGGAACTATTACCTGCAACTACGATGGCGTCAACAAACACAAAACCATTATTGAAGACGGAGTGTTCGTGGGCAGCGATGCGACCCTGGTGGCCCCGGTCAAGCTCGGCAAGGGATCTTACATCGGCGCGGCGTCTTGTATCACTGAAGACGTACCGGAAGGATCGCTGGCGATTGGCCGGGGGAAGCAGGTGGTAAAAGAAGGTTGGGCTAGCAAGAAGAAGCATTCCTGATAGAAGAGGTGTGCTTCTCTATGCAGCGCTTCTCGCTCTCTGTAACGCTTCTCTCTGTAACGCTGTGGTTGAATTCTTTACCACAGAGAGCAGCAGAGTTGAGAAAAACAGCAGGTCCTTCGGCTGCGAAGATCATTCGTAGAGGGAATGATCTTCTGCGCTCAGGATGACAGGTTCAGGTTGGTTCAACTTTTAGGAGCTGGGCTATGCGGGCACGACGGGTAGGTGAAGGGGCTGCACAGAGGAATCAGCGCGAGACCGCGGCAAACAAGCTGGTGTGCATCAGCGAGCGAAATTGCCTGTCATCCGCTTTGAAATGCATTTGCACTTTTGAACTGTCGGAGTTTACCGAAACATCTTCCAGGGCAGCCTTCTCAACCGCGCTTGCCGTCATCTTGCGGTAAAGCATTCCCGCCTTCACCAGGGAAGAGAGAGTGGCTGCGGTCACCGAATCGGCAGTGATCACATCCAGATCAAAATTCACGACACTGGAAAAATTCATGGTGTAGCGGGACCCGAGGATACGCTTTTTCACAGTTTCAAAGTCGGCCAGCCGGGAGGCATCTCCCATCGCCGAGAGCAGCATATTCTGAGTTCCCTTCCGATCGAGAATGCTCCACACCGCGCCGGATTCCACGTCACCGATCAAATTGGCGATTTCGGGATTGGAATCCAAAGTGGCTGTATAGCCATCGCGCGCATCGATGGAACCGCGCAGCGCCCGTCCATCGCCGAACAGGAGGGTGGTTTCGTCGAGAAACGTCATCTCCATGCCCCCGGACATGGGATAAATGTCGGCATCGCGGTACTTCACCGGGCGCACCTTCTTGAGCCGCAGCTTTTTTAGAACCGTCTTGTTTGCGAAAACTCCCTGCGCCGCCCCCACCACCTCCAACCCCTGCTTGGAATTGCGGTAGGAAATGAATGTCAGCTGATCCACATCGCGGTCGGGATCAATGCCTGTGGCCTTGAGCGCCACCTCAAATTGCTTCAAGTTTTCCGGCAAAACCTGGGCTTTAAGCTGCTGGGCCGTGTCGGAATTCTTCAGCGAGCGGTAGTCCACGCTGATGAGCTGCTGCACTTCAGCCGGAATCGCAGGGCGTATCGACGAACCCAGCGGAGCAGCCAGGGCTGCGCTGGTGAAAACACCGACCCACAAAAGGCTCTGAGCTTTGCGCAGGAAATAGGACATATGACCTCGGGAACCCTGTTAGTTGGATGCCGGGCGAATTCCAGCAGTCACCCAGCTGGTAAAGGTGATTGTAGTCGAACCAGAGCGGAACCCAATGGCAGCGTGACCGGAGGTGAGCGTAATAGTTACTGCAATAAATTCATGGCTTGAGCGTGCCGGCACGCAGACGTACCTGCGCCACGAAATCCGCATCCTTGGTCGACTCCAGGTTGAACTCTACATTCGCCAATGCGCCTTCGATTGCCGCACGAGCCAACGCCTGGGCTGTCACCAGATCGGACTTCATATTAGGATTCGTAATAGGGAGCAGATCGTCTACTATGCGCAGGACTTCCCTCGCACGCTCCGCCACGCGTAGTGGCACGCTGGTTGCCTGCTTCAAAGCAGCATCGACAATTCCATCAGCCGCAGCTGCTTCGCGGGATTTTTTGTATGCGTCCATCACGGATTTGTAGGATTCGGCATCGGAATCAATTGCCAGTTTCAGTTCCTCGCGCAGATGTGATAGCCGCGAGATGGCCTCGCTCAATTGAATTTCATGTTGCGCATAGGCCTTTTTGGCACGCGACATGGATGCAACCATGGTTGCCAAGCTGGCCGCCATAGCCGCGCTGGCCGCCGCCGCGCTGCCGCCGCCCGGAGTCGGAGCCGGAGCAGCCAGTTGCTCGATAAAGGGCTCAATGCCGGCGCGCAGGCCGCCGACTGCCATTTTTCCACCCATGACCGCGCTGAGCCTGGTCTCCAGAATCAGCGACGAATCGAAGTTCTCGACCTGCAGGAACCACTCCGCCGTCTGTTCCAGCGCCTTTTTTGGGACCAACCCAACGATCTCGCTGCTGACGGGAACTACGCCGTGACGCGCGGCCTCGGCGCGGACCATTTCAAATACGCGATGGATTGGCGTCTGCTCAAAGTCGGTAAGATTCATCGAGACCTGCGCCTGGCCGCGCACCAAGAATCCGGCCGCCTTCACGAAGCGTAATCCTCCGGTGGAGAAGCGCACCGCTTTGGCGACTTTCCTGGCAATCCCCACATCCTGCGTATTCAGAAAAACGTTGTAGGCGATTAGAAACTTGCGCGCGCCCACCACGCATGCACCCGCAGTGGGGTGAAGCCGGGCATCGCCGAAGTCGGGCTTGCGAGCTGGGTGGGTCACAATCTCGTCGCGGATGCCCTCAAACTGGCCCCACCGGATGTTTTCCAGATTTTGGCGCTCGGGCGACGTTGCCGCCGACTCATACAAGTACACCGGGATCTGATGGCGCTTCCATATCTGCTCGCCGACGTGCCGGGCCATGGCTACGCAATCTTCGATGCTTACGCCTTCGATGGGAATGAAGGGCACCACATCGGCCGCGCCCATCCGCGGATGCGCACCCTGATGCCGGTTCAGGTCGATCAACTCGGCCGCTTTGCCCACGCCCTGGATGGCCGCTTCCTGGATTGCCTCACGCTCGCCCACTAGTGTAATGACGCAGCGATTGTGGTCGGCATCCATTTCCCGGTCCAGCAGAAATACACCGTCGCGCTTCATGGCCTGGACAATCGCGTCAACCTTGGCCTGGTCGCGCCCCTCAGAAAAATTCGGGACACACTCCACCAGAGTTTGCATAGGCGAAAAGCATATCTGGCAGCAAACGCCGCCGCAAGCCGGGGAGGAATCCGGTTGAGCGAAAGATCAAATGGAGAAGGCGGGGAACAGCAAGGCCAACGAGAGTTAGCGGGCAGTGGCAGCCCTGGTTTTGGCCAGCAGTCGCCGCGTAGTAGCGATGAGATCGCCCACTTGGAAGGGTTTCACCAGAAACGGCACGTTGTTTTGCTCCAGGAAGGCGCGCACTTCCGGTTCCGCCAAACTGGAAAACGTAAACATCATGTGGAGAGACAACGCGGGCCAGTTTTCGGAAATCCATCGGCGCGTTTCCGGGACGCTCTCAAAACCGGGCATCTTGCCATTGATAATGAGCGCATCGAAGGTATGGGTATCGAGGGCAGATTTCATTTTTCCGGTCGCGGTGAGGGTGGTGACTTGCGCTCCGGCTCCCGCCAATACATCGCGCTCAAATTCCAGCACGGCTTCTTCGTCTTCGACCACCAGAATGCGGCCGCTCAGTGCGCTTTCACGCTGCCAGGATACCGGAGCAGGTACGGGCGCTGCAGCAGCGTGTCCAGCCGAGGGCAGCCGGACTTCAATCACCGCCCCGCCGGCTTCGCCGTTTTTCGCTGAAATTTCTCCTCCATGCTCTTTGACGATTCCATAACAGATGCTCAGGCCGAGACCGGTCCCTTTTCCCACGCCTTTAGTCGTATAGAACGGCTCAAAGATGCGATTCGTTTCTTTGATTCCGGGGCCCGAATCATAAAATGCAATCACCACACTGTTCTCGCGCAGCGCCACTGTCACCTTGAAGCGGCGCCCATCTCCTTCCAGCATGGCGTCCAAAGCATTGTTGATGATATTGAGGAACACCTGCTCCAATTGATGGGGGTCGCCGCTTACAGCGGGAATCCCCTGCTCGATTTCGCGCTCGAGCTTAATGCCGCTCACCTTCATGTCATAGTCGCGGAGCAGCAAAGCTTCATCGAGCACCTTCACCACGTAAAACATCTCCCTTTGCGGTTTTCGCTGGCGCGCGAAGGAGAGAAGGTTTTGCACGATGCGATGGGTGCGTTGCCGCCTGCTTGAACACTTTGCCGGCATAATCGAGAGCTCGTGGCTCCAGTTTTTCCGCCTCCAGCAACTGCGCATATCCAAGTATTGCGGTCAGTGGGTTGTTGAGTTCGTGGGCCACACCGGCGATAAGCTGTCCAATGGCCGACATCTTTTCGCTCTGCAGCAGCTGCTCCTGCGTGCGGCGCAAGTCTTCATAAGCTTTGCAGGATTCCTCATAGAGACGGACTTTTTCGATGGTGGTGGCCAACTGCCGGCCAATGGCTACCAGCAAGTTTTCGTCGGTGCTGGTGTACTCGCGGATCTCGGAGCGGCTGACCCCCATCAGGCCAATCGGATCATCTTTGCCCCAGAGAACCACCCAAATGGATGACCCCATGTCTGCAGCGCGAACAAAGTCCAAGGCTGCCTGCGGCAAATGAGGCAGATATTCCGCCGTAAGCACTTCGGCGCGGGAACGCATTACCAGCTCTCCCAAGCCCTGGGGGAAATCCAGATCCACAAAACGCTTACGGTCGGTAATGCTTTGCCCCCAATTGGCGCGGCGGCGGAAGCGGGTGGCGGATTCAGCCAAATACACCGATCCCCCCTCGGCTCCGAAAAGAGAGATCACCTGGCGGAGGGTGAGATTAAGGATTTCATCCAGATCGAAGCTCTGGGTGGCAATGACCGCCATGGCGTTCAGAGCGTTTAACTCGCGATTGTGCCGCTTGATTTCGTCTTCCGCGTGTTTCTTTTCGGTAATGTCGAGCAGAAAACCCTGATAACGCTCGATCTTGCCCTCGGGGTCGCGGCTCGCGAAACTGCTTTCGAGTGCGGTGAGGAGCGATCCGTCTTTGCGGCGCAGGTTGACTTCGAAATTGCGGACAAAATTATTGGCTGCGACCTCGCGCCGAAAGGTACTGCGCTGCTCGGGCGAGGTATAGAACTCTGCGTCCACATTCCTGCCCAGAAGGTCCTCGCGGCTGGGATAGCCTACCATTCGGACAAAGGCGTCGTTGCAGTCGAGTAATTTACCCTCGGGAGTTGCGACGAAGACGCCCTCCTGGACCTGCTCGAATAAAGAACGGTATTTTTGCTCCGCGGCGCGCCGCTCGGTAATGTCGCGCACCACGTGGATGATTCCCTTCTGTCTCGTTCCCTGGTCCTCATAGGTCGATGTGGATGCCACAGAAAACCCGCCAAAAGGGTCGATGCCCTCGTAAAAGCCGTCCTCCTGGCCATGACAGTAGGGGCAGTCTGACCATTCGCGGCCGCCGCGGGGCAGCACCGCGTCGCAGCGCCGGCCAACTACATCGGCCTGCGAGCTGCCTAACCGGCGCAGCATGGCCGGGTTCGCCTTCAATACCCGGAACTCGGAATCGTGCAGCAGGACCAGATCCTGGATGGATTCGAAAGTATTGCTCCACTGCCGGTGCGAACGCAGGATCTCTTCCACCAAGTGAAGGTTTTCGAGCGCCAGGCCGAGTTGCTCAGCGCAGGTAACCAGAAAATCGAGTTCATCGGATGCGTAAGATTTCGGCCGGCGGTTGCCGACGATCACGCTGCCTACCAGAGAGTTCCGGCCCGGCACCGCAGCGACCACAATCTGCCGCAGGTGTTCCCTCTCAAATACCGGCAAGCCCATTTGCTCAAGCTGGGCGCGTCCCAGAACCATCGCAGGCTTCTGTTCCGAGGGACGTTCCGCAGGGTCGTTTGCCGGAACTGACGTGCGCTCGCGCAAAAACTCGGCAGAAAGCCCAATCTGCTGAAAAATGAGCAGTTGATGATCTCGCATCAAACGGAACCAGGCGGCGTCGGCCCCCATGAGGTCTTTAAGTTCCTTCAATGGCGCCGCCGCCATAAGTCCATTTTGGCCTGCACGGGCAATACTTGTCGTCAGTGCGTTCAGCGTAGCCAGACGACGGGTACGCAGAAGTGATTGATCAAACACCACCAACAGCATTCCCAGGCCCAGAACCATGTCGAATATGAAACCCGCCGCAGAAGGCAGATGGGATTCAACCGGCCGCCCCTGTAGGTGCAACAACAGTAATCCTGTGGCGAGTATCCAGGGTCCGATTTCCCTACGGGCGCGCCCGAAACGCAGGACCTGGGTGGCGGCTCCGATGGTCAGAATCCGGTAACAAAATTCCACGGCAAAGCGCAGTGTCCCGGAGCCGGACCACCAGGCGGCTTGCAAGAAGGCCAGTACAATCAGCACCACGCTAAAGGCGAGCAGCGGAGCCAACAAAAAGCGGGAATGGGCGTAGATCAAAGCGCCTGCAGCGAACAGAGCCACGGCCAGCATGAACTCGGCCTGGCCGATGGGAGCGCTATACGGCTCCATCCGGGCAGAGGCCGACATCAGCGCGTGGTGTGATCCCAAGTAGGCGAGCCAGCCTACGATCCAGACCGTCAGACAACGCTCACGCAACGTGCGGAAAACAAGCAGGCTGGCAGCAAGGATGATCAACAGCGCTGTTTCCCGGGTCACGAATTTGGGTGTGGCAACTCCGTCGAGGACCTCCCAGGCGCGCCAGACGACCGTAGTCATGAGGGCTGAACCTTTTGCTTAACCCTCAGTTTTAGCACGGATAATTCGGCGACTAGCGGGCTTTCCCAGGCCTTTCGGTTACTTTCGGCATCAATCGCTTAAGGTACAATCGGCGATACACTCTGTTGAGATTGTCATGCCATCCGAGCGAATTCTTGTAGTTGACGACGAAGAGCCCATCCGCGAAATCGTTTGCTCCATGCTGCATTCCGCGAACTTTGACTGTTGCCAGGCAAGTTCGGGAAAAGAAGCTTTGGCGCTATTGGATTCCGGCGAGAGTTACGAAATGATGCTCTCGGACCTGATGATGGCTGGGATGGACGGAATCGCCCTGCTGGAGGCCACAAAGGAGCGCTTGCCAGACATGCCCGTGGTCATGGTCACGGCGGTCCATGACGTCTCGGTGGCCCTAAATTCCATACGCAACGGCGCTTACGACTACCTGCTCAAACCATTCGAACGAGAACAACTGCTGGCGACGGTGAGGCGGGCACTTGAGAACAGCCGCCTGAAACTGGAGAACCGCGCCTACCAGACCAATCTCGAGGCGCTCGTGACTGCCCGCACTGAACAATTGCGTCAGACACTGAGAGAGCTCGAGGAATCCTACGACATCACCCTGGCAGCGCTAGGAGATGCCCTGGACCTTAAGGATCGTGAGACCGAGGGACATTCCAAGAGGGTAACCGCTTTCACAATGGCCATCGCGCGCGCCATGGGCTTGTCGTCGGATCAGGTGCGGGTGATTGCGCGCGGAGCTTTCTTGCACGATATCGGCAAGATGGCGATTCCCGACGCAATCCTGAATAAACCGGGCAAACTCGATGCCACTGAAACCGAAATCATGCGCGAGCACCCATATCGCGGGTATCAGATCGTCAAGAAAATTCCTTTTCTTGCCGAAGCCTCTGAAATTGTGTACTCGCATCAGGAGAAATTCGATGGTACCGGTTATCCACGCGGGCTGAAAGGCAATCAAATTCCGCTGGGAGCGCGAATCTTTTCGATCGCCGACACTCTGGACGCGATCACTTCCGATCGTCCCTACCGCCAGGCGCAGCCTGTTTCCGCGGCTCGGGAAGAAATTGAACGGTGGTCAGGGCGGCAATTCGATCCCCAGGTAGTAGAAACGTTCCTCGCCATGCCGGAAAATATGTGGGACGCCTTGCGCAAGGACATCGACGCGCAGATCCACCGGGCCAACTACTCGGCCGCGGGAAAACCCTGAAGTTCCGGTTGCGTCTTTCCGAACTCGCCTGATACGCTTTTGCCGCAGGCTTTGAGCCTTTCGATCTTTGGGAATACTCAGCGTCTTCGCCGGGTAAAGCTTTTGCCCCCGAAGATCTAACCGCAGAGATCGCAGAGCGGTGAAGAGCTTTCAGTCCGAACCAATTGACCGCAGAGAGCGCAAAGCAGGAGAACTTTAGTCAGGAGAATTGCCATGCCGAAATATCTGATCGAGCGCGAACTTCCGGGCGCGGGCAAATTGTCAGCTGAGGAATTGCGCGGGGTTTCACAAAAATCCTGCAGCGTCCTGAACCGGCTCGGCCCGGAAATTCAATGGGTGCAAAGTTATGTCACAGGGGACAAGATTTACTGCGTCTATCGCGCACCCGACGAAGAAATGATCCGGGAACATGCGAAACAAGGAGGATTTCCGGCGAATAGGATTTCGGAAATCAAGTCGGTGATCGATCCCACCACTGCGGAGTAGGCGCGGTCGTTGTCAGCAGTTCGGCCGCCAGCGCTTCTATTCCCTTTCCGCAGCGCTGGCTCGTATGCGGCTTGCATCGATTGCAACATCGCGCTGCAGCACGACTTCGAGCGTGGCGCCCGGACCGATTTTCACCTCATTGCCGCGGGTCAGCAATGCAATCGCAGTTCCCGCCGCGGCGCCAACCACGCCGCCTCCAACCACTCCTCCAGCCGCGCGGGTCGCCAGGCCCCCACCACCGCCCCTGCCTCCGCGCTGCGCGGGGCTACGGTTCCGACCTTGTGACCGGCATTACTGTCAGCGCGAATGGCGCCTTCTTTGTCTTTCACTGATGCCTGGTTCACTCCCGGCGCATTCTCCAGCGCCCCCGGCAACAAAACCGTATATCCGCTCGGATAAATTAGCGTGGTGAAATGTATGAGCACTTCAGCGCGATTTTTGATCCGGCCGGCTGGCTTGATGGCGCCGATCCTGCCCTGCAGATAGGTCCCGGCGGGAACTACAATTTTGTCGTCGATCACGATGGGGAAGGTAGACTGCGCGTAAATGGGATCGCCTTCGTGATTGCTCTTGGTTGAAATTGTGTTCTTCAAAGTCACGGGGATCTTTGTGCCCGCGGGAATTGTGATCTGACTGAGGCGGGGCGGCCCAGAGAATGTGACCGACGAATTGGTCTTTGTCCCTGTCTCTGTCTTTGTACTTTCCTGTGAGCAAAGAAATCCGCCGAGCAGCGCAAGAGTCACCAGGATACGCATACACCCTCCAATGTGCCTTACAAGAATGTCAGGAAAAGATGTCAAAAGGAAGTACGATGCACACACATTGATTTTGGATGTGAGCGCGAGCTCAAGGCGCACGCACCAACTGCGCCATCAGAGTGCCTTGCCACTCGTGCTACGCTGCTTCCGGGTGCCCTTCGCGCCGGAGGAAAGATGCGGAAAATTCTTACCGCAACCCTGGTGGTTGCAGCTATCTGCACAGTTGCTGCTGCTCAGGAATTAAAGAATGAACTATCCGGGACGATCGGGCATACATTCATCAGAGACCAGGTTGTACCCAACACCAACTTCTTCGACAATACGGCGCACTTTGGCAAGGGTATACCTTTCGAAATCAACTACTCGAGGCAATTGCGATATTACGGCTGGGGAATGCTAGCCGTGGAGGTTCCCACAATTATCAACTTGGACAATGATTTGAATTACGGGCTGAACCTGGTTCCCAGTGAATACAAATCAATTTTCCTTACCCCGGCAGGGCGTGTGACTTTTCTTCGCCATCTGCCGTTTTCGCCATGACTCAGCTTCGGGGCGGGCATCGGGCACTTCCAGTCGAGCAGGGACCTGGTCTTCTTTGGTGGCAATAGCGGACGCAGGGTTAAGACAACCGGAGTGCTGCAAGGCGGAATTGGGATAGATGTGAATATTCCAGAATTCCTCGCGTCATCAGACTCCGCGGGGAAGCACGGGATGATTGGAGTGGAGTGCCTCCGATCAATATAAATACGGGTCAAACCCGTCAGCACAATTACTATGTCGGCGCTGGGTTGATCTTTCAGTTCTAAGGCAGTTCTGAGAGACTTCTAAGGCCGCGGGTCAGCCGCCGGTCTTCATCTCCTCGTACAGTTCGGGAAGACGGGAGGCATCGCGGGCGGATTTGCCGAAGCGTGCGTTCTCATAGTGCCCCGTGAATCCGGTCACGCAGTCTTTGAGCCGTGCGTCGGAAATGCTATCCGCGAACTCTTCCGGGGTCTGGGCAGCCGCTTTGACCCATCCGCGTTTTGCGGTCAGGCGCAACATGCGCTCGTACCAGATACTGGCGGCAACCTGGGGAGACTGTTGCGGGCGGCGAGCGAGACGAAAGCGGCGCAATGACCGCAGCAGGCGTGGGATCAGGGCCGTGAAAATTGCGAGGAACACGAGTAGGAGCGAGCGGAGTCCCCACGTCCACGTCGAGTACCCGACACGATCTTCGGTCCGTCGCGCCCAAGCGAGAATTCTGTCGTAGTGGGTACGAACCCAGGATTGGGCTTCTCCGACAATGGCGCGACTGCCGCGGTTGGCATCCTGTGTCAGTCGAAGTTGATGGCTGAGGTCATAGTTGACCACCCATTCTCGCCAGAATGACGCCATGGCATCCATGTAAAGCATGAAGCGGCTCCACTTCGTCGGCGAAATCACGTCCCCCGGAGGCGTTGGGTCGAATTCCCTCCAGCCTTCGCCCGGAATGTAGGCCTCGACCCAGGAATGCGCGTCGCTGGCGCGAATCACATATTGCGAAGTGATGTCATTAAATTCGCCGCCGGCGAACCCATTCACGACACGGGAAGGAATTCCCAAGGTGCGAAGCATGATCGCCATGGCGGAGGCGAAGTATTCACAGTGTCCCTGACGGCGCACAAAGAGAAAGTTGGCAACCGGGTCCTGGGGAATCTGGCTGGGAAGCTGCAGAGTGTAACCGTAATGCAAGCGTAAGTAGTTTTCGAGAGCGTGGGCCCGCCCGTATGGGTCCGAAGACTTGGCGGTGATCTGGGCGGCCAGTGTCTTTACGCGGGCGTCGATCGCGGGCAATTGCAGGTTGCTCCCAAGGACGTCAGAAGGATAATTACCCGCCTGCCGGGGAAGCGCCTGCACTGGGCGGCTCAAGTCGGATTCCGCCTCATAACGGCTGACGGGATGCTCTGTATCCAGATTAAACACGTCGTGCGCGGTATCTTCGGAGACAGCGCGGTAATTGCCGTGCAGCGCGAGCGGAGTGGCGAGGAGAAAAAACACGTCGCTCACCACCGGCTCCATAGTCACGCGATAGTGAAGATCCCGGCCGTTGAGCTGCGGTGACGCGGAACTGCGCGGTACGAGATTGAATCTTCCGGCGGAATCGCGCGTCAGGGTGACCCGGTCGCGAGTATTCGACCAGCTGCGGCCATCAAAATTGTTCAAGGCAACACCCCGCAGTTTGAGCGCGAAAGTCCCCCCGTTATCGCCGTCCACCTGGACGTGCATCACGACCGTCCTGGACTGCTGAATTTGCCCGATGCGTCCGAGTTCTACGCGGTCCGAGAAGCCACTGGTCAGGTCATTTGCGCTGGTGTAGGCGCTGAGGTATCCGGCGGAAATTCTTGGCAACAGGAAAAAGATGACTGCTCCGGCAAGGAAAATGAGCAGAAGAAGAACGGGCGCGATGGCGGCGACTGCAAACGAGAGCTTTCTGTAGGCTTGTCGCACATTGGGATCGCGAGCCAGCACCGGCGACCTCTGGGCGGAGTGCATCATCTCCATCAGAATAAAAGCGGCAACTGCAACCAGTACGAAGGCGCCAAGAGCGAACAGGAAGGTGCTGTCCACGGTCAAGACGGCGGCGGCAAGCACCATGAGGAAAGACAGCACAGCGAGGAAGTAGTGGTCGCGATCCTGCTGAGCGGAGAACAGGCGGACCAGCATCACCGAGAGCACCAGGTGGACAGTGGCGGCGAGAAACGTCCGTGACACAAGTAGGGCATCGACCATGAAAAAGGCGACACAGGCGATGGTCAGGAGATTCGTCCAGCGCTCAGAGAGCAGCACTTGAATTCGGCGCGCCAGGGCGTACCCGCGAAAGAGAAGAGCCGCGCTCACCAGCAGGACGGTGAGAAGACCAAGGCGACCGGTCGAGGCCACTGTGCCAAATCCGGTGAAAATCAGCAAATAGAGAAGCACGTCGAAGTAGCGGCGGACAGCCACCGCCAGAGTAACTTCGCCGGACTGCTGGTTTCTCGCCATGAGCTAGAGTTATTGTTCGATTTTTTGCCGTAAAGGTAAAGGTACCGAAGGTGAATTCATTGGTTTTCGGGGTGGAGGGCCGCCGTCCCTATCCGGGTGGCCTGCAGCCGATGTTAAGATTACGTGTCAGGCATCGGTCCCGCGCGACGCATTCCCGCCAACCCCGCCAGGTCCGGAAGGAAGCAACGGTAACGGGCTCTTGCGTGTGCAGTGGGTTTCCGGTGCCTGGCTAAAACCTTGTACACATCTACACATCCGGAGGCTCGAGATTAATCCCTCGAAATCCGACGCCTGCGATTTTTCTGCGTGATCGTGAGACTGCGATCCGAAGTAGCTTCATGAGGCGGTGACAGGTAGACGGCAACTTTTGCTCCCCCAACTGTGACCAGAGTAATGTCAGAGTGAGCCGGTTCGGTAGCCGGCTGCGTCCAGAGTCCGCTTGCGGGGCTCGGTTATGAGATTCCGCTCTGGTTCCGTACAATACGATTTCTTATCTCATCGGGAGAATTCATCGATTGGGTCAGATCACGCGCGCCCGGATCACCGCCTTGGGGACATACGTCCCGCCCCGGGTCATGACCAATGCTGATCTGGAAAAAATCGTGGAAACCTCGGATGAATGGATCGTCACGCGGACCGGTATCCATGAGCGCCATGTTGCGGAAAAAGGCGTGGCCACCAGCGATCTTGCGGTTGAGGCGGCGCGCCGCGCTCTGGCCGAACGAGGCATCGAGGCCAGCGATATTGAGGCGATCATTGTTGCAACCGTCACCCCTGACATGCTCTTTCCCTCTACCGCCTGCCTGGTTCAGCACAAGCTCGATATCAAGGACGCATGGGGGTTTGACCTATCGGCCGCATGCTCGGCCTTTGTTTACGCCTTGCAGACCGGGGCCCAGTTCGTGGCGACCGGCGCGCACAAAAAAGTGCTGGTAATCGGAGCGGACGTCATGACGTCAATTCTCGACTATCAAGACCGAGCCACTTGCATCCTTTTTGGCGACGGGGGCGGGGCAGTCATTCTGGAGGCGTCCGAAGACGGCGAGGGCCTTATTGACTTTGTGCACCACATTGATGGCTCGGGCGGATGCTCGTTGTATATGCCCGCAGGGGGGAGTTTGCATCCCGCCAGCCATGAAACCGTAGATCAGCGCATGCATTATATTCGGCAGGATGGGCAGGCGGTGTTCAAATTCGCGGTGCGCAAGATGGCAGAGGTTTGCGAGACACTGCTGCGGAGAAATGGCGTCAAGGCCAGCGACATTGATTGTTTCATTCCGCATCAGGCGAACCAGCGAATCATCAGTGCCACAGCCGAGCGTGTCGGCTTAAGTCCGGAAAAGGTGATTGTCAATATCGGCCGTTACGGCAACACCACGGCCGGAACCATTCCCCTGGCCATGCAGACAGCGCGCGAGGAAGGCAAGCTCAAAAAGGGCGACCTGGTGCTGCTGGCTTCGGTAGGCGCCGGATTCACGGTGGGTGCAACCCTGCTGCGCTGGACGATTTAGCGTTTTCATCGGAGACGCGGCTTTGTTCGCGGTGATCGAAAAATCGCGCCAGTAAACTGGCCTAATCAGCTCTTCATGTTGTCCAAGTGTGCACGGGACAATGTGCTCAGGATGGGAAAATTCCGTGCAGAGGACAAGTTTTCCATCCACTTCCCGCCTTCGGCAATCCATTTAGAATAGTCATTGGGCTATGGCATCCCACCACGAAGAAGAAGTTCTCGGAAAAGCATATGACAGCCGGCTGATGAAGCGGCTGCTGAAATATATGCGTCCCTACCGATGGAAGGTCGGGCTGGCCTTGGTCTCCATCGTTCTGAAGGCGGGCGCCGATGTCCTGGGGCCGTTTCTCACCATGATAGCGATTGATAAGTATTTGGCGCCCGCCCATGCGTCCTCGCTGCTGGGCCAATGGCTGAGTCCGCGGCCCTTGACCGGAATAGCCCAAATCGCGGCGATCTACGTGGGCTTAATCACCTTCAGCTTTTTGCTGGAATATCTTCAAACCTACTTCATGCAATGGGCCGGGCAGATGGTGATGTTCGATCTGCGGAGCGAAATCTTCCGCC
The DNA here is from genome assembly GCA_038254805.1 of Terriglobales bacterium. GTDB lineage: Bacteria > Acidobacteriota > Terriglobia > Terriglobales > Acidobacteriaceae > Gp1-AA145. The sequence continues at coordinate 61,015 of JBBSFW010000018.1, forward strand.
ATCTGCAGCGGATGCATATTGGGTTCTACGATAAGAATCCGGTGGGACGGCTGGTCACGCGGGTCACCACCGACGTGGACGCGTTGAATGAAATGTTCACTTCGGGGGTGGTGTCCATCTTCGAGGATATTTTTGTGCTGGCGGGCATTCTCGCCATAATGCTGTGCGTGAACTGGAAGCTGGCGCTGATTACGTTCGCGGTGCTTCCCTGTATCGCCTACGCTACCAAGATTTTCCGCGATAAAGTTCGCGACTCCTACCGCCGCATCCGAACGGCAATTGCGCGGATCAACGCTCATTTGCAGGAGCACGTGAGCGGGATGATGGTGCTGCAACTGTTCAATCGCGAAGAACGGGCCTTTCAAGCTTTCTCCCGGGTCAACGCGCAGCACATGGAGGCGTTCAAAGACGCGATCATGGCGCACGCGGTTTACTATCCCATTGTTGAAATTCTTTCGTCGATTGCAATCGCCAGCGTCATTTGGTTTGGCGGCCACGACGTGCTGCGGGCCACCGCCATTACTGGCGTGGGGGTCAGCTTTAGCCCGAAAACTTTGCTGACGTTTCATCTGGTCCGCGGCGTGACTACGCTGGGCGTTCTGGTTGCTTTCATGCAATACGCGCAGCGGTTTTTCAGGCCGATCCAGGATCTGAGCGAGAAGTACAACATTTTGCAGTCTGCAATGGCGGCGGCTGAGCGTGTGTTCAAGCTGCTGGACACGCCGGTGGAGATCACCGAGGCGGCAGTTTCAAAACGTCCAGAGGGCCCAGGCAGGATCGAGCTCGATCATGTGTGGTTTACCTACAGGAATATGCCTGGGGAAGAGCCAAACTCCGGGGCAGTTTTTGCCGCGAACAGTGTTTCCGCTGCGCTGGCTCGTCCAGGTGAGCCGGATTGGGTGCTGCGCGATGTCAGCTTCACGATTGAGCCTGGTGAAACAGTGGCCATTGTCGGTCACACCGGCGCGGGAAAAACTACCATTATTTCCCTGCTGCTGCGCTTCTATGACGTTCAACGAGGCGCGATCCGGATTGACGGGGTGGACGTAAAAGAGATGCCGCTGACGGATTTGCGGCGCAGGTTCGGCGTCGTTCTGCAGGACCCCTTCTTGTTCACTGGGACCATCGAGGGAAATATTCGCCTGGGGACCGAGTGGATCAGCGACGAAGAGGTGCGGCAAGCGGCGGAGGACGTAAATCTGGCGGACTTCATCCACAATCTGCCGAACAAGTATCGGGAGGAAGTGCGAGAACGCGGATCAACTCTTTCCACCGGTCAAAAGCAGTTGATTTCGTTTGCGCGAGCGCTCGCCCATTCTCCGAAGATTCTAATCCTGGATGAAGCGACCTCAAGCGTGGACACCGAAACGGAGTTCAAAGTGCGTGACGCGCTGGCGAAAATGGTTGCCGGGCGCACCTCGATCGTGATCGCGCACCGGCTCTCCACCATACAACGCGCCGATAAGATCATTGTGATGCACAAGGCACAACTGCGCGAGATAGGCAGGCACCAGCAATTGCTGGCAAAGCGCGGAATCTATTACAAGTTGTACCAGTTGCAATATAAGGATCAAGAGCTGGCTCTTTCCGGACCGGTTACCGCCAATGCTGACGACTGAGTTTTGTGCCCGTAGAGCGCTGCCCTTGCAATCACATATGCCTACGCGGCGATTTCCACGGTTTTTACGATTTTGCGGTAGTGGGCTGTTTTGAAATCTGACCCCATCGTATTTGGTGAGTCAAGTGTGGCATTGTGGGGCATGGTGCTTAAGCGTCAAAGCAAGCGGGATGCGGGGGACGGAACTTAGGTAATTACCAATACCGTCTGAATTTGGCAGTAGTAACATTCCTCTTGACGTGGAATACATCGAGCATCAAGCGTAACACCATCGCGGGCGTTCGTACGAGACAGAGTTTGAGGCGATGATTCGGAAATCGGGAATGCGGTTTGATGCGGAGGAAGCGTATGGGTAGTGCCGTCCCTGCGGGACTCGGGTTCGTTCCATCCGCACCCGGCGTTGCCATGCCGGGCTTTCACATTTCGTGCCTTCGGCACTGGATTCGAGTTAGGCCGTGGTGTCGGTCAGAGACATGATTTCGTTCTTGGCTCGGTCAGAGGCGCCTGGTGCTGTGAAGTCATCCGGCGCGTGGGGAGAAGACCATCCAATAAAGTGCCTCTACAATGGGGCAAGTTTTCCCGTACTGCTATCCGCAATCGCGGTTCTCCCTGCACACT
>JBBSFW010000019.1:0-61266 GCA_038254805.1 Terriglobales bacterium
GTGTCGCTTTGGTAGTTGCCGTGGTTTCTCTGGCCCTGGTCTCGATTGCGCAAGACCTCTCTACCGGCGCGATCCACGGAAGCGTTTCCGATCCCGCAGATCGCCGTATTGTCGGAGCGGCGGTGGCTCTGGTCAATGACGCCACCGGCTTTCGTTATAAGCAAGCGACTGACAATCTGGGCCGCTTTGCCTTTGAACTTCTGGCGCCGGGGGACTACTCGGCGCGCGCTATTGCAGATGGAATGTCACCCCAGGTCAGCCACAGCATCCGCGTGCATCTGGGCGAGGCGACCGAAATCGATTTCAAGCTGGCGATCGCGGGCATGCGCGAAAACATTACGGTTTCAGCCGGGCCCAAAAGTTTGGACACCGAGCCGCATGGCCTCTCTACGGTGCTCGACGAACGCGCGATTCTCAATCTTCCTCTCAATGGACGTCGCTTTACCGACCTGTGTCTGCTGACACCAGGCGCCACCCAGGACCCGCGGGGACAGAATTCCACTTCGAATGGCGATCTGGCATTCGGGGGGATTCGTGGATTTCAAACCAGCTATCTGGTGGACGGCGGAGACAACAACAATGCTTTTTTTTCCCAGGCGCGTGGACGCTACCGCGCACCGTATCAATTCTCCAACGAAGTGATCCAGGAATTCCGGGTGTCTCCGAATTCGGTATCAAGTGAATCTGGCCGGACAGGCGGCGCCGTGGTGAACGTGGTAACCAAATCCGGATCCAACAAATTTCACGGCACCGGCTTCTATTACCTCCGCGACAGCAGCTTTGACGCCCGTGGTCCCGGTTTGAGCTTTAAACCGAGCAACACTCAACAACAATTCGGGTTCACTGTAGGCGGCCCCATCCGCCGCAATCGCGCATTCTTTTTCGCTGGATACGACCAGCACGTTTTCCACGAGCCTACCGTGGTCCGTTTCATCAATGGCGGCTCAAGCGTGATTCCGCAGCCGGCGGCAGGCCCGGCCACTCCCGGCGACTACGGGGCCGATGATCAAGCCCTCGTATTTGCGACTGCCGCACAACTGTCGCAACAAGCGGGACTCTATCCGTCAAAACTGCTGGGAAACGCAGGATTCTTGAAACTGGATGTGAACGCATCCTCCCGCAATTTGCTCTCGGTCCGGGTGAACACCTCGCGCTACTCAGGAGAAAATAATGTGTTCCTCGATCCTTCAAGTCCAATGACGACGTACGGCATCTCCGACAATGGGACCGAACATGTGGAAACTGTTACCGCGACGGCTTCGCTCACCAGCAGCATCTCATGGAGACTGGTCAGCCATCTTCGGGCCCAATTTTCGCGCGATCTGCAGTGGTCGGAGAGCAATTCCAATCTTCCGTTGACACGACTGCCTGGCATTCTCGACGGCTTCGGGCGGTCCACGATTTTACCGCGCGAAACCCGCGAGCACCGGGCGCATTTTGCCGAGACCATCAGCCGCGAGGGGGCTCGCCATTCCTGGAAGTTCGGGGGCGACGCGCTGCTGACGCACATCTACAACTTTTTCCCGTCCACATTCGGTGGAGAATACATCTTCAACTCCATAAAAGTTGATCCGTTCACCTTCGAGCCATTGATCGGCGGCCTGGAGTTGACGCCATTGCGCGCCTACGCCCACCAGGTCCCGCACTACTACGTGCAGCGGCTGGGACCGGCGGTGAGTCATCCGGACACCACCGAATACGCCGCCTTTGCGCAAGACACAATCCGCGTGAATGACCATCTTGCAGCCACTCTGGGAGTTCGCTACGACCTGCAAAATTTCGCCATCAAATATTTAAAAGCGAATCCGCTGTGGCCGGATTCGGGCAAAGTCCCCCTCGATCTGAACAACTTCGCTCCGCGCGCCGGAGTGTCCTATTCTTTCGGAAATCAGCGGCCGCTGGTGGCGCGGATCGGGTACGGAATGTTCTATCCCCGCATTCCTCAGATCTACAACTCGTCCATCGAGACTGACAATGGGCTTTCGCCCAATTCAATTTTTCTCAATCAGACAAATTTCTACGACCAACAGATTTTCCCGCAGTACCCATATCGGCTGGTGAGTTGCGCGCCCCTGGCAGGTTCGTGCGTGCCGCCGCCAAGCCTCGCGCAATTCGCCAAGAGCGACATTTCTGCTTTCGCTCATAGCTTCCGCACGCCGGAGGTGCACCAGGCCAGCCTGAGCGTGGAGCGCGAAGTTGCCCATCGAGTAATTGCGGAGGTTTCGTATTCATTCGTCCACGGGCAAGACTTGATTCGCGCGCGGGACATCAACCTGCCTAAACCCACTAGCGTGAATTATCCGATCTTCGACTCGTCGGGCGTGAATGTGCTCGGTTATGGTCAGCTCGCAAGCTTTTCCACCTGGCAGTTCAGCCCTTCGCTCACGTGCCCTTTCCCTCCGTGCATCAATCCTTTGGCGCGACCTGTTACGCAGCTGGGTGCAATCAAGGTATTCGAAAGCGCCGCCTCCAGTGTTTATCGGGGCGCGACCTTCTCCTTGCGGCGGCAGATGACAAACGGTCTGTACTTCCGCCTCGGATATACCTACGCGCAGGCCATTGACGATGGCCAGGACGCATTGGTGGCGGGCCGGCCATCAACGGTGCAGAATTCTTATTCCCCCGGCTTCGAGCGCGGCAATAGCGTTACTGACCAGCGGAACCGGTTCGTGCTCTCGTGGATCTATGAGCCGCCGGCCCTCCGGGGCGGTTTGGGATGGATCGGGAAGCTTTCCAGCGGATGGAAAACTTCGGGCGTAATCACCGTGGGCAGCGGCCGCCCTGTGAATGCAACCGTGGTGGGAGACGCGAACCAGGACAGCAACAGCAATAACGACCGGCTTCCGGGATACAGGCGGAACTCCTTTACCGGGCCCGGCTACGAAACCACCGACTTGCGAATCTCTCGCAAGCTCTTCGTGATGAATGGATGGAAGGTTGAGTTCACGGCTGAGTTTTTCAATCTTTTTAACCGCTTAAATCCCCGCTTCCAGACCACCGAAGACGGAACCATAAGCAATGCAGCCCAATTCAAATTCGGCACTAAGCGTATTGGAATCAGGTACTTTCCAGCGTATTATCAGGTGCCCGCCAACTTTTTGCGCGCCACCAACGCGTATGCACCTTGGCAGCTGCAATTTTCCCTGCGTCTGGGGTTCTGAAAGGTCTGGTTCCGATGCTGAATAGCGCCGGGAATTCCATATAAGGCTTGACTTTACGCGGCTATCTTGCAATAACTAACGGGTCCAAACAGGACCGGTCTGGGGGTGTAGTTTAGTTGGCAGAAGTTCGATTGCAGGAAGGCGAGTCGCTGGAAAACGCCCTTCGTCGCTTCAAGCGCAAAGTGCAGCAGGAGGACATCATCAAGGAAGTAAAACGTCACTCCTTTTACCTCAAACCCGGAGAGAAAAAACGGGTGAAGGAAGCGCTGGCACGCAAGCGCAGCCGCAAGAAAGCGCGCAAGGAACAGGACTGAACCTCGACGGGCCACAACCGGGAGGTTGTGGCCTTTAAATTCGTAAGCACGGACAAGCCGCAGATTTATTGACCGTCGGACTTTTTCTTTGGAATTATCCGCACCCACTTTCCTGTGCGGTCGGGCCGAACCCAGGGTGAGCCGTTGAAAATTGAGGGGGAATACGAATCTCGCATTCGCGCGTCAACGTTCCAGGTGGAGCGCTGTGCGGCGATGCACCGGGCCAAAGGAGCCTCTCGATGGAATTCCAGGACAGAATGTTGAAGTGCGTTGACTGCGGCGCAGATTTTGTCTTTACCGCCGGCGAACAACTGTTTTTCCACGACAAGCAGTTCCGCAACGAACCCAAACGCTGTAAAGCTTGCAAGTCGCAGCGCGTGTCTGTTCTCGGCGCGCCCCAGGCACGGCAAGGTTTTCAGGGCCATGCCAAGGTCGAGACCCGCGCGGTGTGTTCGCAATGCGGCAAGGAAACCACGGTGCCCTTCCGTCCAACCCAGGGTCGACCGGTTTTGTGCCGGGAATGTTTCCGCGAGAAGCGGCATGCCGCTTCGGCCTGACAGAATGTAACGCTGGAATTGTCCCCAGCCCAAGTGTTGTAGAACGCGCCGGACCAACGTGGCTGGCCTTCAGCCAGCCTTTTCTTCTTTCTTTTCCGCCACGGCCCCAGTCTGAAGGGGGCGGCCTCGTTCGCGTGATTGTTTTTCGTCCTGATGTTGCACCAGCAGAGCTTCAATCTGACGAAGCAAATCTTGGGTGCCGATCGGCTTTACTAGGAGCGATTGCGCGCCATTATGCTTCCAGTCCATATTGGGCGGCGGGTACGCGGTTAGCAATGCTGTGGCTGGGTTGTAAGCCTGTTGGCGGGCGGCTCGCATCACATGAAAACCGGCATCGTCGGTCTCCATGCGCGAATCGGTGATCACCATCTCGTACACGCCCGAAGCCAGCTTCTTCAGCGCCTCTGCGGCCGAGCCTGCTGTCTGCACGTCGAACTGGTTCAGTTCGAGCACTGCCTTCAGCGTCAGCAGCACCGCGACATCATCGTCCACCAGCAGGATCCTGCGTTTCATCAGCGCCTCGGACCGCGCATCCAGACATGCGCATACGCTAGTATAGTTCCGTGTCCAGCTTTTACGTGGAAAATTTCGGATGCCGGGCGGCCCAGGCCGACGGCGCCGCCATCGAGCGGCAGTTCCAGGAGTTGGGATTGCAGCGGGCAGGAACTGTTGGAACCGCAAAGTTTGTGGTCTTGAACACCTGCGCGGTTACTGCCTCCGCGGAACAGGACGCGCGTGCGGCCATCCGGCGCATTCGCCGGGACAATCCCGGCTGCGAAGTAATCGTTACCGGCTGCTATGCGCAACGCGCTCCCGGCGAGCTCGCGAGTCTGCCTGGCGTCTCCACGGTTGTCGGAAACTCCCACAAACACAATCTGGCACAAATTGCGCTGAGAGCAAAATCTGAGACTTACGGCTCCCGTGATTCTTTTGTTCCTCTGAGTAGCATTAATCGTGGAGGGCGCGAGCCGGTTTTTGTCTCCGATATCTTTGCCCACACAGAATTGCTGGCTGCCCCGGTATTCGATGCCAGCAATGATCGTACTCGGCCCATCCTGAAAGTGCAGGATGGGTGCAATAACAGGTGTTCATTCTGCATTATTCCGTCGGTGCGGGGGCGCAGCCGGTCCCTGATGATGGACGAAGTGCTGGTCGAAGTAAATCAGCTGGTTGCTGCCGGGTATCGCGAAGTAGTCATCTCGGGGATCAACCTGGGCCGCTGGGGACTGGATTTGTCCGGCAAGAGTGCGTGCCCCCGCCCACCAAAGCTGGAGGATCTGGTCTGCGCTATTCTCGATCAGACATCTCTCGAAAAACTCCGCATCTCCTCCGTCGAACCAATGGACTGGAGTGATTCTCTTATTCGATTGATGGCGGAATCCCCGCGCATCGCAAAACATGCGCATGTACCGATGCAGTCGGGCAGCGACACCGTGCTTCGCCGCATGCATCGCAAATATCGTCCCTGGCACTATCGCGAGAAAATTGAACGGATCCGCCAGGCCATGCCTTGCGCCGCGATTGGTGCGGACGTGATGGCCGGCTTCCCCGGCGAAACCGAATTCGAGTTTGAAGAGACGCGCCGCATGATTGAAGCCTTGCCCTTCACCTACCTGCACGTCTTCACCTTCTCCGCGCGGCCGGGGACCCCCGCGGCCACGATGCCCAATCAAACTCCGGTGCGGGTCGCGCGCGAGCGGAGCCACATCTTGCGCGAATTGGCAGCGGAAAAGAAGCTGGCATTCATGCGATTGTTTGTCGGAGACACCATCGAAGCGATTACTTTGAAGGTAGCATCCGAAAATTCGGATGGAGCGTGGACGGAAGCGCTGACCGACAACTATTTAAAACTGCGATTGCGCGGCAGGCATGAAACCAACCGCTGGATGAGCTTCCGCGTTCAGGCGATCGAAGATGGTCATATGACGGGACATCTATCGGCCGCAAAGGATCCCAGCCGCGAAGCGGCGTAAGGATACAGCCCACGGCGCAAGCCGTGGGTCTGCGAGATATTGAGCTGCGAGATATTGAGAGAACCAGCCCCGAAGAGGGCGCCGCATGCCCTCGCAATAAATTTTGCTTCCTGCAAGCGCCGTCAGCAGTCCGATATTATGCAAAATCTGGTTGATGAAATCTGGCTTCTCCTAACCGGTGCCAAAATCCTGGGTGTCCTATTATTGCTGGCTGCAACTTGCATTGCGCAAGCGCCGGCGCTGGCAAACTCCCCCGGCTATCTCGATCCCCTGCCCCAGGACACCGGCGCCCCGGGCCTGAAACAACAGCTGCAGAAATTGCAAACTACCGGCCGCCTCATGATGGTCACAGCGCATCCCGATGACGAAGATGGCGGGCTGCTGACCTTGGAAGCCCGCGGCAAGGGTATGCAGACGCTCCTGCTTACGCTGACGCGCGGCGAGGGTGGGCAAAACAAGATCGGCAGCAGCCTATTCGACGTGCTCGGCGTTTTGCGCACGCTTGAACTGCTGGCCGCTGACCGCTATTACGGAGTCGAGCAACGCTTCACTCGCGTCGCCGATTTCGGCTACTCGAAAACCGCCGGGGAGACCTTCCAAAAATGGGGAGGCCACGACGTTCCGCTTCAAGACACGGTTCGCGTGATCCGCAGCTTCCGCCCCGATGTGCTGATCGCGCGATTTTCCGGCACTGATGCTGACGGACACGGGCATCACCAGGCGTCAGCCATCCTCACCAAAGAAGCCTTCCGCGCCGCCGCCGACCCCAAGCGCTTCCCCGAACAGATCAAAGAAGGCCTGCAGCCCTGGCAGCCGAAGAAGCTCTACATCGGCAACGTCTGCGGCTTCGGAGCGAATACCTGTCCCGACGAAAACTGGACGGTGAAGATCAACACCGGCGAGGAAGATCCCTTGCTGGGCGCTTCCTACGTGCAGTTCGCCATCGAGGGATTGCGGCATCAGCAATCGCAGGGTCTGGGTGATTTGAAAATCCCGGCCGGCCCACGCTATGCGTTCTACAAGTTGGTGGATTCGGTCTTGCCGGACACTAAAGACGCCAGCGGCCACGAGAAAGATCTCTTCGATGGGATCGATACCGGCTTGCCCGGTATGGCGACGCAATTGATTGGGAATCCTTCGGCAGAGCATGAAATGGGCGAAACGGGCGGCAGGTTGAAAGCAGAACTCATCCAAATGCAAGAGAATTTCGAACAGGCCTCGGCAGCAACCAGCGATCCAGGCCTCGCCTTGCCAGCGTTGTTCGCTTCATCGCAACACCAAGGGAAGGCCAGGATATTGGCGTTGTCCCTCCCACCACGATCTGCGCAAAAAGACGTGTTGCTTGCTGAGTTGGACGAAAAAGGAAAACAGATTGAGGCAGCAATTGCGCTCGCCGCCGAAGGAGATCTTCATCTGGCGGTCAAGCCACCCCCGGGCCCCAGCCGCAAAGCCTTCCTGGTCAGCCCTGGACAAACTTTCGACTTGGAAGCCCGGTTTCGAAGTTCAACCAAGGCGCGCCTTAAGCGAATGGAGTTAGTCTTGCCTGCAGGATGGACAAGCCACGCAGCAGGGAAGAATCGTTGCGAGGGAACGAAGTGCTCACAAATATTTCGCGTTACAGTTCCGCCCTTTGCTGAATTTACCCGCCCATACTGGCGCCGGGACAATCCCGAGGTGGATAGCGTGAACCTTCTAGACGACCGGCGGTTTGAGACTCATCCGTTCCCGCCGCCCCCAGTTCGGGGTTCTGCGTCGTACGTTGTCGGCGACAAAGGTGCTGAAGTCAACTCAACCGCGGCCGTCGCCTATACGGACACTGCGGGAAGGCGGCAAGAAACGCCAGTCGCGGTCGTGCCGCCATTCTCCGTTGCTCTCGAACCAGGCGAGCAGGTTATCCCCGTCGCCGATGGGAAGGAAACGGCTGTCAAGGTGGGGTTGCATTCGAATTTGAGAGGCGCGGCAAGCGGAACCCTGCGCCTGGATCTCCCGGCGGGATGGACTGCCCAACCGGATCGTCTTCAAGTCACGTTGCCGGGGTCAGGAGAACGGCGGGATTTCGTGTTCAAAGTATTTCCGGCGAATTTGAAAGAAAGCCGCACAGAAATTCGGGCAGTGCTCCAAGCTGGCAAAAACAAATTCAATGAAGGCTACACGCTTGTCACGCGCGAAGACCTCGGTTCCTTCGACTACTTCCAGCCTGCCATCCAGCACGTCAGCATGGTGGACGTGAAAATTCCCAAGCTGCTTAAGGTTGGGTACATCATGGGCGCGGGAGACGATATTCCGGCCGTGCTCCAGCAGATTGGAATGAACGTGACCTTGATTTCCGCGGAGGAACTCGCAACCGGAAATCTCTCGCAGTACGGGAGCATCGTCCTCGGCATTCGCGCTTACGATACCCAGAAAAAGCTTGCCAGCAATAATCAGAAGCTGCTGGATTTCGTTTCGAATGGTGGAACGCTGCTCGTGCAGAACAATAATAGCGTGCCGGATTTCAACAGCGGGCACTTCACTCCCTATTCGGCTGAGCTGAGCCGGGCCCGGGTTTCCGTGGAGGAGGCCCCGGTGCAAATTCTCGCGCCTGACGATCCGGTCTTTCATTATCCGAACGAAATTTCGCAGAAAGATTTCGACGGCTGGGTGCAAGAGCGCGGACTTTACTTCATGGAGAAATGGGACGACCACTTCAAGCCGCTGCTGGCTTGCCACGACCCGAATGAAGCCGACCAGAAGGGCGGCCTGCTGGTCGCGAAGTTTGGCAAGGGCACCTACATCTACACGGGATATGCGTTCTTTCGACAATTGCCCGCCGGTGTGCCGGGAGCGATTCGGCTGTTTGTGAATTTGGTAAGCGCGGGAAGCAGAAGACAAATTACGGATTAAAGAATTTTCACATTTGTCGAATTGAAGATCCGTAATCTGACGATTCGAGAATTCGCCAATCCGAAAATCTGAATCATGCCCAGCACGTCTCACTATGAACCCGGCTCACCCAAGCTGATCCGCGGCGTCGGCCTGGGCAGCGCCACCGCGCTGAACATGATTGACATGATCGGCGTGGGCCCCTTCATCACCATTCCGCTGGTAGTGAGTGCAATGGGAGGCCCGCAGGCGATGCTCGGCTGGGTGCTGGGCGCGCTTCTGGCAATCTGCGACGGGCTGGTATGGTCGGAACTGGGCGCGGCCATGCCCGGCTCCGGAGGATCGTATCGCTACTTGCGCGAAATCTACGGGCCCAAACGTCTGGGAAAGCTCATCTCTTTCCTATTCGTCTGGCAATTGTCTTTTAGTGCGCCCTTGTCAATCGCTTCCGGCGCGATCGGCTTCGCCGGCTACGCCTCCTATCTTCTGCCCGGACTGGAGCAGCAGTACGCCGCGCGCGACTGGAGCCTGCAACTGCCGCTTCTCGGAACTTTGCAAATCCGATGGGTCGCAGCCGGCAGCACGCTGCTTGCAATCGCAATCGTGCTTATCGCCACGTTTCTCCTTTATCGCCGCATCACTCAGATAGGATGGATTTCAAAATTTCTTTGGGCCGGAGTTCTCGGCACCATCGGCTGGATTATCTTCGCTGGAATCACGCACTTCAATGCTCATCGCGCTTGGAGTTTCCCGCCCGGCGCCTTCTCTCTCTCGCGAGATTTCTGGTTAGGGCTTGGCTCCGCGATGCTGGTCTCAACCTATGATTACTGGGGCTATTACAACGTCTGCTTTCTCGGCGCTGAAATCAAGGATCCCGGCAGGAACATTCCACGCGCGCTCCTATTGTCCATTCTGCTGGTCGCCGGTCTATATCTCCTGATGAACGTCAGCATCCTGGGCGTGGTGGACTGGCATGAGATGCTCGCGCCTGCGCACTCCCCTGCACACTCCCCTGCACACTCCAATGACAAGCTTTACGTGGTTTCCATCTTCATGCAAAGAATTTACGGAAACTGGGCCGGCAAGGCGGTAAGCGCGCTGGTGATGTGGACTGCGTTTGCTTCGGTTTTTTCGCTCATGCTCGGATATTCGCGCGTCCCCTATGCCGCCGCGCTCGATGGAAATTATTTCAAAGCCTTCACTCGCGTGCATCCGGTTTATCGCTTCCCGCACGTCTCGCTGCTCTCGCTCGGGGGCGCGGCGCTGCTGTTTTGCTTTTTCTCGTTGGCCGACGTAATCTCTGCGCTGGTGGTCATTCGGATTCTGCTGCAATTCATTCTGCAAGCCGCCGGACTGATCGTGCTGCGCATCCGCAGGCCAGAGCTGCCAAGGCCCTTTCGCATGTGGCTTTATCCGCTTCCCGCAATTCTGGCTGTCATGGGCTTCACTTATATTCTGCTTGAACGTCATTACTTTCTGAAGGAAGTTCGCTACGCAGCGGTGGTCGTCATCGCCGGCCTCATCCTTTACATGCTGCGCGCGCGCCACAATCGCGAGTGGCCGTTTGCCGGGCCGGTCACTGCGGCAGCTGAGACTCAGGCCAGCTGATGGCGGACTCGCTCAATGCTCCCATCCCCGGCCTTACGCGGGCCCACGGTTCCGCCTGGGATCCTTTGCGCGAACCATTGTTCCGGTCCTTGTGGTCCGCCGCCATCATTTCCTACACCGGCACGTGGATGCAGATTGTGGGCGCCGGCTGGCTAATGACCCAACTCACCATGTCTCCCTTCATGGTGGGAATGGTGCAGGCAGCGACAACGCTGCCGGTTTTTCTGGTGATTCTCCCGGCCGGAGCTTTGGCCGACATCGTGGATCGCCGCCGATTCCTTCTGATCACTCAGGCCTGGATGGTCATTGCCGCCGGATCGCTGGGTATCTTCACCCTGTTGGGATTAGTCACTCCGTGGATCCTGTTGCTCTTCACCTTTGTGCTCGGCCTGGGCGCCGTCATGAACGATCCCGCCTGGCAAGCCATCACGCCCGATATCGTCTGCCGAGAAAATCACGCGCCCGCGGTAGCCCTCAATTCCGTGGGGTTCAATGTGGCGCGCGCCCTTGGGCCGGCTCTCGGCGGAATCGTGATCGCCGTCACCAGTTCAGGCGTCGCTTTTCTGATGAATGCGGCTTCCTTCTTCGGAGTGATCTTTTTTTTATACCGCTGGCAGCGTCCCCACTCCGAGCATGCCGCAATGGGGCGGGTCTTCGAGTCCATGCGCGCGGGTTTTCGTTATGTGCGCTCGGCGCCGCTGGTACATTGCGTGTTGATTCGCACCGGGGCGTTCAGCCTGGCGGCCAGCTCTTTGCTGGCGCTTCTGCCGATCATCGCTCGCCGCTGCCAATACGGTGCAACCGGATACGGGTTGCTGCTGGGCTCCTTTGGTCTCGGCGCTCTCGCCGGAGCAGCTTTGCTCCCCCGCTTGCGCACCCGGCTGTCGGTGGATAGCGTCGTCGCGGCGGCAATTGTTCTGTTTGCGCTGACGACGGCCGCTGCCGGACGTATCAACCTATTTCACTGGATGGCGGTGGCGCTGTTCGCAAGCGGCGCGGCATGGATCGGCATCCTCGCCTGTCTAAATATTGCCGCTCAGACCATGTCTCCGCCGTGGATGCGCGCTCGTGCGCTATCCATGTATTTGCTGGTCCTTCAAGGAGGCATGGCGGTCGGCAGCGCGGCCTGGGGCGCTCTGGCGACAAAAATCGGCATCCCTACTACAATGCTCTGTTCCGCTGCGGCTCTCATCTTGGGATTAGTTACGGTACGACGCTATCGGCTCACTTCTCGCGATTTAGAGCTCGCGCCAGCTGTAGTACGGGACTAGTTCGGATAAAAAATCCACTTAGAGGAGATTGCTATGGTTAATTTTAGGTCGCTGTGGGGAATTATGCTCGTGCTCTGCTGTTGCGGATTCGCGCCGGGTCAGGTGACCGCGCCTCCGGCCAAGACCCCGGGAGACGCGCTCAACGCGGTCCTGAATATCGTTCAGCATGAATTCGTGCCCGCTGCCGAAGCCATGCCCGAAGAAAAGTATTCATACGCGCCCACCGCCGGTGAGTTCAAAGGCGTTCGCACCTTTGGTCAGCAAGTGAAGCACGTCGCCGCCGTCAATTATATGTTCGGCGCAGGCGTGTTGCAGGCAAAGCCCCCGGTTGACATTGGCGGCGAGAATGGTCCGGACTCAGCCAAAAGCAAAGCTGAAATCCTGAAGTTCCTCAATGAATCATTTGCTTATCTGCACAAGGCATTGGCATCGGTTACCCAGAAAAATCAGGTGGACCAGATTCCCAGCCCCTTTGGCGATGATTCGAAGGTCGCGCGCCTGAGCTTGGCTGATTTTTCCACGGTGCATCCCATGGATCATTACGGCCAACTCGTCGAGTACCTGCGAATGAACGGAATCGTTCCGCCTGCCAGCCGTCCACAGAAGTAGCAACGACACTCTTCCTCAATATCGGGCTGGTGTCGCGTGAAATGAAACACCCTACTGCGCCGAGCGTCAGCTGCGGAGGGGCTTGGCAAAATCGCGTGGGTCGCTGCGCGGCGCCTGGTCTCTCATCCCCTCCCGCCGGCTTGGGCGAGGCCTGATATGAAAGCTTCCGTTCCGCAACCTTAGTGCCAACTTTTTCAGCTCCACCCCTTGCACAGTAGACCGGGTTTCCCTTAGCATCCGGAATGAAACCGGCCTACAGGGTTGGTGATGGCGGTCACCGATTTTTGAACCAATGCTTGAATGAACGGGGCCTGACTCGAAATTAGATCTAGTGTGCCATGCTCCGCCATGCGGAGAGGCCTAAAGGATCTCGGAGGGCTCCAACGTCTACCGACGGTTCATTCTCGGCCCGTCACACGGTCCAGTGGGTCGGCTTCTCATCTTCTACTCTGCTAAACTTGTCCTGTTTTTCGCCCGTTGCATCTAACTGACTAAACCAGTGTTCCCCAGACTTTTTCAGATTGGCAATTTCGGCGTGCCCACCTACGGACTCCTGGTAGCTCTCGGGGTGCTGGTAGGTCTATGGATCAGCG
This sequence comes from Terriglobales bacterium, assembly GCA_038254805.1. Lineage (GTDB taxonomy): Bacteria > Acidobacteriota > Terriglobia > Terriglobales > Acidobacteriaceae > Gp1-AA145. Next base: position 12,949 of record JBBSFW010000019.1, read on the forward strand.
TCCGCAATTCCGCCAGGCGGGGGATCAAGCCAGAAAATGCCTGGGACTTCGGCATTGCCGTAGTACTTGCCGGAATTCTGGGTTCGAAGATTCTCTATCTCCTCGTGGATTGGCGTGCCTACGCGCAGAACCCACGCGAGATTTTCAGCCTGGCCACGTTGCAGGCAGGCGGCGTGTTTTCCGGCGGCTTGATTGCGGCATTCGCCGTAGCTGCGTGGTTCCTGCGTAAACACCATATGCCGGCCTTAGCCACCTGCGATGCTTTTGCTCCGGGGCTGGCGATCGGCCATGCGATCGGCCGTATCGGATGCTTCGCCGCAGGTTGTTGCTACGGCAAACCTACAGATCACTTCTGGGGTGTGACCTTCACTAACCCGCTCGCAAATCAACTGGTTGGAACACCACTGAACCACGCTCTCGAGCCCACGCAATTGTTCGAGTCGGCGGTGGAATTGAGTATTTTTTTTCTTCTCACCTGGATGTTCAACCGCAAGAAATTTGATGGCCAGATTTTCGGGGCCTACCTGTTTCTTTATGGAGTCGCACGGTTTTTCCTCGAGTTCCTCCGTGACGATCCCGGCCGTGGCTCCGTTTTCGGGGGCGTTTTGAGTGGGACCCAACTGATCGCGATCGGGTTGGTGCTTGGTGGCGCATTGATCTGGTACTGGCGGCCTGCCCACACTACGGTTGTGGCAGCGGCTGTGCGCTAGTCCGGCGCCAATTGCCCTGAATGACGGCACCAGAACATACCGTGGAGCAGACCACCAGTTTTACTGTCGGCACCGAGCACGCTCACCGGCGCCTTGACCAATTCCTCGCCCTGCAACTTCCCGAGACCAGCCGCGCGCGCGTACAGCAGCTGATCGCGCAGGGAAAGGTGCTGGTCAACGGAAAAGCCCCCAAAGCTTCTCTCCTGCTGCGCGGCGACGAAACCATCAAAGTTCTAGGCGAAGTCCAGAGGCCGCCGCTGCGAGCCATCCCCGAGGAAATTGCGCTCGACGTCGTGTATGAAGACGCAGATCTTGCCGTGATTAACAAGCCTGCGGGGATGATGGTGCACGCCGGCGCAGGCGCCACCGAGGACGAACGCAATCGCGGAACTCTCGTGAACGCGCTGCTCCATCGCTTCCGTGCGCTCTCAGGCGTGAGTGGCGAACTGCGCCCGGGGATCGTCCATCGCCTCGACAAAGACACCAGCGGCCTGATGCTGGTCGCAAAGAATGATGCCGCTCATCGCAAGTTGTCCGCTGAATTCTCCGGGCGGCGCGTGAAGAAAACCTACATCGCTTTGGTCCACGGATGGCTGAGGAACGACCGCGGCACAATCGCGAGTTCGATCAGCCGGGACGCAGTCCGCCGGACCAGAATGACCACGCGCCGCAGTGGCGGTCGCGAAGCCGTCACTCATTATGAAACGCTGCGGCGGATGGACTCGGCTTTAGGGAAATTTACGCTGCTGCGGCTGAAAATCGATACCGGCCGGACTCACCAGATTCGCGTGCACATGTCGTCCCTGGGACATCCGGTCGCGGGCGACACTTTTTATGGAGCGCCCCGCGAGATTCACTCTAAATCCGGTGCGCCTGCATCTTTGGACCGAAATTTTCTTCACTCAGCCCAACTGCAGTTCGAACATCCTCGTACCGGCGAGGTCCTCGATTTCTCGTCTCCCATCCCCGAACAGCTGGTCAAGTTTTTGCAATTGCTGCAGCCAAATTCAGTTCCCTGAAGCAGCTATAATTAGCCCTGAAGGCAGGCACTCCAAATGCGCACTCGCTGTTCCCTGATTTCCGCGTGCCTGGCGGGATTCCTCTCAACCGGGATCGCCCAGAACAGCGATGAGCTGCCGTCCGCCCCTTCCGCTGTGATCCAGCAGAGAGCAGCGGCGGCCAGGCAAACTCACCCCGCGCCGGTGAACCCAGGCCAGCCAGGCGAGGCAACCACCCCTGGAGCTCCGCCGGATGGGACGGACGGAGCAGATGGATCCACGGTAGGTGAGGAGTTTCCCGGGGATAAACCAGAACCGGGCAGCGAAGAGCGCCCCACCATTGTTCGCACTGTGAACGAGGTCAGCGTGGTCTTCACGGTCACTGACAGGCACAACCACTACATCCGGGACTTATCCAAGAACGACTTCAAAGTGATTGATGATGAAAAGCCGGTCGAGGATATTCGCAGCTTTCGCCGTGAAACCGAGCTCCCATTGCAGGTTGGACTTCTGATTGACGCCAGCAATTCCATCCGCGACCGTTTCAAGTTTGAGCAGGAATCGGCAATTGAATTTTTGAACCAGACGATTCGTCCCAGGTATGACCAGGCGTTCGTCGTGGGCTTTGACACGGAATTCGAGGTCACCCAGGACCTTACCGACAGTACGGAGGCGCTGTCGAAGGGAGTGCGCGCGTTGCGTCCCGGCGGCGGCACCGCAATGTATGACGCAATCTATAAGACATGCCGCGAAAAGCTTTTAAAATCGGCGCAGATCAGCGCCGTGCGCCGTGCAATTATTCTTGTCAGCGATGGCGAGGACAACTATAGCCACGTCACTCGGGATGAGGCAATTGAGATGGCGCTGCGTGCCAATGTGATTGTCTATACCATCAGCACCAATTTCCCGAGCGGTGGCGATGGCGATAAGGTGTTGCAGAAAATTGCGGGGGCCACGGGAGGACGCGCCTTTCAGCCGTTTCAGCTCAATGACGTGGCCAATGCCTTCTTGCAGATCCAGGCAGACTTGCGCAGCCAGTACGCGCTCTCTTATCGGCCCGCTGATTTCCACCACGATGGCCGGTATCGCACGATTGAAATTACTGCCCTGAACCACAAGGGGTTGAGGGTGCGCAGCCGGCACGGTTATTATGCTCCCACAGAGTGAGAAATCCGCGATTGGTCATTCGTCGTCGGTCGTTGGTCTTTGGAATGAAGCCTAATCCTGGTGGGAAGGTCGTTTCCGCCAACGACCAACGACGCACGACCAAGGACCTTTAGGTTCGAAAGGTGAAGAGTGAGCCCAACTGAAACCACCACCAGCACCAAGCGCGAGATCGAAATCGAAGTCCCCTCCGCGGAAGTCGCTCGCGAGACCGATGCGCTGATCGAGAAGTATCGCAAGTTGGCGCGCATCCCGGGATTCCGCCTCGGCCATGTGCCCGCATCGATCATTCGCCAGCGATTCTCGAGCGATATCCAGAACGACGTAATCGATGCTCTTGTGCCTCGTCACTTCCGCAAGGAAACCGAGCGCCTGGGGCTGGTTCCGGTCTCGCAGCCCCGGGTGACGGACCTGCACGCCCATGCAGGCGAACCCCTGCGCTTCAAAGCCAGCTTTGAGATCATGCCCCAGATCACGGTGGATGGGTACAAAGAACTGCGGGCCGAGCATCCGGAAATTTCTGTAGGCGATGAAGAAGTAGAGGACTCGTTAAAGAGCTTACAGGAGCAGAAGGCGACGTTCTCTCCGGTCGAGGGCCGTGCGGTTCAGGATGCGGACTATGCGCAGGTTTCCCTCGATGGCGTTCCCAAGCAGGATGACGCGGAGGCGAAGCCGGTTCACATGGATGAAGTGCTGGTTGAAATCGGCGGCAAAAATACTATGCCCGAGTTCACGGAGAACTTGCGCGGCGCCAATGCCGGCGAGGAACGCACGTTCGATGTTACCTATCCCGGCGACTTCTCGGACGAACGGCTGCGGGGCAAGGTTTTTTCCTATCACGTCAAGCTGAACGCGATCAAGCAAAAGTCGCTGCCGGAGCTAAATGACGATTTCGCAAAGGAGGTGGGGGAATTTTCGACTTTAGCCGAAGTACGCCAGCGCATCCGCGAGGGAATGGAACAGGAGCGGCGTCATACCGCCGAACGCGAGGCGAAAGACAAGCTCCTGGCAGAACTGGTTCGCCGCAACGATTTTGAGGTGCCGGAGGCGCTGGCGGACCACCAGATAGACATCCGCCTGGACCGTGGCCTTCGGGCCCTGGCCGCCCAGGGCATGAAAACTGAGGACATGAAAAAAATGGATATGGCGCGGCTTCGCTCCGGTCAGCGGGAGCAGGCGGTACAGGAAGTAAAGGCCGCGCTGTTGCTGGAGAAGATCGCTGATGAGGAAAAAATTGAAGTCGGCGACGACGAAATTAATGGTGAGATTGAGGCTCTGGCAAAGCAGACAAATCAGGCGCCGGATGCGATTCGCGCTCGTTTGACACGTGATGGGGCGCTCGATAGAATCCGGAATAGGATCCGCAACGAAAAGGCCCTCGATTTCCTTTATCGTCAGTCCGCTTAGGCGGCCTTTCAATCCCCCCAAAGAATCCCCGGTTTTCCCGGGCAGGAGTGTGATAAGTGAGTGAGAAAGACCCACGCATGATGCTGGTGCCCATGGTCATCGAGCAGACCGGGCGGGGCGAGCGGGCTTATGACATCTATTCCAGGCTTTTGCGGGACAATATTATCTTCATCGGGACGCCGATCGACGACAATATCGCCAATCTGGTCATCGCCCAGATGCTGTTTCTGGCGCAGGAGGACCCGGAAAAGGACATCCAGTTGTATATAAATTCTCCCGGAGGGTCCATTACTGCCGGTATGGCAATTTACGACACTATGCAGTATGTGAAGAACGATGTGACTACAATATGTATTGGACAGGCCGCCAGCATGGCCGCCTTGCTGCTTTCGGCGGGAGAGAGCAAGAAGCGGCTGGCGCTCCCCAATTCGAGGATTTTGATCCATCAGCCTTCCATGGGAGGGCTTTCGGGTCAGGCCACAGACATTGACATTCACGCACGCGAAATCTTGCGCATGCGGGAGATAACCAATCAGTTACTCGCCAAGCACAGCGGCCAGAAGCTGGACAAGGTGGAAAAGGACGTGGAGCGGGACTTCATCATGAACGCGCAGCAGGCGAAGGAATACGGAATCATAGACGATATCATCTATAAAACCCGCTAGGCTGTATGATCGGCCTTCCCCGGCTGGTCTGGGTTGCGGCGAGGTGTCGCTGAAGAAGAGCGGTTGCAGTAACCAGGAGTGAAGCTGAGTGAAAAACAGGACTGGAACAGAAGAAATTCTTCGCTGCTCGTTCTGTCATAAGTCGCAGGACGCGGTCGCCAAATTGATTTCATCTCCGAGCGACTATCCCCGGGCGTACATCTGCGACGAATGTGTGGCCGTCTGTAACTCGATTCTGGAAGATGACCGGGCAGCTACGCCTGCAGCTTCGACTCCGAACCAGCTTCCCAAGCCGCACGAAGTCAAGACTTTCCTCGATGAATATGTCATTGGCCAGGAGCAGACCAAGAAAAAACTGGCGGTCGCGGTTTACAACCACTACAAGCGCATCTACATGAACCGTCAGCGCAGCGGCGATGGAATTGAACTTTCCAAGTCCAACATCATGCTGATCGGGCCGACCGGTACGGGAAAGACCCTTTTGGCACAAACCCTGGCACGTATGCTGGACGTGCCGTTTGCCATTGTGGATGCGACCACGCTCACCGAAGCTGGATACGTCGGCGAAGACGTCGAGAACATCATTCTGAAGCTGCTGCAGGCCGCCGACGGCGATGTGGGCCGCGCGCAAACCGGAATCATTTACATCGATGAAGTGGATAAAATTGGGCGAAAGGACGAAAACCCATCCATCACGCGTGACGTTTCGGGAGAAGGCGTACAGCAGGCCCTGCTGAAGATTCTGGAAGGCACGATTGCGAATGTTCCTCCGCAAGGAGGCCGCAAGCACCCGCATCAGGAATTCACGCCGGTGGATACCACCAACATTCTCTTCATTTGCGGTGGCGCGTTCGTCGGATTGGATAAGATTATCGCCCGCCGCGCGGGGAAGAAATCACTGGGATTCCGCACAGAGGGAGACCAGGCGCTGGACGAGGTCGCGGACCGCAAGCGGAATTTCGAATTGCTAAGCGAAATCCAGCCGGAAGACCTGATCAAGTTTGGCTTGATTCCGGAATTTGTGGGACGATTGCCGGTGGTGGGCGTGCTCGAGGACTTGGATGAGTCTGTCCTTATCGAAATTCTCACCCGCCCCAAGAACGCCATCGTGAAGCAGTATCAGCGGTTATTTGAGTTTGAGAACGTGCGCCTCAAGTTCAGCGAAGACGCTCTGTTGGCCGTGGCTCGCCAGGCGATGGCGCGCAAAGTGGGGGCACGCGGGCTGCGCATGATCCTGGAAGAGCTGATGCTCGATTTGATGTACCACCTTCCCAGCCAAAAGAAGGTTAAGGAGTTCGAGGTTACACGGGAAATGGTTGAAAAACGCAACGTTTCGCTTGCTATGATGGAGAAGGCCGGATAAACCAGGCCTGAAAGCTTTTTAGCAGTTAGCTATTTGGCCTAAATCCGCTGCACAAGAAGTTCGGCCTCACCGCCAACAGCTGGCATCTAAAGGCTTGTTCTGGAGATCTAGTGACCTCTGCCAAGGAAAAATTCGAGACCCGCAAGCTTCCCATGATGCCCATCCGGGATGTGGTCATATTCCCTTACATGATGACCCCGTTCGTGGTCGGACGGGAATCGAGTGTACGTGCTCTCGAGGAGGCGCTGGCGGCAGATAAAAAGATCTTTCTGGCCACCCAACACGACGCCAGCGTGGACGAGCCCAAAGCCAACGAGATCTACCAGATCGGAACCGTCGTCAATATTGTTCAGAGTTTGAAGCTGCCTGACGGCAACATCAAAGTTCTCGTGGAAGGTATCGAGCGCGGCAAAGTGCTGCAGATTACCGATACCGGGGGCTTTATGCAGGCCACGGTCCGGCTGGCCCGCTATGCGGTGGAGACCAATGCTCAGCTGGAAGCTGCCATGCAGCGGGTCACCTCGCTTTTTGAGCAATATGTAAAGCTGTGCCAGTCGCTGAATTACGAGACCATGATCGCCGCCGTGCGCATGGAGGATCCGGCCAAACTGACTGACACCATCGCCGCGAACCTCCAACTTTCCATCGAAGAAAAGCAGGAGTTGCTGGAAATTTTCGATCCCGCCGAGCGTCTCACCCGGATTGGCGATGTACTCGATATCGAAATTGAGAAATTGAACATGGACCGCACCATCCAGTCGCGGGTGAAGCGGCAGATGGAGCGGGCGCAAAAAGAGTATTACCTGAACGAAAAAATTAAGGCGATTCAGAAAGAACTGGGCCGCGGCGAGAAGAGCGAGTTCGATGAGCTCAAGAAGAAGATAGAAAACGCAGGCATGCCGAAGGAAGTGCGGGACAAGGCAGTCCAGGAACTGAAGAAGCTCGAAGCCATGCCCCCGATGTCGGCAGAGTCCACCGTCTCGCGCAATTATCTCGATTGGCTGCTGGCCGTGCCCTGGAAGAAGCGGTCGAAGGAAATCCGCAATATCTCGCGCGCCGAAAAAGTTCTGAATGAAGACCATTACGGGCTGGAAAAAATCAAGGAGCGCATCCTTGAGTTTCTGGCTGTACGGCAGCTGGTTAAAAATCCCAAGGGATCGATTCTGTGTTTCGTCGGACCTCCGGGTGTCGGCAAGACTTCACTGGGAATGTCGATTGCCAAGGCCACGGGGCGCAAGTTTGTGCGCATGTCACTGGGAGGCGTCCGCGACGAAGCGGAAATCAGGGGTCATCGCCGCACCTACATTGGAGCGCTGCCCGGACAAATCATCCAAATGATGAAGAAAGCTGGGACCAAGAACCCGGTCTTTATGCTGGACGAAGTGGACAAGATGTCTATGGATTTCCGCGGCGATCCTTCCGCGGCACTGCTCGAAGTGCTGGATCCTGAGCAGAATTTCATGTTCGTGGACCACTATCTTGACGTTGAATATGACTTGTCGCAGGTCTTCTTCGTCGCCACAGCCAACGTTCTGCATACCATTCCACCCGCCCTCCAGGACCGCATGGAGGTGCTTCGATTGCACGGCTACACGGAAGCTGAAAAGCTGGAAATTGCGAAGCAATTTTTGATCAGGAAGCAGAGGGAGCAGGCCGGCCTGAATGAGAAAAACGTCAAATTCACCGATGACGCCATCACTGCGCTGATCGGTAATTACACCCGCGAGGCCGGCGTCCGCAACCTGGAACGCGAAATTGGCAACGTCTTTCGCAAAATCGCGCGCAAGGTGGTTAAAGAAGGGGCGAATTACACCATCACGGTCACTCCGGAAAACCTGAACGATTTCCTGGGCGTGATCAAGTTCCGGGATACGCTGGCCCACGAGAAGAGCGAAGTCGGTTTGGTGACCGGACTGGCGTGGACGGAAATGGGGGGGTCCATCCTGAGTACGGAAGCCACGGTCGTCGACGGTAAGGGCAAACTGACGCTTACCGGCAAGCTCGGCGACGTCATGCAGGAGTCAGCCCATGCGGCCATGTCGTACGTGCGCTCGCGCGCCGCGCGGCTGGGATTAACTCGCGAGTTCTATCGCAATTTCGACATTCACGTGCACGTTCCTGAAGGCGCAATTCCGAAAGACGGGCCCTCGGCCGGCATCACCATTGCCACCGCCATTGCCAGCGCACTGAGCAAGATTCCGGTCCGTCGCGATCTCGCCATGACGGGAGAAATTACTCTACGCGGAAAGGTGCTGCCCATCGGCGGGCTCAAGGAAAAACTGTTGGCGGCGCATCGCGCCGGACTGTTCGAGGTAATCCTTCCCAAGGAAAACGAGAAAGATGTCGCCGAAGTGCCGGAAAACCTTCGCAGCGCAATGAAGCTGCATTTTGTGGACACCATGGATCAGGTGCTGACGCTGGCGCTCGAGCGTCCGCTGCCGGATGTCGAAATCCCCTCCGACGCAGCCCAGCCCATGCCACTCAGCAATCCGCAGGAGGGGCCTACGGCCCGCCAGTAGGCCTTCGTGGCCTCCGGGCCAATGTTTTAGCATCTCCGGTGCTTCAGCGCCCCGCAATGCGGGGGGCGGGCGCCTGTACTCCACCCTTCACAACCGAAGTCATTCAAGACTAAAATTTCTTAGGGTCCCGGCATGATCATCCGTGTCAAAGGCGCGACAGGTCTCATTATTGCGGCATCCCTGATGGGGCTGGTGCTGATCTTCTTCCCCGCCTACCGCGTGTTTTTTGCGATCAGCGTTGGCATCGGGATCATTGTGGCCGGAATTCTCTATCTTCGGAATAAATACCAGCCCGTCGAGGAGAAGGATGTTGAGACAAAGCGCCCGCTGGGTTTGGATTAGGGTCTGCTCCGCTGTTGAACCACATTAAAAATGTCCCTGTCGACCCCAGTAGAAATGTCCCCGTTTCGGTGATGCTTTTCGATAGGAGGCACTCAGATTGGGGAGAACGAGCTTGAGCGCGAAGGAACTGAGTCGGGCGGAAGTGATGGGGCGGGTGAAGGCGGGCAGCTTGCGATTGCGGGAAGCGGCGGAGTTGCTGGAGCTGAGTTATCGGCAGGCTAAGCGAGTGTGGGCTTGCAGCATGGTATGGCGGCGACAGCGGAAGCGGAAACCGTATCGCCAGCGGCGGGGACGCAGAGCGCATTTTGGCGAACTGGTGCAACTGGACGGGAGCTTTCATCGCTGGCTGGAGGACCGTGCCGGCGAGGGTGTCTGATGCACCTGGTGGATGACGCCACGGGCACGGGGCATTGCCAGTTTGCGGAAGAAGACCCTACGCGATGGCACGCGCACACTCCACCCAGCACGCACCCGTGGAGACGCGGTTATCAGCACATGAAAACGCCGCAGTTTCCTGCGGCCGGGTGATTCACAATGCGGGGACATTTCTATTGTGGTATGACATTCGATGAAGCCGTGATTGACAGCGGCAATCCGCCGGAGTACGTTATAGGCCTTTCGAGCAAATCTCACCAACCGTAAGGAGAACAAAATGCGAGTGCCTTTAGCGATTTATGGCGTCGTTTCGTGCCTCTGTCTGGCTCCCATTCTCTCGGCTCAAGACGCGGTCAAGGTGGACTCCACGCATTACAGCGTGGTGACCGAAAACCCCCAGGTGCGGATTCTGAAGGTCCACTACGGCGCGCACGAGAAGTCGGTCATGCATAGTCATCCGGCGGCGGTTGCGGTGTTTCTCACCGACGCCACCGGGCAATTCACTTTCCCGGGAGGGAAAACGCAAAGCTTCTCCGTAAAGGCAGGCGACGCGCAATACAGCGAACCCGCTACCCACCTTCCCGAGAACACCAGTGATCAGCCCATGGATTTGATCGTAGTGGAGTTGAAAGGCAAGACGGCCAAGCCGTGAGGGATGGCGGAGAAAAAATAAGCGGCGGATACTGCTGACACGGGACCCGCGGCGGAGACGCGGGTCCAACCTTACTTTCCGATACAGAAGCGGCTGAAAATCAGATTGAGGATGTCGTCATTGGTGGTGGCGCCGGTGATTTCATCGAGCGGCCGCAGCGCGCTGTAAAGATCGAGCAAAAGCATTTCGTGGGGAACTTTATTCTCGACTGCCGTGGCGGCGGCATCGAGCGCCGTGAGTGAATCGCGAACCAATGCCCCATGGCGCGCATTGGTGAGAAAGCCCGATTCCGCGCTGGATGCGGCGTCGCCGGTTGCGAGCCAAAGGATTTCGGCGCGAAGTTCAGAGATTCCTTCTCCGGTGAGTGCCGAAGTGCGGATCGCGGATGCCATGCCGGCCGGAACTCGCGCCTGTCCCGCCCCCGCGAGACCCTTTTCCAGGTAGTCCGCGCGAATTGGTGACATGCCCAGGTCCGACTTGTTCTTGACCACGATTGCCCGCCGATTCCTGGTCTGATCCAAGAGTTGCCGGTCATCGCCAGTTTCCGCTTGCGACGCGTCCAGCACCACCAGGACCAGATCGGCATCCGCCAGCGCTTCCATGGATTTCTGGATTCCCAGGCTTTCGGCTTCATCAAGCGCCTTGCGAATTCCGGCGGTATCCACCAGCTTTACCGGGATGCCTCCAAGCGAAACGGTTTCCGTCACCAGATCCCGCGTGGTGCCGGGAGTCGCAGTCACGATGGCGCGTTCGCGCTCCACCAGGCGATTGAACAGGCTCGACTTGCCGACATTGGGACGCCCAACGATGGCGAGCGTCAATCCTTCGTGCACGAGTTTTCCGTAAGCGAAGGACCGCTCAAGTTCTTCCAGCGGCGCGCGGACTTTTGCCATGGGCTGCAGAATGATCTCCGAGGCAAGGACGGAAACATCATCTTCGGCGAAGTCGATGCCGGCCTCGAGTGATGCGATCAATTCAACCAGCTCTTGTTTTATCGGCTGCAAGCGCCGGGAAAGCGCGCCTTCCAACTGCTGCGCGGCGATCTTGGCCTGATAGAGGGTTTGCGAATCGATCAAATCACGGACCGCTTCCGCCTGGGTGAGGTCAATCCGTCCGTTGAGAAAGGCGCGCATGGTGAACTCGCCCGGCTCGGCGAGCCGCGCGCCACGGGCCAGGGCCGATTCCACCACGTGGCGAAGGACGACCGGGGATCCATGCGCAGATATCTCGACAATGTCGTCAGTTGTGTACGAATGCGGCTTGGCGAAGTAAGTAACGACCACTTCGTCGATGCGCTCCGGATGTGGCGCGGCCGCCCCCGGCCGCGTTGGGGACACCACAACATCCAATGTTGAGGGCAATTCCTTCCCCCGGCCTTCGCGCGCGGGAGCCTGCCCTGAGCCTGCCGAAAGGGCGCCCGCCCCACAGGGTTCGATCAGTTCGCCGAAGACCGCATGCCCAGGTTCGAGATCATGCGTGAGCCGAAGCATAGGTGTTGCGATGGAGCAGGCCTCCGGACCGGCTAGGCGGACAACGCCAATGCCCCCGCGTCCCGGCGGAGTGGCGATGGCAACGATGGTGTCGTCAAGATTCAAGGTGAGCGGTTCGAAAATTTAGTAATTTTGTGATTTGGTATTGGGTAATTTAGCGATTGGATAATTTGCTGGTTGGACAGCCGCCGCGGTAAAGGTGGAGTCCCCTCGTTTAACCATTCCCCAATTACCCAATTACCAAATTACTCAATCGCCTCGGGCCATTGTATTTCAGCAGTCTCGGCTTCTGGCTCTGTGGTGAAAACCGTTTCAGGTAAGTACAATCGACCTTGCTTATGGCTGACGTTCGCCGAGGTCTCATCATCGTCAACACCGGCCCGGGCAAGGGCAAGACGACTGCGGCGATGGGAACCGCGTTGCGCGCGGTGGGAAACGGCATGCGCGTGCTGATGCTGCAGTTCCTGAAAGGCTCGTGGCATTATGGCGAACTGGATGCCGTAAAGTCATTCGGCGATCGCTTCATCATGAAGCAGATGGGCCGGGGCTTCGTGAAGGTGGGGGCGGAGAAGCCCGATCCCGAAGATGTGCGCATGGTCGAAGACGCATGGGACGAGGGCGAACGCGCGATCCAGTCGGGCGAATGGGACCTGGTGGTCCTCGATGAGATCAACTACGCGATCAGCTATGGCATGCTCGATCCCTCCAAAGTGACGGAGGCGCTTAAGCGCAAGCCGGAAATGGTGCATGTGATCTTGACGGGACGCAACGCGCATCCGACAATTGTCGAGCTTGCCGACACGGTCACGGAGATGCGCCAGGTAAAGCACGCCTACGAAGAGGGCGTCATGGCGCAGCGGGGCATTGAATACTGAGTTTGCGAAATTTAGTAATGGGAAATTGAGTCATTGAGTAATTAGACACCGTTGCCGTCCGTTGTCTTTTAAAATTGCCCAATTGCCCAATTTCCCAATTGCTTCATATGGCTTGGTTCAAGCGACAATCCGTCGAGCTGGATGCTTCGGGCGAAAAAAAAGTTCGCACCGAGGGCTTGTGGGTCAAGTGTGAGAGCTGCCGCCAGATCATCTGGAAAAAGGACTTGGAAGATAACCTGAATGTTTGTCCCAAGTGCGGCAAGCATTTCCGCATCGACGCCCGTGCCCGGCTGGCGATATTGCTGGATGATGGCGAGTACGAGACCTTCAGCGATAATTTGTGTTCCACCGATCCTCTGAAATTCGTGGATTTGAAGCCTTATGCAGAGCGGCTGAAGCACGCCCAGCAGGAAACCGGCCTGAGCGACGCCGTGATCAACGCGCGCGGCAAGCTGAACGGCCGCCCGGTCATCATCAGCGCGATGGAGTACGGTTTTATCGGTGGCAGCATGGGCTCGGTGGTCGGCGAAGTGATTACCCGCGCCATCGAAGAGGCGATCGAAAAGAAGATTCCGATCATTATTGTTTCTGCCTCCGGCGGGGCCCGCATGATGGAAGGCGTGCTCAGCCTGATGCAGCTGGCCAAAATTTCGGCTGCGCTGGCGAAGCTCGATGAAGCCCGCGTGCCCTATATCTCCGTGCTTACCGATCCCACCACCGGGGGCGTGACCGCGTCGTTTGCGATGCTGGGGGACCTGAACATTGCCGAACCGGGAGCGCTCATCGGTTTCGCCGGGCCGCGCGTTATCGAGCAAACCATCCGCCAGAAGCTTCCGCCGGGATTCCAGCGCAGCGAATTCCTGCTGGAGCACGGCATGCTCGATGCCGTGGTGCACCGCAAAGAGATCAAGGCGTACCTCGCTCGCGCGCTCGAGTTCATGACCGCGGGCGTGAATCATCGGCCATCGGTGTAAAACCATCAAAAAAACGTCGTTGCGTTGGCCGTTGGCCTGAAATCGCCGTGGGTCGTGGTTGCCGGTCTTTCGTCTTCGGTCGTCGCCCGTTCGTCTTCGGTCGTTCGTCTGTCGCCGTCGGTGATTTTTAGTCCGCCTTCGTGCTCGCCGTTTGTTGTTGGCCCATTCCCGCCATTTCCGCCTGGAACTCCCCTAGGTCCGCGTCTGGCGTGTGGATTTTCTCGCTGATGCAAAGACGCATCGAGAGATTGCAGCGAAACTGGTACGCTAGAGCTGTTGGCGAAAGGCCAAAGACCAAAGACCAAAGACCAACGACCAACGACGGTTTTACCAACGACGGTCTTACCAACGACGAACTCGCATGCCCGCTTCTTACCACACTGCCGTCGCCCGCATTTACGCCCTGGGCCAGGAGCTTGCGCCGACGCCGGTGCATAAATTCGACCTGGCGCATATGCGGGTGCTGCTGGCGGCAATGGAGAATCCCGAGCGCCGCTTCTCCAGTGTTCTCATCGCCGGAACCAACGGCAAGGGTTCCACTGCGGCAACTCTGGCTTCTATCCTGCGGGCATCGGGATTGCGCACCGGCATGTACACTTCGCCACATCTGCTCCGGATCAACGAACGCATTCGAGTGGATGGCGAGCCAATCGCCGATGGCCGGTTCGCGCTCCTGCACGACATGGTCGAGCGCACGGCCGAAAGGCTGGTCGAAGATGGGGAACTCCCATGGCATCCGAGCTTCTTCGAGATGCTGACCGCCATGGCATTCGAGCACTTCTCGACCAGCGGGATTGAAATCGCGGTGCTGGAAGTGGGCATGGGCGGGCGGCTGGATGCCACCAACGTCGTCAATCCCTGTGTGAGCGTGATCACAGACATCGCCCTGGACCATCAGAAATATCTCGGAAACACTCTGACTGAAATCGCCCGCGAGAAAGCCGGGATTATCCGGCCGGGTGGGGTGGTGGTCACGTTGCCGCAAAGTCCCGAGGCCAACGATGTAATCGGAAACGCAATTCTCGAAGCCGGAGCCAGAGCCGTCAATGCGGTGTCCTACGTGCCTCCAGTTTCGCCAGGCGCGCCACAGTACGCGCTAACACAACGACCTTCAACCGCAAGCGCCGAGATCGCCAAGTCTGGCCAGAAGCCCGCGCAGAAACCGTGCGGCGGAGTGATCGCGCGGTATCCGCTGGGGGTGATGGGGAAAGAAATTCTGGTGGAGTCGGCTCTTGCCGGCCGGCACCAGTTGCGCAACGCCGCCCTGGCAATTGCAGCCGCCGGGGAACTCACCAAGCAAGGGTTTCCAGTCACCGCGAAATCGATTGAACAAGGCATCCGGGAGACAAGCTGGCCGGGGCGGTTGCAGATGATTCCGCGATCCGGCGACATGCCGGAACTGGTGCTTGACGTAGCCCATAACCCCGCCGGAACCTGGGCGCTGCGATCCGCGCTGTCGTCATTATATGAAGATCGCCGGATTATCTTCGTATTTGGCGCAATGCGAGACAAGGCAATCGGCGAGATGGCGGAGATTCTGTTTCCCTTGGGCGAGCGCGTGGTCGTCACCAGCGCTGATAATCAACGGTCGGCAACCGCGGAAGAGATTCGCCAAGCCGCGGTCCGCGCCAATACGGAAATGGAAGCTGCCCCGGATGTAACTTCCGCGCTTCGCCGTGCCCAGTCGCTGGCTGGAAGCGGCGGAATCGTGGTAATAACGGGGTCAATCTACGTGGTGGGTGAAGCCATGCGCGCTCTCGGGGCCGGTGCTGATGGAAAATAGCAGCGTGACCGAAGCGCCTGCGCGAGAAAAAACCGCCGTCATTGCCCAAAAAAAATACGGCCTGCTCAGCCGTTTGCGCTCCTATTTCTTTTTTGATCTATTGATCTGGCTCTACACCCTTGTGCTGGGCCTGATATCCATTCCTTTTGGATTTTTTGACAAAGACGGAAGCATTCTGCACGCCTTTGCCCGGCTGTGGTCGAAGCTGATCATGAGGACGATTTGCTCCCCGCTGCGGGCCTTCGGCCTCGACAAGATTGATCCTGCAAAGCCTCACGTCTTTGCCGTAAATCATGCCTCCGCGCTGGATATCCCGGTCTTGTACGCCTTCCTTCCTTTTCAGTTCCGCATCGTTCATAAGAAGGAGCTACTGGCGTATCCCATCGTGGGCTGGCATTTGAAGCGCTCGGGACAAGTTTGCGTGGACCAGCAGCATCCGGCGCGCTCAGTGGCCAGCATCCGTTCGGCGCTGAAGACGCTCAAGGCGGGCATGCCGCTGGTGATTTTTCCCGAAGGCGGCCGCACCCCGGATGGCCGCATCCAGCCATTTCTTCCGGGCGCATTTTTTCTCGCCATCAAGGCGCAAGTCGATGTAGTTCCGGTGGCGCTGGTGGGCACTTACGAAGTGCTTCCCATGGACACTTACCACATCAAACCGCGCCCGCTGGAGATGAGAGTGGGCGATCCTATTTCGACCGCCGGGCTGACTGTGCGTCACATGGACGTGCTCTCGGCTAAGGTGCAGCGGGCAATGGAAGCGATGTATTACTGATGTATTACTAAGGAGGAGGCCTTATGAAAATTGGCTACGGCTGGGACTCACATGAATTCAAGCGCGGAGTTCCGCTCAAAATCGGCGGGTTGGAAATCCCGCACGATAAAGGGCTGGGCGGCCACTCCGATGGCGACGTGCTGCTGCACGCGATTACCGACGCTCTGCTGGGGGCGATCGCCGCACCCGACATTGGCACTCTCTTTTCTCCCTCCGACGAGCGCTGGAAAGGCGCAGATTCGGCCGTCTTTCTTGCCGAGGCACTGCGCCGGGTAAAATCCGCCGGATACAAAATTACCAACATAGATTCCACGCTGATTGTTGCCCAGCCGAAAATCGGTCCCCACGCCGGGAACATTCGCGAGCGAGTTTCTGAGCTTCTGGGTGTATCGGGAGACCGCATCGGGATCAAAGCCAAAACTCCCGAAGGCATGGGGACGGAGAACGCCGCCATCGCCCACGCGATCGTTCTTCTGGAAAGGGCTTCTCGCGCCGTTCGCCGCAAAAAACCCTCACGCTGATTGTCACGACGCCTTGCTAACCAGCAGGTCGCGTCCGCGTCCAACCTCAGTAACAGGATGAATCGCGGAACCGAAGCTGGGGTATCCGCGTATTGCGTAGTGAAGGGTAAGCAGGAGACGGCCGCGAGGCTGTTTCCCCACAGCCACTGAAACTTAGAAGGGTCAAGGGAAAGCCTCACGCTCGGTTTGGCGGCCAGGTGAGGACAATCCCTACGCAAGCAAGTGCGCCTCAATCCGAGGCGGACTCTTTTGCTTGACCCCGGAGCAGAATTGTATGCCCTGCGCGGAGAAACGCAACTCGCGCAGGGTGACGCGGCCGCCGCTAACCGTTCCTGGCGTACCGGGAAAGAGGAGGTTTGGTGAACGCAACGAGAGGGTTGAAAGGCATTCTTCTGGGGGCAGTGGTTCTCGCCGCCGGAAGCGCATTCGCAGCAACCAAGGGCCCGCTGGAACTTCAGCATCCGGCCAGCGTGGGCGGAAAGCAACTGGCGAGCGGAAACTACACCGTGCAGTGGGAGGGAACTGGCGGTCAGGTCGAGCTCAAGATTTTTCAGGGCAAGAACGCTGTCGTCACCACGCCGGCGCGCGTCGTAATGATGACTCATTCCATGCCGCACGACGCGGTCACCACTGTTACCGGCAGTGACGGAACCTCGTCACTGTCGCAAATCAGGTTTGGCGGCAAGAAGTACGTGCTGGAGATTGCCTCTGAAGGCGGCTCCTCCGGTGCAGCCGCCGCGGGACGTTAGCTCGGTTTGCCGAAATGATTTGCTTGGCGCTCGAAGGGCAGAGCTGGTTGTGCTGATAAACTAACAAAGCAATGGCCCTGCCTTTCGTCCGCGATTTATTTGCGGACGTAGAAAAGCTATCCGCTTTCTCACGTGTTATCTCCCACCTTCGAGCGAACACGGGGCGCATTCGTGTTTCTGGGCTGAACCCTGCCGCGAAATCCCTGCTGACTGCGCAACTACAGAAGACCGCCGGGCGGCCATTGCTGCTGCTCGTCCGCAACAATGAGGCCGCCGAGGAATTCGTTCCCGTGATTCAGGCGTACTGCGACCTGATCGGTGGCGCCTCGCGGGAGAGCGTGGTTGCGCTTCCCACACACGACGTCCTGCCTTTTCAGAACCTCTCCACCCATCCGGAGATTCAGGAGCAGCGGGCGATTGCATTGTGGAAGGTTGCGACCGGCGCGGCATCGATTGTCGTGGTTCCGGTTAGTGCCAGTGCCTCGCGTTTGAGTTCGGCTGATTACTACTCGGGGCTGGCGCGGGTCATACGCCGCACCGAGAGCATTGAGGCCGGCAGTTTGCTGCGGCACTTGAACTCGGTTGGATACACCCCCACGGATGTGGTTGAGATGCCCGGCGAATACGCCCTCAGAGGCGGCATTCTCGACGTGTACTCCCCGGAATCGGAGAAGCCGGTCCGCATTGAACTCTTCGGTGATGAAGTCGAGTCCATCCGCAAATTCGATCCTGGCACCCAGCGCTCTTCTTCTCCTGCCGACGAAATTGTCTTATTGCCCCTTTCAGAGAGCCCAATCACGGAAGAGCTGCTGGGAGCGATCCACGTAAGGCTTTCAGGAAAGCGGCTTAGCGGCTCCGAAGAAGTCGTCGAGCAGGCAGTCCGGGCCGGCGGAGTAACGGTTTTTCCCGGCTGGGAATTTTATGCTGCGGTCGCCGGGGCCGCGGGAACAATTTTCGACCTCATGCCAAGTGCGGTGGTGATTGCCGACGAACCCGAGTTGCTCGAGGGCGAACTCGAACAGTTCTGGTCAAAGATTGAGGAAGCGCACGAGCGCAGCGGCATCGGGAAGCTGGTGCGCCCCTCGGACCTTTATCTTCCGTACGGGGAATGGCAGGACAAATTGCAATTGCTTCCCGGCGCCGGCATCGAGCATCTTGCCCTCGCGCGTTCGGATGGTCCCGATCCGGTTGAGTTTCACTCCCAGCCCAGCCCGCGCTTTCACGGCTCCATTCCCAGCATGCTGGAAGAAGTGAAAAAGCAGATTGCCGCCAGCCGCCGCGTGCTGGTGGTCGCGCCCAATACCGGTGAACTGGAGCGTCTGGCCGACTTCTTCACTGAGTATGGAGTCTCATTCCGCCTCGGTAGCCGGACTCGCGGTGGGGAAAGCTATGCAGACGAAACCTCATACTTCGCCGGAGAGGTGCTGACGACCACGCTGGTAAAGGCTTACATCCCGGATGGGATGGTGCTGCCCGATGCCGGGCTGGCGGTCTTCGGCACCCGCGATCTTTTCGACGAATCGGAATCTGTGGTCTCGCGTCCGCAGCGGCAGCGATCGAAAACTTCGGCTTTTCTTTCAGATTTTCGCGACCTGCAGGTGGGCGACTACGTCGTCCACGTGGAACATGGGATTGGGCAATACCAGGGTCTGAAAGAAATTAACCAGGGCGATGGCGACACCGAATTCATGGAGCTTGAATACGCTGACGCCGCCAAGCTCTACGTTCCCCTCACCCGCCTCGATCTGGTGCAGAAATACCGCTCGGCGGAGGGCGCCAGGCCGGTGCTGAATCACTTAGGCGCCGCCACCTGGGGCCGTACCAAGGCGCGCGTCCGCAAGGCCATGAAAGACATGACCGAGGAGCTGCTAAAGCTGTATGCCCAGCGCAAGACAGCCGAGGGGCATGCCTTTCCCCCGGACAGCGAGTGGATGCGCGAATTTGAAGACGCCTTCGAGTACAGCGAAACCGAGGACCAGGCGCAGGCCATTGGGGACGTGAAGCGCGACATGGAATCGACGCTGCCCATGGACCGGCTGCTCTGCGGCGATGTCGGCTATGGCAAGACAGAAGTGGCCATGCGCGCCACCTTTAAGGCGATCAATGACAATAAGCAGGTGGCAATTCTGGCGCCGACTACGGTGCTGGCGTTTCAGCACTATGAAACCTTCAAACAGCGGTTTGCGGCTTTTCCGGTGAACATCGAGATGATCAGCCGCTTCCGCACACCCCGCCAGCAGAAGGAAATCCTGCAAAAAGTGGAAGCCGGTAAAGTGGACGTGCTGATCGGCACCCACCGGTTGCTCTCAAAGGACGTGAAGTTCCCCGATCTGGGCCTGCTGGTGGTGGATGAGGAGCAGCGCTTCGGGGTACGGCACAAGGAGCGTCTGAAGCAGATGCGCAAAGAAGTGGATGCGCTCACCATGTCGGCCACGCCCATTCCCCGCACCCTGCATATGTCGCTGGTCGGGTTGCGCGACATGAGCGTGATTGAGACTCCGCCCAAAGATCGCATCGCCATTCAGACCGTGGTTGCCAGCTGGGACGAGAAGCTGATCCGCTCGTCGATTGAGCAGGAACTGGATCGCGGCGGACAAATCTATTTCGTGCACAATCGCGTGGATTCCATCTGGGAAATCGCCGCCAAGCTGCAGGCGCTGGTCCCTCGCGCCCGGGTCATCGTGGGTCACGGACAAATGTCGGAGGGCGAGCTGGAAAGAGTGATGCTCAAGTTCATGCGTCACGAAGCCGACATTCTGGTGGCGACAACCATCATTGAAAACGGTTTGGATATTCCGTTGTGCAACACCATCCTGATTAACCGCGCCGACCGCCTGGGACTCTCCGAGCTTTACCAGCTTCGCGGGCGGGTGGGCCGTTCCAATCGGCGGGCGTACGCCTACCTGCTCCTTCCTGCCGAGATCGAACTGACTCCCGTCGCCAGAAGACGATTGGCGGCCCTCAAAGAATTCTCCGATCTGGGCGCGGGCTTCAAGATCGCCGCTCTTGATCTGGAATTGCGCGGCGCCGGCAACCTGCTGGGAGGTGAGCAGAGCGGGCACGTCGAGGCGGTGGGATTCGATCTGTACACCCAGATGCTGGAGCAGGCGGTCCGTGAGATGAAAGGCGAAGCCGAGCCGCAACCGCAGACGCAACTCAACCTGGGCCTCAACATCCGCATTCCCGCGGGTTATGTCCCGGAAGAGAATCAGCGCCTGCGCCTTTACAAGCGCATCGCGGCGGTCGACACCGAGCGGCAGCTTGCGGACGTGCAAGCAGAGCTCAAAGACCGGTACGGGGAGCCGCCGCTGCCGGTGCAGCAGTTGGTGCGCTACGCTGCCCTTCGTTTGCAGGCGGTACAGGCCGGGGTTACCGGAATCGAACGAAAGCGCGACCTGGTCAGCGTGAAATTCCGCTCCGACGCTCCCATCGAAGCCGCCAAGCTGGCAAGTTTCGTTTCCTCCCAGCGCGGCGCCCAGTTCCTTCCCGATGGAACTCTCAAATTCCTGGCAAAGGGAGGGGGCGCCCGCGATCTGCTCGAGCAATTACAAGTGCTTCTGGAGAACTTTACCGGGCAGCAAAGCTCTCCTTCTGTGGCTTGAAGCGTCTTAAACTGGCCGTCGCAAATCCTGATGCACTCCGAGGGTGTGATACGTTTGAATCGAGGGTCCGAATGCGAAAAACCGCGTTGTTTTTCTTATTTTTTATTTCGTTCTCATGCATTGCTTCTGCCACATCCGCGAAACCAGCCGATACCCCGGCCCGCAGTTTCGATACGCTGGTAGATGAGTATTTCGACTTTTATTTTCAGGTTCATCCCTCGGAGGCGACCGCTGCCGGGTTTCACCAGCACGATAACGAACTGGCAGACTACTCCGCCGCAGGACGGCAGCGTGAGCTGCGCGGAATGAAGGAATTCCTGGGCAAGTTCGAGCAAGTAGACCGCGCCCAACTGCCGCCCGGCACTGCTGCCGATTGCGTTTGGCTCATCAGCTCTATCCATTCCGGACTGCTGGAGCTGCAAGATATTCAGATGTGGCGTAAGGATCCCGATAGCTATACCTCGGGCGTGGCCAACAGTATTTTCCTTTTGATGAAGCGCAACTTTGCGCCGCCGGAGGAGCGCCTGCGCTCGGTGATTGCAAGAGAGCGTCAGATTCCGCAAGCATTCGAGGCGGCCCGGCAGAACCTGCAAAATCCTCCCAGGATTTATACAGAAATTGCGCTCGAGCAACTCCCAAACGTGGCTGGCTTCTTTCGCAAGGATGTAGTCGAGGCTTTTTCGGCGGTCAAAGATCCTAAACTCTTGTCCGATTTTCAGGCCTCGAACCAGGCAGTCATCGGCGCTCTGGAAAGTTATCAGAAGTTTCTCCGCGATTCCGTCTTACCCAATGCCACCGGCGATTTCCGCCTGGGAGCGGAGAACTATCGCAAGAAGCTCCTCTATGACGAGATGGTGGATATCCCGCTCGACCGGTTGCTGGAAATTGGCTATGCCGACCTGCATCGCAACCAGCAGGAGATGAAAAAAGTAGCGTCCCTAATCGATCCCAACCGCCCCCTGCAGGAAGTACTGGCCGGTCTTCAGAAGCAGCATCCCGAGCCTGACCAGCTTCTTCAAGCGTTCCGCGACACGTTTGGCGGTCTCCAGAGATTCATCGCGGAGAAGAAAATCATCACCGTGCCTTCGGGTGTGCCGCCTATCCTTGAAGACACGCCGCCGTTTATGCGGGCCACGACTTCCGCCTCTCTGGACACCCCTGGCGCTTACGAGAAGAAAGACGAGAAAACGTTCTTCAACGTGACCACGGCGGACCTTAAATGGCCAGCGGAGCGGACGGAAGAATGGATGAAAGGCTTTAACAACAGCATGATTCCTGGTACTTCGATTCATGAGGTCTATCCCGGGCACTTCGTGCAATTCTTGTGGGTCAATCGATCGAAATCCAAAATCAGAAAATTGACTTTCTGCGGAAGCAATACCGAAGGCTGGGCGCACTACACCGAACAGATGATGCTCGACGAAGGCTTTGGCAACGGCGATCCCCAACTGCGCATGGGGCAACTGGAAGACGCTTTGTTGCGGAACGCGCGCTACATTGTCGGCCTCCAGATGCACACCGGCGACATGACCATCGAGCAGGCAAAGCAGTTTTTTATCCATGAGGGATATCAGCCGCCGGCGGTGGCGGAGCTGGAAACGAAACGCGGAACTTCTGATCCCACCTATCTGGTCTATACCCTGGGTAAGCTGGAAATCCTGAAGTTGCGCGAAGACTATAGTAAGAAGCGCGGGAAAGATTTTAGCCTGCTGGAATTTCACGACCGGCTGATGCAGCAAGGCGGAGTTCCGCTGAAGATCATTCGCAAAGCCATGCTGGGAGATGACAGCCCGGCGCTGTGAGCCAAATTTGCATCGAAAGCTGTTCATCCCTTCTCGAGTAAAGGGCAATCCATGACCATGAAAGTTTGTAAAGCGGTGTTTCCGGCGGCCGGCCTGGGCACTCGCTTCCTGCCTGCCACCAAGGCCCAGCCCAAGGAAATGCTGCCGCTGGTGGATAAGCCCATCATTCAGTACGGCGTGGAAGAGGCGCTGGCAGCCGGTTGTGACCAAATCATTATTGTCACCGGCCGGGGCAAGTCGGCGATTGAAGACCACTTCGACGTCAGCTACGAACTGGAAAAAATCCTTGAAGAGAAGGGGAAGACAGACCTGCTCAAGGTGGTCCGCCAGATTTCCGACATGATTCACGTGGCCTACGTGCGTCAGAAGGAGGCCCTCGGCCTCGGCCATGCCGTGCTCACCGCCCGCGAACTGGTGGGGAACGAGGCGTTCGCGGTGCTGCTGGCCGACGATGTGATTGACGCTGAAGTGCCCGTTCTCAAACAGATGATGGACGCCTTTGAGCAGAAACAGTGCTCGGTGATTGCCACCCAGATCATCGAAGGCGCAGCCATCTCTGCCTACGGCGTGCTCGATGTGAAGCCCGCAGATGGCCACTCCGGCGGGCGTTTATTTGAAGTGCTGAACATGGTGGAGAAGCCGGCCTTTAAAGACGCGCCTTCCGATCTGGCCATCATCGGCCGCTACATTCTGACTCCCGCCATCTTCGACGTCCTCGCCGAAACCCAGGCGGGCACGGGTGGGGAGCTGCAGCTAACCGACGCCATGCGGCTGCTGCTGAAGCGGGAAAAGATCTATGCCTACGTTTACGAGGGCAAGCGCCACGATGCAGGCGACAAGCTGGGCTTCCTGAAGGCCACCGTCGAGTTTGCGCTGAAGCGCGAGGATCTGGGCGGTCCGTTAAAAGAATATTTGAAAACTCTGAAGCTCGACTAAACCGGGGAAGCTGCTCTTCGCGCCGGGAAATTTCAGCTCGCCGGAGACGTGCTCTTGAGTTTTTTCGATTTTTCTTCCACGCCTCTCGCCAGCTTTTCTTTGTGCGCATGCAGCTTCTGCGCGATTGCCGCATCGGCGAGTCCAAGAATCTGTGCCGCGAGAATTCCGGCGTTGGTCGCGCCCGGCTTCCCAATGGCAACCGTGGCCACGGGAATTCCGGCAGGCATCTGCACCGTCGCCAGCAGCGAATCCATCCCGTTGAGCGAAGTGGAAGGAATGGGCACGCCGATCACCGGCAGGGTCGTGTGCGCGGCGATCACTCCCGCCAAATGGGCGGCGCCACCTGCTCCCGCAATGATCACGCGAATACCGCGCTCGGCGGCGTAGCGCGCGAACTCTGCGGTGCGGTCGGGGGAGCGATGCGCCGAGGTGACGTCCATTTCGTAGCCGATTCCAAACTCATCGAGGGCCTTGCCGGCCTCGCGCATGATTTCAAGATCGGAGTCGCTTCCCATCACAATCGAAACTTGTGGCTTGCTCATTGACTCTCCTCGGCGAGTTTCGCAGCGCGCCCGGCGATGTCCCTGCGGTAATGCGCGCCGTCAAATTTTATTTTGCTCACCGCCTCGTAAGCGCGTGCCACCGCGGCAGGAAGGGTTGCGGCGCGAGCGGTCACGCCCAGCACTCTTCCCCCGGAGGTGTAGAAATCGCCGTCCCGCGCGCTGGTGCCAGCGTGAAAAACTTTGACGCCAGCGATCTTTTCCGCGCCGTCGATTCCACTGATTCTTTTTCCCACTTCGATCGTGCCGGGATAGCCGCCTGAGGCCATCACCACGCACACCGACGCATCGTTCGACCAGCGAAAGTCGCCGTCGCTGACCCGGCCTTCAATGGATGCCTCGATGGCCTCGATGAGATCGCTTTCCAGCCGCATTAGGATCGGCTGGATCTCGGGATCGCCGAAGCGGCAGTTGAATTCCAGCACCATGGGCCCCCGCGCCGTCATCATCAGCCCGCAATAGAGGATGCCCTTGTACTCGGCGTCCTCGGCTTTCATTCCCTCCACCACCGGACGTGCCACATGCTGCACGAGCCACTGCGTCATTTGTTCATCCAGCAGGCCGGGGAAAGAGCAGGCGCCCATCCCGCCAGTGTTGGGGCCGGTATCGCCATCGCCCACGCGTTTATGGTCCTGGGCGGCCACCAGCGGAGCCACGCGCTCGCCGTCGCTGAGCACTAGAAACGAAAGCTCATCTCCCTCCAGGAATTCTTCGATCACCACCCGCGCACCCGCTTCGCCCACCATTTTTCCCGAGAGCATGTCGGCGGCCGCGGCCAACGCCTCGTCTTTACTGTTACAAACCACCACGCCTTTGCCGGCGGCCAGGCCATCGGCCTTGACCACCAGCGGCGTGCCGAAGTGCGAGAGCGCCTCTTTCACCTCCACCCTGGAATCGCACATTGCAAACAGGGCCGTGGGAATGTGATGGCGCTGCAGAAACTGCTTGGCGAAGCTCTTGCTCGATTCCAGTTGTGCCGCCGGTTTCGTCGGCCCAAAGACGGGCCATCCGCGGCGCATGAATTCGTCCACCACCCCGAGCTGAAGCGGAAGCTCCGGCCCTATGACCGTGAGGTCCGGCCGCAGCCGATCGGCCGCCGCCACAATTGATTGCACGCTCTTCAAGTCGGCGGGGACGCACTCCGCTTCGCGACCGATGCCGCCATTCCCCGGCGCGCAAAAAAGTTGGGTGACGCGCGGGGACTGTCGCAGTTTCCAGATAAGGGCGTGCTCGCGGCCGCCGCCTCCTATAACCAGAACTTTCATAGCCAGAGACACAAGGGTAGGGGCTGAGGGAAATCTGTGTCAAACGGGTGCGGAGGGAACAGGGATGTCGCCTCCGGCAACCGCGAGCGGCTTCTGCCTGGATTCCGGATTTATGAATACGATATCTCCGCTGATACCAACTATGTTGCTGTGAGTGCTTTTAATGAAGGCGGGCAGTTGAATCTGTGGGTCGCGCCACTCGATCGTCACTCGCCGCCGCGCCGCATCGAGTGGCCGGGACCAATCACCGCCGCACGTTTCGATCCCGCTGGAGGGCTATTCATCAAAGCCGCCGAAGGTGACAAGCAACTTCTTTACCACGTGGATATGGACGGGGCCAACCGGCGGACAATCGTGAGCGAGCACGTCAACGAACTCATTCAAGTCTCTCCAAGCGGCAAGTGGGTGCTGCTTCGTGCATCATTGCCCGGGGACGCGGCGCGCGTCGGCATTCTGGCTTATCCGGTCAACGGCGGTCACCCCGTGGTAATCGCCAACCGCACGTGGCTGGCGGCCAGGTGGAGTTCCGACGGCAAGTTCTTCGAAATTCTTTTCGATGATCAAGGCAAATCGGGTCCGACGGTCGCTTCAATCATGCTACCCCTTGTCGACGGGAACGATTTGCCGCAACTCCCTCCGTCGGGGCTGAGTTCGCCCAAAGAAGCAGCCGGCCTGCGCGGCGCAAAAATCCTTCGCCACGGCCTGGCCTCGGAGGATGTGGCGGATTTCACCAGCGCTCCGGATCCCTCCACCTTCGCGTATGTCAAGACCGTGGTCCACCGGAACCTCTACCGCGTGCCGCTGCCTGATTAATGCAGTCCGCACCTCTACTCGATCGTAATGCATCTTTTGACAGTGAACCGACGATGTGGCGATATCGGGAGTGTGACATAGTGTGAGTGCGCCGTGAGAGGGGGTTTGGTCGGCCTGGTCCTCACGGCAATGCAATGAAGTCGAAGAACGCCTGATACCAGCGCCTCCGAAAAAAACCTACATTAGGAGGAAATGAAATGAGCTCGACCAACAACCCCGGGAGAGTCGCCGGATTCCTATACCTGCTCCTGTTAGCAGCCCCTCTCCGGCTCATCTATATTCCCAGCAAACTGTTCGTGCATGGCAACGCGACCGCGACGGCCAACAACATCGCCGCGCACGAGACGCTCTTCCGATTCGGCATAGCCGGCGACCTGTTCACCGGGACCACGGTAATCTTTGTCGCGCTAGCCTTTTACCGGTTGTTTAAGGGAGTGGACCAGAACCAGGCTGTGCTGATGGTGATCCTGGGTGGTGTGCTGCCCTCCTCGATCTACTTCTTCAACGTGCTGAACGACGCGGCTGCCCTGATGCTCGCGCGCGGTGCCGATTTCTTGTCCGTATTCGAAAAACCTCAGCGGGACGCGCTGGCCATGCTCTTCCTCCGTCTGCATCACCAGGAAGTCGTTGCGGCCGAGATCTTTTGGGGTCTATGGCTTTTTCCCTTAGGGGCCCTTGCCTACAGGTCGCGCTTCCTGCCCCGCTTCCTGGGCGTGTGGCTGATCATCAACGGTTTCGCCTATCTGGTCATGAGCTTTACGGGTTTACTATTGCCGCGATACGAAGATATGGTCTCCAACGTCGCTTTTCCCGCCCAACTCGGAGAGCTGGCGTTCATGCTGTGGCTCGTCTTCAAGGGCGCAATCCCGAAGCCAGTAGTCGCCCCAGCCTCCTGATTAGGGTATTGCTCAGTAGAGACTAGCCTCGAAACTGAATGGCGGACTGCTTCGGAAATAACAGCTGATGTAAGAGGCGACAATAGAGATTACCGCTCCACGCCCTCAGCTGTTGCCGGCTCTCACAACCGCATCGCGCTCGCGCCTGAACGCCCCACCGTAGCAAAATTCCCGAATACTCATCACCCCATTAAACCCACCAGTTGCGGTGCTCGGACAAGTGTTTCAGTAAGATAATGGTTCAGACCCCGATGGATGACTCGACGCCAGTTCGGAATGAGCTTGGTCCTATCTCGCCCGGCGGACGCGCTACCGGTGCAGGCCTCGGACACGTGTCGCTCGAAGGCATGCACGGCACGGTTGCGGTGCCTCACCATCAGGCGGGATTCTGGCAGCAGTGGCGGGCCTTCATCGGGCCGGCAATTCTGGTCAGCGTCGGGTACATGGATCCCGGCAACTGGGGCACAGACCTGGCCGGGGGCGCGCAATACAAATATGGATTGTTGTGGGTGGTGGGGCTGGCCAGCCTGATGGCGATTTTTATGCAGGTCATCTCGGCGCGCCTGGGCGTGGTCACCGGCAAAGACCTTGCCCAATGCTGCCGCGACTGGTATCCCCGCTGGACGCGCTGGCCCAACTGGCTATTCTGCGAACTGGCCATCGGCGCGTGCGATCTGGCGGAGGTGCTGGGCAGCGCGGTGGCCATCAATCTCATGTTTCATATCCCGCTGCTTTGGGCGGTGATCATTACCGGATTGGACGTGCTGCTGCTGCTGGCTTTGCAGCGCTTCGGCATGCGGACCATTGAGGCAGTGGTGGTGCTGCTGATCGCAACCATCGGAATCTGCTACGTCCTGGAAATTTTCGTGCTGCCCGAAACTCATCCGGATTTTCTGGAGATGGGCCGGGCGCTGATGACGCCGGGCTTCCGTCACGCAGGGATGATTTATGTGGCTATTGGAATCATCGGGGCCACGGTGATGCCGCACAATCTGTATCTGCACTCGGCGCTGGTGCAGAGCCGCAAGCTGCAGAAGGACGAGGCGTCGATACGAAGCGCGATCCGCTTTAACACCATCGACTCCATCACCGCCCTGACCGTCGCCTTCTTCGTTAACGCGGCCATTCTGGTGCTGGCGGCGACCGTGTTTTACGGAAAGACCAGCGTTACGGTGCCCGGCGGGAACGTGGTCACGTTTAGTCCCGAGAGCGATTGGATACGCATCGCGTATCTCACGCTGGCGCCGCTGCTGGGGACGGCGCTGGGCAGCACCTTGTTTGTAGTGGCGCTACTGGCCAGCGGCCAGAGCAGCACCATCACCGGCACCCTCGCCGGTCAGGTGGTGATGGAAGGCTTTATGCACTGGCGGATCCAGCCCTGGCTGCGGCGGCTGATCACGCGCGGGTTGGCGATTCTTCCCGCGGTGCTGGTGATTGGAATCCGCGGCGATGCCAGCGTCAATGACCTGCTGACTCTCAGCCAGGTCGTACTGGCGCTGCAGCTGCCATTTGCCATGTTCCCGCTGCTGCATTTCACCAGTTCGCGCATGAAGATGGGCAGATGGAAGAGCGGCTGGCTTTTGATGACCGCGGGCTGGGGAAGCGCCGCCCTGATTACTGCTCTCGATCTCTGGGGCTTGCCCGACTCGCTGCGATCGGCATGGCACGCGATGACCGGCAGTTGACGCGCTAAAGGACCAGACATGTATAAAATCATTCTCGTGACTCTGGATGGAACTCCGACCGATCGCGCGATCATCGATCACGTAAAACAGCTGGCCACGCTGGCGGGGGGCCGCGTGGTACTGCTCCATGTGGCCGACGGATGGGCGGCCAGGACCTATGGCGGAGACGCCGTGAGCGCGGAGATCACCGAAGACACCGCGTACCTCGAAAAAGTGCGGGCGGAGATGCAGTCATCCGGCGTTCCTGCGGAGGCGGAGCTGGCGTATGGCGATCCGGCGAAAGAAATCATTCGCTGGATTCAGCAAAAGGGCTGTGACCTGGTGGCCATGAGCACCCATGGGCACCGCTTTCTGAGCGACTTGTTTCTGGGGACCACCGCGAGCCGGGTGCAGCACAATGTCAGCGTGCCGGTGCTGCTGCTGCGGGCGAAGTGAGGCCGCCAGCCTGCGCCGTGGGCATTTGCGGCAACGCAAACTCTGCCGCAAACGACTAAAATAATCCAAGAACAATTTTCCCGGGAAGGCGCCATTCATGGACAGTTTTCGCTCGCGTTCCACTCTGAAGGTTGGCGGCCAGGAGTACCAGATCTTCCGGCTGGATGCGCTGGATAAGCAGGGAATCTCGACCAGGCGCCTGCCCTATTGCCTGCGCATTCTGCTGGAGAACCTGCTGCGTACCGAAGACGGCCGCAACGTAAAGCCCGAAGATATCCGCGCCCTGGCGGCATGGAATGGCCAAACCAAATCCGCGAAAGAAATTGCCTTCACTCCCAGCCGCGTGCTCATGCAGGATTTCACCGGCGTCCCCGCGGTGGTGGATCTGGCGGCCATGCGCGATGCCATGGCGGCGCTGGGCGGCGACCCTTCGCTCATCAATCCGCTGCAGCCGGCGGAGCTTGTCATTGATCATTCGGTGCAGGTGGATGAATTCGGCAAGCCCCAGGCATTTGCGCTCAATGCGGAACTCGAGTTCCTGCGCAACCAGGAACGCTATTCATTTTTGCGCTGGGGCCAGACCGCGTTTCGCAATCTGGCCATCGTGCCGCCTGATACCGGTATTGTCCACCAGGTAAATCTGGAATATCTCGCCCGCGTGGTTTTCGTCAACCATGCGGAGGGCCATCTGGTCGCTTATCCCGACACGCTGGTTGGCACGGATTCGCACACCACCATGATTAACGGCCTGGGCGTGCTGGGCTGGGGCGTGGGCGGAATCGAAGCCGAGGCTGCCATGCTGGGCCAGCCGGTTTCCATGCTCATCCCACAAGTGGTTGGCGTGAAGCTTACCGGACGCCTGCGCGAAGGCGCGACCGCCACCGACCTGGTGCTCACCATCACCGAAATGCTGCGCAAGCACGGCGTGGTCGGCAAGTTCGTGGAATATTTTGGTCCGGGATTGCAGGCCTTGCCGCTGGCCGATCGCGCCACCATCGGCAACATGTCCCCGGAATACGGCGCAACCTGCGGAATTTTTCCCATCGACAAAGAGACACTCAACTATCTCCGGCTGACCGCCCGCTCTGACGAGCAGATTGCGCTGGTTGAGGCGTACTGCAAAGAGCAGGGTCTCTTCCACGATGCCAATACGCCGGAGGCTGAGTATTCCGAGTTGCTGGCGCTCGATCTCGCGACGGTCGAGTCCAGTCTGGCCGGCCCCAGGCGCCCGCAGGATCGGGTAGCGCTTTCCCAGGCCAGAGATTCATTCGAGAAAGCATTACCTTCGCTGATCAGGCCCGGCAAGGGCCCATCCCAGGACGACTCCGCCAACGGCCATCTCAGTCACGGCAGCGTGGTGATCGCCGCCATCACCAGCTGCACCAATACTTCGAATCCCTCGGTCATGCTCGCCGCCGGGCTGCTGGCAAAGAAGGCGGTGGAGCACGGTTTGCAGGTGCCGGAGTGGGTGAAGACCTCGCTCGCCCCGGGATCGAAGGTGGTGCGCGATTATCTTGAGAACGCCGGCTTGATGCCATACCTGGAAAAATTGAAGTTTCACATTGTCGGATATGGCTGCACCACCTGCATCGGGAACTCTGGTCCCCTGCCAGAAGAAATCTCGGCGGAAATCGACCGCAGGCGCCTGGTGGTGGCGTCGGTCCTCTCCGGGAACCGGAATTTCGAGGGACGCATCAATCCCGACGTTCGCGCCAATTACCTGATGTCGCCGCCGCTGGTGGTGGCCTTCGCGCTGGCGGGCCGCATCGACGTGGATTTGCGGAAGGACCCGCTGGGCAAGGGAAGAGATGGCAACCTGGTTTATCTGGCGGATGTTTGGCCGTCGCAGCGCGAAGTGGACGAGGCCGTCCAGCGCTCCATTTCTTCCGGGATGTTCCGCCGGACCTATGGCGAGGTTTATTCCGGAGACGAGCGCTGGCGGTCGCTCAAATTCCCCGCCGGCGACACTTATGCCTGGGTCGCGAATTCCACCTACATTCAGCGCGCCCCGTATTTCGATGGCATGGGACTGAAGCCGGGCGCAAGCGCCGACATTCGCGGTGGCCGGGTACTGGCGCTGCTTGGGGACAGCGTGACCACCGATCACATTTCGCCCGCGGGCTCCATCCGGCGCGACAGCCCTGCGGGAAAATATCTGCAGGAGCATGGGGTGAAACCGGCGGATTTCAACTCCTACGGCTCGCGGCGTGGAAATCACGAGGTGATGGTGCGCGGAACTTTTGCCAACGGGCGTCTGCGCAATAAGATGGTCCCCGGCCTCGAGGGTGGATTCACCCGGCGCCTGCCCGAGGGCGAAGAAATGCCAATTTTTGAAGCCTCCGAAAAGTACATTGCCGAAGGCGTGCCCCTGGTCATCATCGCGGGAAAGGAATACGGTTCCGGCTCTTCGCGCGATTGGGCGGCCAAAGGCCCCAAGCTCCTCGGTGTTCACGCCGTCATCGCGGAAAGCTACGAGCGCATTCATCGCTCCAATCTGGTGGGCATGGGAATTCTGCCCCTGCAGTTCCCCCTGGGAGAGGGCGCCGAATCTTTAGGACTCACCGGCGAAGAGGTTTTCGAGATCGCCGGAATTCGGGATATGGTCGAAAGCTTCACTCCCGGCCGGCGGGTCAAAATACGCGCCGGATCGAAAGAATTCGAAGTTCTAGTTCGCATCGATACCCTTCAGGAAGCGCTCTACTACGCGAACGGCGGGATTCTGCAGTATGTGTTGCGCCAGTTGCTGGCGAGCAAGCCCAGCGGCCAGACCGTCGGCGTGTAGCTGTGGCCCATCGACGCAGCCACATCAGAGTAGGCTGAGCACCACACTAAATTCGCCAATGGCTCTACATGAGTGCCTTCTTTGAAAAGCGAAAGAATGAATACATGGATTTACTTCTCAACGTGAGCACGACTGGCGATTGGGAATCTTGGATCAGGTTTTGCCTGGAAGGTGTTGTCGATCAATCCTTGGATACCGGAAAACGGTGCGACAGACTCTTGGCGCTCCACCGGGATTTCCACGGGCGGCTCAAGGCTGGAAGCGTCCGATTGTCGCACCTTGTGGACAGGCTATTTAGAAGCCCGGTTATCGGCGTGAGTCAATACAGCAAGGAATTCGGAGTGTCATATCCAACTGCTCGATCTGATCTAAAAATACTTGCGGAACTCGGAATACTGGAAGATGTGCCGATGATAGACGTGATCACCTACCGTTGTCCGGCCATCTACAAAGTCACATTTGAAGATTTGGACGAAGCCCGCTAGGGATCTGCCCGTTTGAATCGAACTCATGCGCGACTGCGCGAATCATCC
Source organism: Terriglobales bacterium (assembly GCA_038254805.1). Lineage (GTDB taxonomy): Bacteria > Acidobacteriota > Terriglobia > Terriglobales > Acidobacteriaceae > Gp1-AA145. Next base: position 45,617 of record JBBSFW010000019.1, read on the forward strand.
TTGTCGCCGGGGCGCTTTATCGGGCGCAATAATATTGGGAGATGGGTTATGACACCTATATTTTCGACTGACCCATGTCGGTGTGGGGCATCCTCAGTGCCCTCCCGCTGTTATAATCATGCATTGCCCTCATGCCTCAGAACCGCCTGATTCGCTCCACCACAGTTTTGTGTGTCCGCCGGAATGGCAGCGTGGTCATGGCCGGAGACGGCCAGGTCACGCTCGGCGAAGGGGTCATCAAGCATTCGGCCAAGAAGATACGCCGCCTCTATCAGGACAAGATTCTTGCTGGCTTCGCGGGTTCGACTGCCGACGCGTTCTCGCTTTTCAGCCGGTTTGAAGCCAAGTTGGAGCAGTACCACGGCAACATCGGCCGGGCGGCAGTAGAGTTGGCGAAAGACTGGCGCACCGACAAGTTTCTGCGTCATCTGGAAGCGCTACTACTGGTTTCCGATAAGGATCAGACATTTCTGCTCAGCGGGCAAGGCGACGTAATCGAGCCGGATGGTGGAATTGCCGCCATTGGCAGCGGAGGTCCTTACGCCCAGGCCGCTGCCCAGGCCCTGTCGGAGCACACCCAGCTTAGCGCCCGCCAGATCGCGGAAGAAGCCATGAAGATTGCGGGCAAAATGTGCATCTATACCAATGACAAGATAACCATCGAAGAACTGTAAGTGTCGCAGCACGCGTGTTCTAGGTGCGTGGCGAAGCCGGAACCTCAAGCGCGGCAAGAATAGCCAACGACCAACAACCAACGACCAAAGATGTATAGCCAACGACCAACGACGAATTGATTTTATGGCCATCTATCTCCCCGCTACCGCCGAAGAAGAACAAGTCGCCCTCGACGAACTCACTCCGCGCGAAATTGTCGCCGAGCTCGATAAGCACGTAGTCGGGCAGAAAGACGCCAAGCGGGCCGTCGCCATCGCTTTGCGCAACCGGATGCGCCGCCAGAAGCTGCCTTCTGACCTGGCAGAGGAGATCATTCCCAAGAACATCATCATGATCGGTCCCACCGGCGTAGGAAAAACTGAAATTGCCCGCCGCCTGGCCAAGCTGGCCAACTCGCCCTTCCTGAAGGTGGAAGCCTCAAAGTTCACCGAGGTCGGATACGTCGGCCGCGATGTCGAATCCATGGTGCGCGACCTGGTGGAGATTGCCATTGACAGCATCCGCGCGGAAAAGCTGGAAGATGTTTCCGACAGGGCCGAACTGAACGCCGAAGAGCGCTTGCTCGATATTCTGCTGCCGCCGCCTTCGCCCCGCGCCCCTGAATCCGCGCCCGGCTTTGTTCTGGAAGGCGCCACCACCTCCGGCGACTCCAGCACGCGCACCCGCGATAAACTTCGCCAGCAACTGCGTGAAGGCAAGCTTGACGACCGCACCGTGGAAATCGAAGTCCGGGAACGCAATTTCCCCTCCTTCGAAATCATCTCCAATCAGGGCGTGGAGGAGATGGACGTCAATATCAAGGACATGCTGCCCAACATCTTCGGCCAGCGCACCAAAAAGCGGAAGATGAAGGTCAACGAAGCCTTCGAGTACCTGATTCAGGAAGAAGAGCAGCGGCTGATCGATATGGATCAGGTCACCCGCAGCGCAATTGATCGCGTGGAAGACGCAGGAATCATCTTCCTCGACGAAATCGACAAGATCGCCGGCCGCGAGGGCGGCCATGGTCCCGATGTTTCCCGCGAAGGCGTGCAGCGGGACATTCTTCCCATCGTGGAAGGCACCACCGTGAATACCCGTTACGGCATGGTGCGTACCGACCACATTCTTTTTATTGCCGCCGGGGCCTTTCACGTCTCCAAGCCCAGCGATCTGATACCGGAGTTGCAGGGCCGCTTCCCCATTCGGGTTGAATTGCAGTCGCTGACCATGGACGATTTCATCCGCATCCTGACCGAACCGAAGTCTTCGCTGGTCAAGCAGTACACCGCGCTTCTCGAGACCGAAGGCGTCAAGCTGGAGTTCACGAAAGACGCGCTCGACGAAATTGCTCGCTTCGCATTCCGGGTGAATGAAGGCACTGAGAATATCGGCGCCCGCCGTTTGCATACCATCATGGAGCGCGTGCTCGATGAAATCAGCTTTTCCGCCTCCGACCGGAAAGGCGAGCACGTCACTGTGGACGCCGCCTACGTCGGCAAAATGCTCGCCGACATTGTGAAGGACCAGGACCTGAGCCGCTACATTCTGTAAGAACCTCTTCGCTCGCGCCGGCAAGTGATAATCTGTTCGCCGTCACATGAGAATTCGGATTGCGACGTTCGCACTTTGTCTGCTGGGTACAATACTCGCAAGCTGCGGTACTCCGGGAGTGCCGCTGCCTCCTTCGTTGGAGCTGGCCCGTCCCGTGACCGACCTGCGCGCCACCCGCAAGGGCGATAAAGTCTTTCTCACCTGGTCGCCGTCTTCACAAACCATTGATCGCCGCAACCTTCGGCATTCCGGCCCCACTCAGATCTGCCGAAACATCGGAAGCTCGATGCCAGACTGCGGCAATGTTGTCTTCCAAGTTGAATTTTCAAAGACACCCGCTGCTAAAAACGCCAAGGCCAGTTACACCGATACGCTTCCACCGAAGCTCGAGTCGGAACACGCCACCTCGAACCTTTTCTATGCCGTCAATGTTCAGAACTCTTTCGGACGGAGCGCCGGCCTTTCGAACCAGGTGTCAGTCCCGGCTGCGCCCATCTTGCCGCCACCAGCGGATTTTAAGGCCGAGCTTACATCCGATGCCGTCCGGCTAAGCTGGAATCCCGTGGCCCCCGCGCTTGATGTTGCCGGCTTGCGCTATTCCTATCGGGTCTTCCGCCGTGATAACGCCACCTCGACCGAGACGGTCGCGGGAGAGCTCCCCCTCGACAGCAAGTCATCTCCGGGTCTGCTTGATCGCGCCTTCGAGTGGGAGAAGACTTATAGCTATCGCGCAACCGTCGTCACCTTGATCGCGCAGCCCGGCCGGGGTGAGCAGCAGGTGGAGGGCGAGGACACGCCGCCTGTTACCGTGGCCGCGCATGACGTGTTTCCCCCGGCAACTCCGGCCGGGCTGCAAGCCGTATTCTCCGGCCCCGGGCAGAAGCCATTCATTGATCTGCTCTGGACTCCGAACAGTGAAGCTGACCTGGCGGGATACAACGTCTATCGCCGCGACAAGGATGCTCAAGCGGCTAAAGCCACACGGATCAATTCTCAATTGGTCCTCTCCCCGTTATTTCGCGATTTCCAGATTCCTCCGGGGCGAGAGTATTTCTATTCAGTTTCTGCGGTGGATGCGCGCGGCAATGAGAGTCTCCGTTCGGACCAGTCGAGTGAGGCTGTACCTGCGCCGTGACCCCCCGCCCCCTATATAGTCCGAGGGCCAATGGCCCCAATGGCCCCCAATGGCCAAGACCAATGACCAAAACAAAAAATAGGGCATGTAGCCCCGGACGCCCTCGTCCGGGCTGGGCCGGCGAGGACCGTCCGCTCCGGATGTTATCGCACCCAGGTCCAGATCAGCCCGGCGACGGCGAGGGTGACGGCTGCGGTTGTGAGCCAGCCAATTCCATTTACCCAGACGGTGTTGGTGCGTTGGCCCATGATCTTGCGGCTGTTGGTGGCCAGCATGATAATCAGCATCAGGGGAGGGGCGAGCAGTCCCATGGCCAGCGAGGCCCAGAATAAAGCGGCAATGGGATTGAATCCCGACAAGCCAATGGCGATCGCGACGCAGGTTGAGAGCGCAATCACGGCATAAAATTCCGGCGCCCGGCCCGGATGCTGCTGCAGTCCATGCCTCCACCCGAAAGTTTCTGCCAACGCATGAGCTGGTCCGGTGGTGAGCACGGGAACTGCCAGTATTCCGACGCCGATCACCCCTACTGCAAACAGCAGGCTCGCTGCCCCTCCGGCGAGCGGCCGCAGGGCTTGCGCGGCTTCCGCCACGGTTCCGATCTGCCCGGCGCCGGAATGAAAGAGGGTGGCCGCGGTGCACAGGATGACGAAGTACATGATCAGGTTCGAAAAAAACATTCCCGCATTTACATCCCAGGCGGTGGAGGTCAAATCCTCAGTGGAATCCGCGCTCCTCCGTCCCACCAGCGTTTCTTCTTCCACCCTCTGGCTCGACTCCCAAAAATAGACGTAGGGAGACAAGCGTGTCCCGATTAGCGCCACCAGCATCGCCAGATATTCGCGGCTGAAACGCAGCCGCGGCACGAATGTGGCGGAGAGAAACTCGCTCGCGTGGGGCTTGGCCAGAATGGCTGCGCCTAAATAAGCCAGCAACGCCAGCGCCAGCCAGCCAAAAATTTTTCGTAACAACTGGTAGGTGCCAAGAAACTGAAAAATCAATATGACAACCGTGATTGCAATGGTGATCCCGGTGACTGGCACAGGAATGAACAGCCGCAGTGAGGCGGCAATGGCGCCGATGTCCGCTCCCGCCTCAATCACATTTGCGATCAGGACGCTGATGACCATGGGGTAGAGCAGCCAGCGCGGGTAATGGTCCCTGACGACTCCGGCGATACCTTTCCCGGTGACCATGCTGAGCTTGGAACAGACATATACCGTCACCGCCATCATCGGGAAGGTAAAGGGCGCGGTCCAAAGAAAAGAAAAACCGAAGACCGCTCCGGCTTGCGCGTAAGTCCCGATGGCGCAGGGGTCGTCATTGGCGGCCCCAGTGATTAACCCCGGTCCCAGCAGCCCGAAAATTGCCCGCAGCTTGCGGCGCAGCGACACTTCAGGCTGCGGTGCGGTCATCACGGAAACTGCGGCGGCTCTATTGCGGGATGGCATGTATTTACAAAGGACAGCGGCAGGGGTGGAAGCCGAACTTTACGCGTGACTGGGATGCGCGGCAGCCACTCCGGTGTGTATGCTGCTGCTGGCGGAAAATCCATTTGATAGTCTGATGCATGGAGTCGAATAAATACTGTTGCTCGCCAAAAACTCGCTATGAAATATTGCCGCTTCCGGATCGAGCACCAATACTATTACGGATTGATCGAGAGCGTGGCCGGCAGCGACGTCATTACCCGCAAGTTGAGCGTTCCGGATGACGGCCGCGCCTGGGAACTCGAAGATCTGCCCAGCAAGCGCATTGAGCAAATTCCCCTCGCCGCGGCGGCGTTGCTGGCGCCAGTTCAGCCATCAAAAATTGTTTGTATCGGACGGAATTATCGCGAGCACGCCGTCGAACTGGGACACGATGTTCCCTCCGAACCGCTGATTTTTCTGAAGCCCCCTTCTTCTCTGCTCGCCGCCGCATAGCCCCGGACGCCCCCGTCCGGGGTGGGACGGACGAAAACGTCCGCCCCTTACATGGTTATTCGAGCCAATCCATTCGCCTAAGTTAGCCCGCCTCCGCAAGATATAATCCTTCAGCCACCGATGACTCTCTCCTCGGGCACCAAGCTTGGTCCTTACGAAATCCAATCCCCTCTTGGCGCGGGAGGCATGGGCGAGGTTTATCGTGCCCGGGACACGCGGCTGGGACGGGAAATCGCGCTGAAGATTCTTCCCGAGTCGTTTGCTCGTGATGGGGACCGCCTGCACCGCTTTGAGCAGGAGGCGCGCGCCGTTGCCGCCCTGAATCATCCCAACATTCTGGCGATTTTCGATACCGGTCAGCACAGCGGCGCGCCCTTCCTGGTTTCCGAGCTGCTCGAAGGCGATACCCTAAGGGCGGTGCTCGATCGCGGCGCGCTGCCACAACGCCGGGCGATCGACTACGGAGTGCAGATCGTACATCGACTCGCCGCCGCCCACGAAAAAGCCATCGTCCACCGCGACTTGAAGCCCGAAAATATTTTCGTCAGTAAAGATGGACGCATCAAGATTCTGGATTTCGGCCTGGCCAAGCTGGCGCAGAAGGCCACCGCTACCGGCGCACAATCCGATGGCATCACCCTCACCAGTTCGCACACCGCCGCCGGCCTGGTGATGGGTACCGCGAGCTATATGGCCCCCGAGCAGGTGAGGGGCGAAACTGCTGATCCGCGTACCGACATTTTTGCCTTCGGCGCCGTGCTTTACGAAATGCTCTCCGGCGTGCGCGCATTCCGCCGCGATACCCCGGCGGAAACTATGACTGCGGTCCTCAAGGACGACCCGGCCGAGTTCACCGGCCCCGTCCATCCGGTCTCTCCGTCGCTCGATCGCATCGTGCGCCGCTGTCTTGAAAAGGCCCCGGAGCAGCGTTTTCAATCGGCCAAAGACTTGTCGTTTGCATTGAGCGCCTTGTCCGGGACCGATTCCAGCAGCCTCGCGCGTGTTGCCCCCGCCCGTCGCAAACTTCCAATCGCCCTCTGGGCCGGGATCGCGCTAGCGCTTCTAAGCGTTGCGGCAATTACCTGGTTTACGGCGCGACCTCCCGCCCATGCAGTTCGCGTGCAATTTGCCATCCCCGTACCCGGGGAAGTCAGCCACATGGCGATCTCCGCGGACGGTACCATGCTGGCCTTTGTGTCGCCGGAAGAAACCTCCGGTCTGCCTATGATCTACGCGCAGCGTGTCGGCTCGTCAGGCGCTGCTCTTTTGCCGGGGACCGAAGGTGCAAGCTATCCGTTTTTGTCTCCGGATGGCGCGAACGTCGCCTTCTTCGCCAATGGAAAATTACAAAGAATGGGAGTGGCAGGCGGCGCACCGCAAATTCTGGCCAACGTGCTGGCGGCGCGAGGCGGAAGTTGGGGAAGCCGCGATGTCATCATCTATGCCCCGGCTGCCGGAAGTGTCGTATGGCGCATAAATGGCGATGGCTCCGGGGCGGCTCCCCTCACGGATGGCATTCGCGCCAAAAATGATCAAACCCACCGCTGGCCTATGTTTCTTCCCGATGGCGATCACTTCATGTTTTGGGCCGGCGACTTCTCCCAGTCAAAAGATGACCGGGTCAGCGGCATTTATCTCAGCTCCATTAGCGACAAAAAGGACAGAAGGCTGGTTACCCTCTGCCATTCGAGTTTTGCCTACGGTTTCCACAGCTTGTTTTATATTGACGATCAAAACCGCCTGGTCAGCGTGGACTTTAATTCATCAACCGCCAAGCTCTCTGGGGTGACGCGAGCAATCGCCAGGACGGTTGGATTCTCCCCGTCGACCTTTTGGGGCGCGTTTACCGCGGCGGAGGACGGAACGTTGATTTACAACACCAGCAGCGGGTTGGGATTTTTGTCTGCTCTGACCTGGGTAGATCGCACCGGCAAAGAGCACCCCCGCCTGGGTGATGCTGGTGTACTGGCCAATCCTTCGCTCTCTCCCGACGGAAGCCGCGTTGCAGTCGATATTAGCGACCAGAAAGCCAACAACATTGACATATGGATCGAGAGCGCAAAAACTGCCAGCACCGCGCGTCTCACTTTTGATCCCAGGGAAGAGGTCACGCCCGTCTGGTCTCGCGATGGGAGTACCCTTGCCTTCCGCGTAGCAGGAGACGGGCCTCGCCTGTACATGAAGCTTGCCACCGGCCTGGAGCGCGAAAAGTTAATCTATGCCGCCCCCAGCATGGATGACATTATCCCAAACTCTTGGTCCCCAGGTAACCAGGAAATACTCTTCACTCATATGAGTCGTGCGCGGTCGCATTTGGAGTTGGTACCAGTCGCGGGAGGAAGCCCAGCGCCGTTTTTATCGGGGCCGGGCAATCAGACCAACGGCATGATTTCGCCTGATGGAAAATGGGTGGCATATTCCTCCGATGAATCCGGCAACTGGGAGGTTTACGTCACCATCTTCCCCGGCGCTGCCGGGAAATGGCAGGTTTCCCGCGGCGGAGGCACAGAGCCGCGCTGGCGCGGCGACAGCAGAGAGATTTTTTACCTGGGATCCAAAGGCATGCTGAATGCAGTGCCGGTCAATGGCTCAGGTGCTTTCTCCACCGCCCCAGCAGTTCCCCTGTTCCAGATTCGCGGGCGGGCGCCAATTTCCTCAAGTGACGTTTTTAGCTACGACGTAACCAGCGATGGCAAGCGATTTCTGGTGAACCGGTACGTAAAACCTGATCGAGTGACGCCGCTCACGATTGTGCTGCATGCCGGTGCCGGCGCCAAAGACCGCTAGCGCTTGATTCTCACCTGGACCGAAGTCCCTTCGGGAAGCGTTCCATCGAGCAATTCGATTTTTCCGTCGCGCACCGTTCCGTTGAACTCCTGGCGCGTGGCCGGCGCCCGGGGAGGAGGCGGAGCGCTTGTCCGTCCCGAGCCTTTGTCCATGGCATCATTGGCCAACTGGTCGGCTTCGCGATTGTGTCCGCGCAACACGTGTTCGATCGCGAAGCGGTCAAGTTGAGCTATCAATTCCTTCGCCCGTGCGTGCAGGTCGCGCAACGTAGGCTCTTTCACCTTGTAAATGCCTTTGATCTGGCGGACGAGAAGTTCCGAATCGCTGACTACCTTGATCGCTCTGTGTCCGTTCTCAACCGCAAACTCCAGGGCGCCGATAAGCGCCTGGTATTCGGCAAAATTATTGGTCTGATGACCCAGGTACTTGCTCCATGCGGCAATCTTCTTGCGCTGGGAATCATGGATCACAACTCCATACCCCGCCGGTCCGGGATTGCCGCGCGCCCCCCCGTCCGTATGCGCGATCAAATCATTCTCGGCAGCTGGCTTCATGTCACCTTCCCGCCGCCAGCCGGCTCGCCAGACGCTGTGGCAGGTTGGCGGCAAGGATACGGTCCTGCGCCGACCGCACGTCATAAGGAACGCGGCAGAAGGTTACCCGGCGCGATTCGGAATCGAAAACTGCGAACGCCGCCCGCCAGTCGCCATCCCGCGGCTGCCCCACCGATCCGGGATTCACCATGTAATTCCCGCCAGTTTCGAGCGCCAAATCGACCGTCTCTTTGTTGCCCAGGCTGGGATACTCGGGATGCAGCGTTTCTCCAAACCCTCCACGAAAAACAAACATCCCTTGAATGTGCGTGTGCCCGAAGAAGGTGACGCTCACTTGCGACTCAATCATCGGTTCGAGCGCATCCTGAATGTTCACCAGGTATTGGTCCTCATCCTTCGGCGCGCCGTGAACGAATTGCGCACCGGGAACTTCGGGAAGATTCACCGGACCGTGGGGCAAGGCGCGCAGCCAGTCCAGGTTCTGGGCGTTAAGTTGTCCCCGGTTCCACAACGCCGCCAGCGCCGCCACAGGATTAAAATTCTCGACCTCCTCTAATCCCGAAACAACCTTGTCATGGTTGCCGCGCACAAAAGTCCCGCCGAGTTCGCGCGTCCGCGATGTGACTTCGTTGGGGCTGGCGCCATAGCCGACAATGTCGCCGAGGTTCACCACCGCGTCGTGCGCCGGGGCCGCGGAAAGGCAGGCTTCCAGAGCTTCCAAATTGCTGTGAACGTCACTGAGCAGAAGTAGGCGCAATCATCACCGGAAGTGGGATTATAAAGCCGCCGGCGGATTTGCAACCGGACATCGCGCCCAGTGTCCGGCATTGACCTCAATCAGTGGCGGCAGGTCGCGGCCGCACGCCGGAATTCGCAGCTCGCAGCGCGGCTCGAACGGACATCCCGGCGGAACCGACTGCAGCGATGGAACTGTGCCCTCGATGGTCCGCAGAGGGCGATTGCGGTCGGTGGCCAGGGTCGGCACCGCTTCCAGCAAGCCGCGCGTGTAAGGATGCGCGGGCGCACGGAAAAGGTCTTCCCGCGATCCCAGTTCAACCAGATTTCCCGCATACATGACCGCCACCCGGCGCGAGATTTTCGAGACCACCGCCAGATCATGAGAGATAAAAAGCATGGCCACTCCGAATTTTTCCCGCAGCCCCGCCTGCAAATCCAGAATCTGCGCCTGGATGGTCACATCCAGCGCGGTCGTCGGCTCGTCCGCGATCAGCAGCTCCGGTTTATTGACAATGGCCATTGCAATCATCACCCTTTGCCGCATCCCACCAGAGAGCTGATGCGGATAATCGCGCGCCCGGCGCACGGGCTCGGGAATTGCGACCTCCTGCAATGCCGCCACCGCGTGATCGCGCGCTTCCGCTCGCGAAATGTTGTTGTGGGCCCGAACCGCCTCAGCGATCTGATCCCCTACCCGCATAACCGGGTTCAGCGCCGTCATCGGCTCCTGAAAGATCATGGAAATCCGCGAGCCGCGCAGCTTGCGCATCGCTTCCCCATCGAGTTGCAGCAAATCTTGGGGCCCGCCGTCCGTCTCCAGCCAAATTTCGCCGTGCACCTCGGCCTGCGGAGGCAGCAACCGCATGATGGCCAGCGAGGTCACCGACTTCCCGGAGCCGGATTCTCCCACCAGCCCCAAAACCTCTCCCCGCGAAATCCCGAAGCTCAAATCCCGCACTGCGGTGAGCGGATGCGGGCTAGCTGGAAACTCAACGCTCAGGTTTCGGATTTCGAGCAGCACACGCCAATGTTAGCAGCGTCGCCGCCCGCTCCCGAAGGCGCTATTTCATTTGACCAGGGTCCGCCCTTCTAGGTAGCTTTCCAATATCCTGACGGAGATTCAGGACGCGAAGGGATTTGCTTGTGAATTTTTTTCGAGGCGCCGCGCCATGGGGCGCGTTCATGGTTGCTCTGGCAGCAGCTGGCTGCGGATCGGGATCGAATCCTATCAATCCGCCCTCGCCTCCGCCCGCGACTGTATCACTAATCAAACTGAGCACCGATACCTTCACCAACTCCACCAGCCAGCATTCGACCGAAGTCGAACCCGCCAGTTTCGCCTTCGGTTCTACCATTGTCGCTGCCTTCCAGGTCGGGCGTATCCATAGCGGAGGATCGTCGGACATTGGCTTCGCCATCTCCACCGACGCCGGCGTGTCATGGCAGAACGGTTTCTTGCCGGGACTGACTGCGTTTGCCCCGGGTGGCGGCACGAGCTCTGCGGTCAGCGATCCATCGGTAGTGTACGACGCGGCCCATGCCATCTGGCTCATTTCATCGCTCACCATCGCCAGCAACGGCGCGGCGCAGGTGGTGGTTAGCAGTTCCCCCGACGGCATGAACTGGAGCACTCCAGTTCCAGTGAGCCAGGTCTCTGATGCCGATAAGAACTGGATCACCTGCGACATCACCAACACCAGCCCCTTTTACGGCCACTGCTACGTCGAATGGGACGATGTGAGCCAGGGCGGCCGGATCTGGATGAGCACCTCCACCGACGGCGGCGAGAGCTGGGCGGCGGCCATCAACACCTCAGGTCTGGCGACCGGACTGGGTGGTCAGCCGCTGGTCCAGCCCAATGGAAATGTGATCGTGCCGTACCTGGGAAATGCGATTGAATCTTTTTCCTCGAGCGACGGTGGGACCACCTGGAGCCTTCCCGTACAGATCGCGAGCGCCGCCATCCACGTGGTCGCCGGCGGCCTGCGCACCGATCCCCTGCCTTCCGCGCAAATCGATGCCGCGGGCAATGTCTATGTGATCTGGCAGGATTGCAGCTTCCGCACCAACTGCGCTTCCAACGACCTGGTGATGAGCACGTCCGCGGACGGAACCAACTGGAGCGCCAAGGCGCGAATTCCCATCGATGCAGCCACCAGCAGCGCTGACCATTTCATCCCCGGTCTGGGAATTGATGCCGCAACCAGCGGCAGCAGCGCGCACCTCGGCCTGACCTATTACTACTATCCGCAGGCCAATTGCACTGCCACCACCTGCTCCCTCTACGTAGGATTTATTTCTTCTCGCGACGGCGGCAGCACCTGGAGCGCGGCCACGCCCATTGCAGGACCAATGATGCTGAGCTGGCTGCCCTCAACATTCTCGGGACAGATGGTCGGCGATTACATTGCCACTTCGTTCGCCGGGGGGAAGGCGTATGGCATATTCGCAATGGCGAAAGCCAACTCCGGCGCCACTTTCGACGAAGCCATCTACACCACGCAAGCTGGATTCGACGTGGCCTCCGCGCTGGAGAGAAATAGTTCAGCGGCAGAGAGGCCGGTGGCGAACGCCGGCCACTCTTCCGCTGGAGCTTACAAGTTCCGACATTCGATCAGGCGTTGAAGTTAAGACTGCGCGCCGGAACTCTTCAGGTCTTGCTGAGCTTCCGCCTGGCCTTTCTTGCTTTCAGCCTTTGAGTCCGCGTTTGGGCTCAAAGTTTGAATGGCCTTCCCCAGGCTCATACTCTTAGTCCCAGTTCCTTCCGGGCAGGTCGTGCCTTGCGCGGGCGCCTGGCCGGTCATATCAGAACTCAAACAGGCGAAGCTGATCCCCAGATTTTTGCTGACGTGTGCTGCGGCCACGCACTGGCCCAGGTTCTTGAACCCAGTGCATGCCTGCGAGGCTGGCTCGCCGGTAAGCGACTGGATTTTGTCGCCGATCGCCGGGTTCTTGTCGAGAATGCCGTTGATTGTCGCCTGGTGAGATGAAGCTGAGCTGCCGCTGTTCAGGCCCCCGGCGCTCCTGTGATCGGATGCGGTCGAGCCATGGCTCGTGCTGCTGCCCGCATTGCTACCCGTACCGCCGCCCATGGTTCCACCCATGCCCCCACCGGCCGCGCCGCCACTGTGCGCATGTTGTGCCAGAGCGGACGTCGCGTACAAAATAACCGCCAGGCTGAGCATTGCAATTCTTGTCATCTTCATCTGAGTTGCCTCCATTGATTTTCGCCTATGCTCAGAAACCCTTCACTGACGTGCGTTTCTGCGGATCAGGCTCCCTACATTGAAACCGAGCGAAAACGAAACTGAATTCAAATCGTATTGAATGCTGCGCGTGTAGCCGAGTTCAGCGTCCACATATGAATTGAGGCCTGCGTCTAACCAAGTCGAGAAGCCATTGTCTCGCGCTATCTCCGCCGTGCCCGTGGTTTGCTGGCTGGTCTGGAAATTGCGTCCATGCGACGCGCCGGCGCCGTTCCCCGTCGGCGCCTTACTCACGCGGCTGAAGACGGTCTGGTTGCCGAAAGGCAGGATGTCATACGCGGCCCCGCCCACGCTGATTGACTTCCAAACGTTGACATCTACGCCGCCGCGAAAATGACTGTTGAGGCCGAGCGTGGTGTAAGGACGCAGGAAAAGCCTCGAATCCGACGTGGTGTTCGAGAGGCCGGCTTCCAGAAAAGGCGTCACTTGTGAAAACGAATGCCCGAAGCGGTTCGTCCAGTCAAATGTCGCGCGCCCGGTGCTTAGACCGAGCTTGCTATCGCCCAGTGGAGCAGAACCGTCAGCACCGATCCGTAGCTCAAAGCGGGATTCAGAAATTTCCAGCGGAGATCAACCGACGGATTGCCAAGCCCGCTGCCCGAGGTCGTGCCCGTCGTCGAACTTGTCGCGTTGATAAAGTAAACAGGCACGCCGAGATCCATGCCGAAGTGCCTGGTGAAGGTGTATCCAATGCTGGAATTGAATTCGTACACTTGCCCTGCGGAGTTTGTAGTTCCCCCAAACGCCACGTATGACGTGAACTCATCTTGCGCTACCGGTCTGGCTTGCGCAAAAGCAGATGCAGTCAGAAACATAATGACAATCAAAACGGTCAAACAATGTATGCAGCGATTCATCATCGTTGTTCGCGCCCGTTTCTTCTAAGGTAAGAACCCGCTTTGCCGGGAAAAGTTGGTAACCATTACTGCCGCAGAAACGGCCAGGCATACACCTTCCTGTCCTCCCTGGGTTCTTCAGAATGCATCTTCCACGCCGTTCGGGTTAGGAGCAAGTAACCGAAGTACAATCAGCTACTTACCTTTTGCGGAGGGTCGTCGCAATGCAATGTATGTTCGCCTGTTGTTCGCCTCCACTAAATTCCTTAAAGGAGTAACATATGTTAATTCCTCTTCGTGGTGCTCGGTCAATCGGTTTACATACTGCACGTTCGGCATGGATCCATGCTCCCGCTGTCACCGCCGGACAAGTGAAGGCTTTTGCACCTCGGAGCCTTACTTTTGTCTGTAATATTGGCTCGAATGACCATGTAGGGCGGACGCCCCGTCGGCCCACCCGGACATGGCGTCCGGGGCTACACTGCTAATCTCGGCTGCAACCCTACAGCGGTATATTCCCGTGCTTCTTCGGCGGGTTTTTGTCGCGCTTTGTCTCCAGCATCTCCAGCGCGTGGATCAACTTTTTGCGCGTGTCGCGTGGCTGGATGACGGCGTCCACGAACCCGCGTTCGGCGGCGACGTAGGGATTGGCGAAGCGGTCGCGGAATTCCTCGATTTTTTCGTTGCGCATTTTCTCGCGATCGGGCGCCCGTTCCAGTTCGCGGCGGTAAACAATATCCACCGCCCCTTCCGGGCCCATTACCGCAATCTCCGCCGTCGGCCAGGCGTAGTTCACATCGGTACGGATGTGCTTTGACGCCATCACGCAATAGGCTCCGCCGTAGGCCTTGCGCGTAATCACTGTCAGCTTGGGCGCCGTGGCTTCGGCAAAGGCAAAGAGCAACTTCGCTCCGTGTCGAATGATTCCGCCGTACTCCTGCGTGGTTCCGGGCAGAAATCCGGGCACATCCTCAAAAGTAATCAGCGGGAGGTTGAAGCAGTCGCAGAAGCGCACAAAGCGCGCGCCTTTTACCGATGCATTGATGTCCAGGGTTCCGGCAAGAAATGCCGGCTGATTGGCCACCATGCCCACCGGGCGCCCGTTCATGCGCGCGAATCCCACAACGATGTTCTTGGCGTAATGCTCCTGCACCTCGAAAAAGTAGCCATCGTCCACCACAGCGCGTATTACATCCTTAATGTCATAAGGCAGATTCGATTGCGCGGGAATGATGGTGTCGAGCGCGGCATCCGCGCGGTCAACCGGATCGCTGCACGGCTTGCGCGGAGGATCGTCCAGATTGTTTGAGGGAATAAAACTCAGCAACTCGCGCAGCATGGAAAGGCACTCGGCGTCGTCATGGGCGAGAAAGTGCGCCACGCCCGAAGTTTCGTTGTGCGTGGCCGCGCCGCCAAGCTGCTCTTTGCTGACGTCCTCATGCATGACTGTCTTGATCACGTCTGGCCCGGTGATAAACATGTAGGAAGTGTTGTTGACCATCGCGATGAAGTCTGTAATCGCGGGAGAATAAACCGCTCCTCCGGCGCACGGCCCCATCACCGCCGAGAGTTGCGGCACGACGCCGCTGTACAGCGTGTTGCGCAGAAAGATGTCGGCATAGCCGGCGAGCGAAACGACGCCTTCCTGGATGCGCGCGCCGCCCGAATCATTCAGCCCAATGATGGGCGCGCCCACTTTGGCGGCCATGTCCATGATCTTGACGATCTTGGCGGCATTGGTTTCGGAAAGCGATCCGCCGAAGACGGTGAAGTCCTGCGCGAAGACGAAAACCAGCCGTCCTTCGATCCGGCCGTAGCCGGTAATAAAGCCGTCGCCGTAATACTTTTGCTCCCCCAGTCCAAACTCGTTGGCGCGGTGGGTGACAAAACGGTCAGTCTCCTCGAACGTGGCCTCATCCAGCAAAAACTCGACCCGCTCCCGCGCCGACATTTTGCCTTCTTTGTGCTGGCGCTGGCGCCGCTCTTTCCCGCCACCTTCATCGGCCAGTTGATCGCGCTTCTTAAGTTCCTGCAATTTCTGCTCAAGATCCATGGCAGGGGATTATAGAACCAGCCGTCGGCTAACCGTCGTTGGTCGTTCGTCGTTGGCCAAATCGTCGTTGGTCGTCGGTCGTTGGCCCACCGTAGTTGGTCGTCGCCCGTTCGTCGTTGGCTAATCGAAAAACCGAGGCCCCCGCTCA
>JBBSFW010000020.1:0-56596 GCA_038254805.1 Terriglobales bacterium
CTAATGGATGTCAGCGCGGTCACTGAAGATGAGACTACAGTCGAGCGCGTTATTCAAATGAAAGTCGCGGCCGACAATATCCATGACCATCCGATCTTCGGTACCGGCACCGCGAGCTTCCAGCTATTTTTCCACTGGGAAGATTTTTCGCCCGGCATGGAAGCTGCGGGATGGCTGGGCAATACTCCATTGCGCATCCTGAATGACACCGGAGTGACAGGATTCGCAACTTTTATTGCATTCCTCGGGATATTGGGATGGAATTTTCGAAAAATTGCGCACTACTCTGACCATCGCACTCGTACCGTTATGGTTGCACTGGCCTGCGGAACGGTTCTATATGCAATGACTTTCCAATCCACCGAGGCGACCATGCTGGCCTTCACATGGGTCCATCTGGGGCTGCTGGCCGCCAGCGTCGTCATCGTTAAGAAGGAAGCCCTGCTTCCAGTTTTTTGACCGACTCGGCACTCCATGAAAATTGGTGTTGATGTCCATAGTATTGGCAGCGGTAATGGCGGCAATGAGACGTATTATCGCCATCTGGTCGACGCTTTGTTTCGCGCCGACGTGCAAAATGAGTATGTGCTCTATAGCACTAAAGATGGCGCTGAGGAACTCAAGGCGCTCCAAAGTCCGAACTTTAGGGTTAGCACGCTAATCCACTCCAATTCGTACGCGCGAATTCCATTCGGAATACCCGCGCAAGCTGCACGGGATTCGCTCGATATCTTCCATGCACAGTTCATCGTGCCACCGTTCTTGCACGCAAGGACCGTTGCCACCATTCCAGATATCGCCTATGAACAATTTCCCGAATTTTTCCCGTCGTATCAACGGGCATGGTCAAAGACCCTGATTCGATGGTCCGCCCACCGGGCCGACCATATCATTACCGTCTCTGAATACTCCAAGCGCGCCATCGCTAGTACCTACGGCATACCTGAGGAACGGATTACCGTCACTTACGAAGCTGCCGGCGCAGAGTTTTTCCCAACCAATAGAGACTCCGCCAAGGAAGTGATCGCGCGAAAATATGGCATCACCGACAACTTTATTCTTTATCTGGGACGACTGCAGGCACGAAAAAACCTTCGCGCGCTGGTCGAGGCTTACGGGCTAGCCCGGCGCGCGGGCGTGACTCACAAGCTGGTGCTCGCCGGCAAACCGGATTCCCTCTTCACTCCGGTGCTGCAGTGCATTCGCGATCGCGGACTGGAGACTGAGGTTCTGTTTCCGGGGTACGTCGCCGCAACCGATGTTCCCCAGTTCTACAACGCAGCAGACGTTTTTGTGTACCCGTCGCTGTACGAAGGTTTTGGGCTGCCGGTGCTCGAGGCCATGGCGTGTGGGCTTCCCGTGATTACCTCGCGGGGAACGGCTCTCGAGGAAATAGCCGGCGACGCGGCCATGCTAGTCGATCCCCGGGATGAGATGGCAATCGCGAATGCGCTGGAACTGGTTTTGCAGAATTCAGAAATGAAGTCCCGGCTCAGCAGCGCGGGACTGAAAAGAAGCAGGCAGTTCAGCTTCTCCGAGACCGCGCGGCAAACAATTGCGGTTTACAGAAGAGTAGCTGGAATGGAAAGCGTGTCCCCGACGCGGGACCCGTTGGGACGGCCGGCATGAATCTGGCCCACAGTCGCACCCACTGGGAAGACATGGGGCATCTGGATCCATGCTGGGCGATTCTCAGTGAACCTAACAAACGCAACGGAAAATGGGAGCTCGCAGAATTTTTTGCTACGGGCGAAACTGAGATCGCGCAAGTCATTTCCACGGCCCAACATCTCGGTTTTCCGAAAGCCCGCAATCGAGCTCTGGATTTCGGCTGTGGCTTGGGCAGGCTCACGCGGGCTTTGACTTCCTATTTCGACCGGGTGACTGGGATCGATATCTCCCGTTCCATGATTGGGAAGGCCGTATCCTTCGAGCGGACAGGACGATGCTCATTCATCGTTAGTGACTCGGGTGGACTGCCGCTCGACTCCGAACGATTTGACCTGGTCGTGTCGAACATCGTGCTCCAGCATGTGCCGGAACAGAAGGCAATTCGAAACTACATCGCGGAATTTGCACGAGTGCTGGCGCCCGGGGGATTGATTGTGATGCAACTGCCCAGTTACGTTCCCTGGCGCCGGCGGATTCAGGCCCGGCGCCGGTTGTACGGATGGCTGCGATTCGCAGGAATCTCCGAACGGGTACTGTACAAACGTCTTCATTTGCATCCCATTCCTATGAATTTTCTCGCGGAGCACGAGGTTCAGTCTATTCTCCAACGGAACGGCTGCCGCGTGCTGCAGACAGTTTCCGATCATCGTGCCGGCGAGCATATTTCCAGCCGTACATACTACGCAGCCAAGGACGGCGAATGCGCGTAGCCATGATTGGGATTAAAGCGATTCCAGCACGCTTCGGCGGCTTTGAGACTGCTGCGGACGAGATCTCGCGCGGACTCGTCAAACGCGGACATCAAGTGACTGTTTACAACCGCAGAGGAATGAGTTCACATCCGGGCAAGAATTACGATGGCGTCGAACTCGTAACCTTACCCACGCTTCCTACCAAGAACCTCAGCACTATCTTCCACTCGATGATCTCGACCCTGCATGCCACCTTCAGCGGTGCAGAGGTGGTCCATTACTTCACTACCGGAGCTACCTTGTTCGCTCCCTTGCCACGGCTATTGGGCAAGAAAATTGTTTGTTCGGTGGACGGTACCGACTGGCAGCGTGCTAAGTGGGGCCGCTTTGCGAGGTGGTATTTGCGCATCTCGGAACGCCTTGCCGTCCGGTTTTGTCACGAACTCATTTCCGATTCCCATCAAGTAGCTGAGTACTACCTGGGCCAGTACGCGACGCCGACCTCGTGTATCACCTATGGCATGCGAGAGCAGCGGACGCAAAAGCAGGACATTCTCGATCAATTTGGCTTACGGCCTCGTGACTATGTCTTGTTCGTGGGACGGCTTGTCCCCGAGAACAACGTTCATCATCTTGTCCGCGCATTTGAGCAGTTACAGACCTGTAAGCGCTTGGTGGTAGTCGGTGATGATCCCTGGGAACACGAGTACGTTCGGGGTTTAAAGGTGACTCGCGACCCCCGCATTCTTTTCACCGGCGGAGTCTATGGCGACGGCTACGCCCAATTGCAGCAGCATGCTTATCTATTCGTGCTCCCGGATGAGGTCGGAGGGACGCATCCGGCGCTGGTCGAAGCTATGGGCTTCGGGAACTGCGTGCTGGTAAACGATACCCCTTCTAATCTCGAGGTAATTGGAGACTGCGGTTTTTCCTTTCGCGGCAGCGACGGACATTCCCATCTGGCACGGCAGCTCACAATGCTGCTCGACCATCCTGAACTGGTTGCCGAGTATCGCAAAAAGGCATCACTGCGCGCTCAGGACCAATATCGATGGGATGAGGTGGTGCAGAAGCACGAGGAGCTTTACCTCCGGGCCGCGAAACGACACCGATCGCTGCCTTCTTCCGAACTGGCGAAGCCTTTCGAGTCCTGAAAATGGCAACCTGGACGCAAGAAATAAGTGGAACTCACACGCTGTCACACAATTGGCGAGATCCCGTGCAGACTGCGGTGAAACGAGGCATTGACGTAGCTGCATCGGCGACCCTGCTGGTGGCGCTGTTTCCTCTACTTATTGCCCTAGCCATGCTGGTCAAGCTCACATCCAAGGGATCCATCTTTTATCCCTGGAAAGTGGTGGGGAAAGACGGGCGTCCTTTCACCGGCTATAAATTCCGATCCATGGTGTCGAACGCCGACAGGCTCAAGGCAGACCTCGAGCAGCTGAACGAGATGACCGGCCCGATGTTCAAGCTCACGAACGACCCGCGGGTAACGCGCGTGGGGCGCTGGATGCGCAAGTACAGCCTGGATGAACTTCCGCAGCTGTATAGTGTGGTAAAGGGCGACATGAGCATGGTGGGTCCTCGCCCCCCGCTGGCAACTGAGTACGCGCACTTCACCGACTTTCAAAAGCAGAAGCTGGCTGTGACCCCGGGGATCACTTGCCTCTGGCAGGTGAACGGACGAAATCGAGTTAATGACTTTGACCGGTGGGTGGCCATGGACGTTGAATACATTCGCGAGTGGTCGTTGTGGCTGGATGTGAAAATCCTGTTGAAGACGGTATCGGCGGTGTTCGCCGGTTCCGGCAAATAGATTGTGGAGGAATTCTGAAATGGCTCGCGTTTTAATCACGGGCGGCGCTGGATTTATTGGCGGCCATCTCGCGGATCGGTTCTTGCGCGATGGCTTCCAAGTGCGCGTCCTGGACAACCTCGACCCCAAGATCCATCCTGCGGGCATGCCTGCTTACATTTCAGACAAAGTCGAATTCATCGAGGGCGATGTCACCGATCGCGCCGCGCTGCTGCATGCGCTGCAAGGAGCCGACATCGTGTCACACCAGGCTGCTTATCAGGATTACATGCCCGATTTTGCGCGTTTTATGCATGTGAACGCTGTCAGTACGGCGCTGTTGTATGAGTTGATCTTGCAGGAACGGTTGCCGGTAAAAAAAGTGATCGTGGCGTCCTCCCAGGCAGTTTACGGCGAGGGGCAATATAAGTGTCCGGAGCACGATTTTTTTCTTCCCCAGCCCCGCTCGCGTGAACAGCTGGCCGCCGGTGAGTGGGAAATCTCGTGCCCGCAGTGCGCACGACGCGCAACCTCACTGTTACTTTCTGAAGGGCACACTAACCCGTTCAACCAATACGCTGTATCCAAACTGGCCCAGGAAAAAAGCGCGCTAGGACTGGGCTGGCTCCACGGCATCCCCACGGTCGCGCTGCGGTATTCGATTACGCAGGGTCCACGACAATCTTTGCACAATCACTATTCCGGAATATGCCGGATTTTCTTTAGCCGCGCCAAACAGCAGCTGCCGTTGATCATTTACGAAGACGGCTTTCAGACGCGCGATTTCGTGCACATTGCTGATGTCGTAGAGGCAAATATGCTGGTACTGCATAAGGATGACGCTAATTTTCAGTCGTTCAATGTCGGCAGCGGCAGCAGAACGACCGTGCTGGACTATGCCCACGCAGTTTCAAGAAAGCTGAATACCGGATGTACGGTGGAAACCACGGGTGAATACCGGTTGGGCGATAACCGGAGCAGTGTATCGAGCGTGCAAAAGCTCTCAGCATTAGGCTGGAGGTCTCAACGGGATCTCGACGACATTCTCGACGATTTCCTTGCCTGGCTCGAAATTCAAGGAGGAATTCCCGCCGGGGTCCCTGATGCCTATTCGCAAATGAAGAAAGCCGGGGTTGTCTTGCCCACTGCAAGTTGAACCCGCAACTCGTCCGCCTCTGAATCTTCTTCATCTTTGCGTAGCAACCTCCCAAGCCGATTCCTCTTCCTTATATAAAATGAGTTCGATCGCAAATTCCCTGTCTTACTTTGAGCTTCTCTCAGAGACCCTCAAAAACATTCCCTTCGCCCAGATTGATCGCGTTTCTGACCTGCTGTTCGAAGCTTACGAGAAACGGAGCGCAGTTTTTATCTTTGGAAATGGAGGTAGTGCTGCGCTCGCGTCCCACTTCGCCTGTGATCTGGGCAAGGGTACGGTGGATCGCTCCCGGCAGAGATTCCGGGTGTTGGCGCTCACGGACAACGTACCTCTAATGACCGCCTGGGCAAATGATTCGCAGTACGAGAGCATTTTCTCAGAACAGCTGGCCAACTTCGCTAGTGCGGGAGACGTGGCCTTTGCCATCAGTGGGAGTGGCAACTCGCCTAACGTGCTCAGGGCTTTAAGGGAAGCAAAGCAGGCCGGTCTGATCACAATTGGCATTAGTGGATTTTCCGGAGGCAGAATGCTGGCCCTGTGCGATGCCTGTGTTGTGGTTCCTTGCGACAATATGCAGATCATCGAAGACCTGCATCTCTGCATCGCCCATGCGGTGTTCACCTGCATTCGCGCAAAGATCGGCGAGGGGAACGCGACGTATGCCAGGATGGGGCCGGCACTAGTAAAGCGAATGGCGGGAAAATGAACACTCGCAAGCTGGAAAGATGGATCCTTCTAGCCGATCTGCTGTGGATAGCATGTGCATTCTTCGGGGCCGACTTTTTGCGCTTTGGGCTGACATGGGAGTCCGACGAGCGAGCAGCCATTCGCGCCCTATTGCCATTCATCTTCACTGCTTGCGGCGCGTGGATTGCGCTTTCACTTTTTATGCCCATGGATGGGTTTCGGGGGGGATGGCGGCTTTCCGCGGTTTTGTCTCATCTCCTGTTAGGCACCGGACTCACCCTGGCACTGCTGACAGCAATCGGATACTTCACGCGGAGCTATGTCTCCCGCCTGGCACTCACTTATTTTACCGTTTTGCTGGGAACCGGCTTCATTGGGATGAGGTGCGGGGCGCGGATGATGTTGCGCCGCAAGCACCGCGGGGGGGACGTTTGGCGGGTGGTGGTTTTGGGGAGCGGCCGCGTCGCGCAAGAAATTGTCGCCAAGATGGAGCAGCATCCTGAAATGTTGTGCAAGGTAGTGGGGCTGCTGTTCCCCAGCCAAAACACTGAAGAGTTTACCGGAACCCCCCTCCAGGAAAGCTCTCAACTCTCCACCTTCGCAATTTTCGATCTGCTGCAGGGATGGCGGGTAAACGAAGTGATCGTGGCTTTGCCCCAACCACTGACCCCCGAGATTCGCACCGTGATTGGCCGCCTGCGTGACACGGGATTCGAAATTAGCGTGGTTCCCGAACCATACGAACTTTATGCCTCGAAGCCGAATCTGATCAGCTTGGATGGACTCCCACTGCTGCAGTTGCGGGAACCTGGGCTGCGGCCACGTTATTTGGTACTCAAGCGATTGCTGGACGTAGTTGCGTCTGCCCTATTGCTGATTCCGTGCTCGGTGGCGCTGCTGCCGATCAGCGTGATTCTGCTTCTAAAGAAACAATCGGCGCTGCGTTGGGAAACACGAAGCGGTCAGTACGGTGTTCCCTTTCAGATGTTACGGCTGAATGTGCAACGGCCAGTGCCGCAGGCCAGCAAATTTGAGCGCCTGCTCGAACACGTGAGCGTTACGGAATTGCCGCAGCTCTGGAATGTGCTTCGCGGGCAGATGAGCCTTGTAGGACCGCGGCCGGAGTCTCCCCGGCGCTCCAGTCGGTACTCGGAGTGGCAGCAGCGCCGGTTGCGGGTGAAGCCCGGCATGACCGGGTTGGCGCAGGTTCATGGCTTGCGAGAACACAGCTCTTCTGAGGAAAAAAGCCGCTTCGATTTGCAGTACGTGATGGGCCCGTATCTGCTTTGGGATATCTCTCTTCTTCTTCAGACACTCTCGACACTGCTCCTGCGCGTCTTGTCCCGCGCTCAACGAGAAAAGCCGGACACGAATCCCGACGTAATCCAGCCCATCAACGGTTTATTTCCCCATGCTCATCGTACGCAGCCCAGTCCGGATTAGTTTTGGCGGTGGTGGCACTGATCTCCCCGCCTACTACCAGCGGTACGGGGGAGCAGTTCTAAGCACCGCAATTAATAAATATTTCTATACCACGCTGGGGAGGCGCCTGGACCAGTGCATCCAGATTATTTCTTCCGACCTGCGTGTATGCGAAAGCTGGCGCAATTTCTCGGCGCTCGAGACCCAGGACAGTGGAGTCGAAATTCCAGTTGCCGTGCTCAAAGACCTGGAGCACGAAATGTACGTGGACCTTTTTCTGGCATCTGAGATACCACCCGGGACCGGTCTCGGATCTTCGGCCAGCGTCTGCGTGAACGTGCTCAAGACGGTTACGAGTTACCTGCAGATTCCGCTCTCCAAGTACGAATTGGCCGAGCGGGCTTTTCACATAGCCCGTAATGTCCTGCGAAGACATGTCGGCAAGCAGGACGAGTATGCGGCAGCTTTCGGAGGGCTCAACTTTATCGAGTTCCTGGCGGACGGTAGCACCAGAGTGGAGCCCATCAACCTCAATCCTGCAGTCATGACCGAACTGCAGAATAGCCTGCTCCTGTTCTACACCGGCGCCGCCCATCATTCGTGGGGTATTTTGGCGGAGCAGGAACGCTTTACCCAGGAACAGCGCAGGAAACCGACAGAGGCATTGCACGAGATCAAGGGCTTGGCGTATCGAATGCGGGAATCGCTGCAGGTTGGCAACCTTGGCCACTTCGCTTCCCTTATGCATGAGTCCTGGGAAGCAAAGAAACAGGTCTCTGTGAAGATTTCAACCTCGCGAATCGATGACCTTTATGAAATCGCACTCAGGAACGGAGCACTCGGGGGGAAAATCACTGGCGCAGGAGGCGGCGGGTTTCTGCTTTTGTTTAGCGAGCCCTCCGCGCATGATCGCGTCCGCCAGGCTCTCGCTGAACGAGGAGTTCGGGAAATGACATTCAACTTCGATTTTCAAGGCGCGCAAGTAATCGTCAACGATCCATTTATCGACAACGACGAGCACAGTGCATCGCGCTGGACCTTCGTCCCCATGGTTTCTTCTTTTTAAAGGTATGCGGGCTTTCCTGCTGGCAGCAGGTCGCGGCACGCGCCTGAGGCCGTACACGGACTCTGTTCCCAAGTGTCTCTTGCCTATCAGAGGCAGACCCTTGCTGGGAATATGGCTTTCTCTGTGCCAAAGTTACGGTATCGCGGATGTTCTGGTGAATACCCACGCGCACGCAATGGCTATTGCCGATTTCGTTAGCAGCCAAACAAGCGCCGTGCGCGTCACTATCGTGGAGGAGCAAGAACTTGTCGGCAGCGCCGGGGCTCTGCGCGCAAACCGTCAGTGGACGCAGTCCGAGGAGAGATTTTGGGTGCTTTACGCCGACGTTCTTACGTGCGGCGATCTCCGATCAATGCTTGCGTTCCACTCCTCGAGCACGGCAGCCACGCTAGGAGTGTATCCGGTGCCTGATCCGCTGCGCTGCGGAATCGTTTCCGTGGATGGCCAAGACACCATCCTCGAGTTCACCGAGAAACCGGCGTTTCCCAAGGGCAATCTGGCATTCGCCGGGATTATGGTTGGTACCCAGGAATTTCTTGACGCCATCCCCGAGAAACCGGGCGCGGACATCGGATTCGATGTCCTACCCCGACTCGGCGGACGAATGCGAGCCTATCGCATCCCTGAATATGTTCTCGATATAGGCACGCGGGAAAACTACGAATTAGCGCAGAAAACCTGGCCGGGATTGGCGGGCGATCCGGCAGCATGAGAGCAAAGGCAATTGCAGCCGTCGTTTTTGACATGGACGGGGTCCTGATCAACAGTCATCCGGCTCACCATGACGCCTGGCGAGAGTTCTTCCGGTCGCTAGGAACCAGTATTTCCAACGAAGAGCTTTCCTTCATTCTCGACGGGCGCACCCGGACGGAGATTCTGCGTCATTTCCTGGGAAATTTGCCGGAGAGTGAACTGCAGCACTATGGTCGCCGCAAAGACGAGATTTTTCGCAGCATGGAGTGGCAGATTGAGCCGGTTGCTGGCGTGATTTATTTCCTCGAAGAGCTGCATCGGTGTGGTATTGCGAGCGCAGTAGCGACCTCAGCGAGCGAAATTAGGACGCTTTCGACGATTGAGCGCCTGGGCCTGGCGGAATACTTCGCAGCGGTGATCACGGCCAGCGATGTTCAACAAGGCAAGCCGGATCCCATGGTTTTTAACCTCGCTTGTCAGCGCATAGGCGTGTCGCCGGAGAAAGCGCTGGCTTTTGACGATGCGCCAGCGGGTATTGAATCGGCGAAAGCGGCGGGAATGCGCTGCATCGGAGTGGCAAGCAATGGACTTAGCCAGCGGTTGCTCGACGCCGGCGCGGAATCGGTTATTGCGGACTTTGTGAATTTCGTTCTAGAAGCGGAATCGAGAGTTGCATAGTCAAAGCTTGACCTCCTGCGGAAACCGTTTGCCAGATTGCAAGCATCTATCTGTAATAACGCAGACGGCTTTCACAGATATGATCGATTGGGCCTTGACGCGATCAATGCGTATCGCGCTGTACAGGAGAAACGCTTGAAAAAGTTATCAGTGCTGTTTGTCTTTGTAATCACTCTCGCGTTCGTGGGCACGGCGCAGGCGCAAGAATTCCACGGAGCTTTTGGGTTCGGCACCATCAAGGCCCCCGCCGCGACCAGCACCTCTCCATCGCTGAGCGGTGGACTATATCCCAGCTTTAGCGGAATATTTATCTTGAAGCACCATCTGGGCTTTGGCGGCGAAGTTGCCTGGCGCGCGCACCAGGCGGTGTATGGAGTTTCGTCGTTCAACCTCGCCCAACCTTACCGGCCGATTTTTTATGACTTCAACGCCGTGTACGGCTCGAGGTTTGGTAAAAAATTCGGCGGTGACATCATGGCTGGAATCGGCGGCGAAGATCTGCGCTTCTACACACCGTTCTACACTTGCGGATTCACTTCCTGTACCAACTATCAAAGCAGCAATCACTTCGCCTGGCATTTCGGAGCCGATATCCGCTACTACTTCTGGGGACACGCCTTTATCCGGCCCGAGGCGCATTACTACATCGTCCACAACAACGTGGAGTTCAACAATGCGAATGTCGGGCGCTTTGCGATTTCGATTGGATACTCGTTCATGCCGGGCTTCTGACAATTCATCGTCGCGGAAAAAGGGAGCCCTACAAGGGCTCCTTTTTTATTGTCATCGTTCTTGCTGAACCCGGGTTGTTGCGGAACTGCCTACTTCAGCCTTAGCTTTCGGCACAATAGATGATGGCCGGCTCTTATACGATCTTATTCCCACGACATTTTGGTCTTTCGTTTCGGTTTGGTTCAAAAATGCGACAATCTGAAATCAGAGTGCCGGAGTATATGTGAGCATTGCGATAATCGGTGGAACGGGTCCTGAAGGATCGGGTCTCGCGCGGCGCTGGGCGAACGCAGGAGAGACGGTAGTCATCGGTTCCCGAGATGCACAACGCGCTTCAGACGCGGCGGCCAGATTGCGCGAGAGGACACATGGGACAATTTCCGGGGCGGAAAACAAGGTTGCCTGCCACTCCGCAGAAATCGTCGTCCTGGCCGTTCCCTTTGAAGGTCAAGCAGAAATACTCAAGCAGCTCAAGCCGGCCCTGCGCTCGGAACAAATCCTGGTGGACACAACCGTTCCTCTGGCAGCCAGCATGGGTGGACGCCCCACCCGGACCCTCGGTGTTTGGCAGGGATCAGCAGCGCAGCAAGCTGCAGAACTCGTGCCCGAAGGAGTTGCGGTGGTCTCGGCATTTCACAATGTCTCAGCGGACCTGCTGGCTCTCGATGGCGACGTTGACTGCGACGTGATCGTGTGCAGCGACGACAAGCAAGCCGCGCGCACTATTCGCGAACTTGCACGCAAAATTCCCGGCGTGAGGGCACTGGATGGCGGAAAGCTGGAAAACGCGCGCATTGTCGAGCAGATCACGGCACTGCTGATCGGCTTTAACATCCGGCACAAGGGCCACTCCGGCCTCCGCATCACCGGCCTGCCAGCCGAAGCGTACGATATCTGATCAGCTGCCGATGACCCGATGGATGCCGCCTCCCAAGTGGTGATCGAATATCGCGACGTTTCCTACCGTCTGCCAGACGGACGAACCATACTGCACAACTTCAATATTGAGGTCCGCCGCGGAGAAGTGCTGGTGTTGCTTGGCCGTAGTGGTTCCGGCAAGACCACCGCACTCAAGCTGGTAAATCGCCTGCTGGAATTTTCTTCTGGCCAACTTCTCGTGGAAGGCCGGCCGGCGCGCGAATGGAACGTATTGCAACTGCGCCGCCACATCGGTTACGCCATCCAGGAGGTCGGGCTTTTTCCGCATTTCCGCGTCGCTCGTAACATTGGTCTGGTACCTGAGATTGAGAAGTGGTCTCAAGAGCGCATCAATGCGTGCGTTCAAAAATTTTTAACTTTAGTTGGCCTGAGCTCTGACCTGGCTTCCCGTTATCCGCACCAGCTTTCCGGCGGCCAGCGCCAGCGGGTTGGAGTAGCACGCGCTCTCGCGGCAGACCCGCCAATACTCTTGATGGATGAACCTTTCGGGGCGCTCGATCCGCTCACTCGTTCCGATCTCCAGCGCGAATTTTTGTCATTGCAACAAAAGCTGGGAAAGACCGTACTATTCGTCACGCACGATCTCAACGAAGCGTTGCTGCTGGGCAGCAGAATTGCTTTGCTCGAACAAGGCAGGCTCGTGTCACTCTCTTCTCCGCAACAGTTCCTGAGCTCATCCGACCCTTTGGTGGCGAAGTACGTTGAGGCTTTTGCAGGGTCGTTCGAACAAGCACGAGGCCGGAGATGAATTTCTGGACTTTTGTGGTTCACAACCGGCAAGAGATCGCCGACCTCACGCTCGAGCACCTGTGGATGGTGGGGGTTTCAGTGCTGCTGGCGCTGGCGGTTGGGATCCCGCTGGGCATCTTAATCACCCGCAAGCCCGCACTGCACAAGCCGGTGATCGCGGCTGCGAACATTATTCAGACCGTGCCCAGCCTGGCGCTGTTTGGGTTCCTGCTGCCCGCGCCGTGGATTGGCGACCGTGCCGGCCGGCTGGCAATACTGGCGCTGACGCTGTATGCCCTGTTGCCCCTCATTCGTAACACCTACGCCGGAATCAAAGGGGTGGACCATGCAATCGTGGAGGCTGCGCGTGGCATGGGGCTGACGGACTGGCAGCTTCTGTACAAGGTCGAGCTTCCACTTGCTGCCAGTGTGATTCTGGCGGGAGTTCGGGTTGCGGTCGTTATCTGCGTGGGACTTGCGACCATCGCCGCCGCGATTGGAGCAGGTGGCCTCGGCGAACTGATCTTTCGCGGACTGGCAATGGTGAACAATGCCGTCATTCTCGCCGGCGCAATTCCAGCCGCGATCATGGCACTAGCCGCTGATGTCGGCTTGGGCTGGCTGGAGAAACGGATCGCGCCGCAGCGGCCCGCGTGACCGATGCGTACTTCGTCAGACCGTTGCCGTGAAAGAACAATGCAACAGCACGCGATGTCATTCCGAGGCGCAGACCAAGCCCGGCGCACGAGGAACCTGCTGTCGGACGGCGCAAGCGGGACCTTCACCCTGGAAAGTGGTTTCGGAATGACAAATAGGTTCTCTTGCGTAGTTTCGATTTCTACAATTCTGTTTGCGCTCACCCTTTTCCCCGCCTGCGACCACCGCCAGCACATTGTCGTCGGATGCAAGAACTTCACCGAGCAGATCATCCTCGGAGAAATCATCGCCCAGCAGATCGAAAACAAAACTCATCTTCCCGTAGAGCGACGGTTTTATCTTGGCGGGACTTACATTGCCCACCAGAGCATTCTCGCCGGACGCATCGATGTCTATCCCGAGTACACCGGCACCGCGCTCACTGCGGTACTGAAGCAGCCTCTTGCTCCGAGCGGAGGCGAAGTGCCCGCCTCCGACCGCAGAGCCGTTTACGATCGTGTCAAGTCGAAATACGAGCGGCAGTTTCATCTGACGCTAGGACCGCCACTCGGCTTCAATGACACTTTTGCCATCGAGGTCCGCGGCGACGATGCCCGCCGCTTGCATCTTCAAACGCTCTCTCAAGCCGCCGCCTACACTCCGCAATGGCGCGCCGGTTTCGGCTACGAGTTCATGGAGCGTCCTGATGGTTACAAGGGCTTGGCCGCGACTTACAGCCTGCGTTTTGCCGCCTCGCCGCGCATCATGGATCTCGGCTTGCTCACCCGCGCTCTGAAAGACCATCAGGTTGACCTCATCGCCGGCAACATGACCGACGGCCTCATCCCCGCCCTTGATCTATTTGTCCTCGAAGATGACAAACACTACTTCCCACCGTATGAGGCTGTGCCGGTCGTTCGCGAGCAGACGCTGGCGGAGCATCCGGAAGTAAGGCAGGCTCTGACTGAACTCGCTGGAAATATTACCGACGCCGAAATGCGCCAGCTCAACTACGAAGTGGATGGCCAGAAGCGGGATGTGAAGGAAGTGGCGAGCGAGTTTTTGCGCAGAAAAGGACTAGTGTCTCCACCAAAACTGTCATCCTGAGCGAAGTGCCGTTCGGGAAGCGAACGACAACGCAGTCGAAGAGCCTGCTTTACGTCACGCCACCATGAACTTCAAAAGACATTCTCTGATGCTGCTACCCCGGCGTAAGAATTCTCGTCTGCGCCTGTGCTCGCGCTAATTTGTATGGGATCCTTCGACTCCGCAGACTGATTCGCTTCGCGAATCGGTCTGTTCCGCTCAGGATAACAAGTGCGAAAGCCTCACGTCTCGCACGAAACCTGCGAGCCATCGTTCACCCCTCCGATGACTCACCCATGACCTGGATTCAAGGCCAACAACCAACGCCCAATGACGCCCTCACATCAGCCACAACGCATCCACATCCACAACCACGTTCGTCCTCGGGAGTTTTTCTTTCGCCGCCTGCGCCAGCATTGCTCGCAACAGCGAATTCAGCTTTTGCCGGCTGGAAGATTTTAAGATGAAGTGGTAGCGGTAGTCCCGCTTTAGCCGCTCGATTGGGGCGGCAGCGGGACCGAGCACGCGCACTCCTTCATGGCGCGTTTTCTCGAACCAGCGGCCAAGCGCTCCTGCCCACCTGAGCGTTTCGTCAAGTTTCGCGCTGCGGACCATCACATTTGCCAGGGAGCTGTAGGGCGGATAGTGCATCCAGCTCCGGAAACGGAGTTCTTTTTCATAGAAACCTGAGAAATCGTGCTGCGCGGCGTACTGCACGGCATAGTGCTCGGGGAACAGAGTTTGCAGCACGACTTTGCCTGCGATCTGGCCGCGTCCGGCGCGTCCAGCGACCTGAGTGAGCAACTGAAACGTGCGCTCGGCGGCGCGGAAGTCAGGCATCCCGAGCGCCATATCAGCGCCGACAACCCCGACGAGCGTGACCCCATGAATGTCGTGCCCTTTGGCGATCATCTGGGTGCCGACTAGCAGGTCGAGTTCGCCGGCATTCAGGGCGTTTAGCGCGCGCTCGAAATCGGCATGGCTGCGAACGGTGTCACGATCGAGCCTCGCAATTCGCGCCTGAGGAAACAATCCGTGCAGCAACTCTTCTAATTTTTCTGATCCGGTGCCGAGAAAATAGACGTACTCACTCCCACACGATCCGCAATTCTTCGGAACCGGGGCCATGAAAGCGCAGTAATGGCATTCCATGCGGCGCTTGATCTTGTGATGAGTGAGCGCAATGGCGCAGTTCCGGCATTCGAGGGTCTTGCCACAGGTCCGGCACAAGACCACCGGAGAGTATCCGCGACGGTTCAGCAGCACCATCGCCTGTTCTTTGCGCTCCAGGCGCAACTGGATTTCTTCGATCAGCTTGCGCGAGATCACCTGCTCGTGGCCCGTTTCCTGAAATTCCTGCCGCATGTCAACCAGCTCAACTTCCGGCAGCGAACGCTTCTCTACACGATCCGGCATTTCGAGAAGCGCGTAACGGCCTCTCTTCGCGTTGAAGTACGACTCCAGCGAAGGAGTCGCCGAACCCAGCACCACTACGGCATCCGAGAATTTTGCCCGCATGACTGCCACATCGCGCGCATGGTACCGAGGAGTTTCTTCCTGCTTGTAAGAAGAATCCTGCTCTTCGTCGACAATCACCAGCGCTAGCTTCGATACTGGAGCAAAAACCGCGGAACGTGTCCCCACTACCGCCCGCGCATCGCCCCGCCGGATGCGGTGCCAGTGCTCGGCCCGCTCTTTGTCCGACAAGCCGGAATGCAAAAGTGCGGCCTCATCTCCGAACACTGCATGCACGTCGGCTGCTACTGCCGGCGTGAGTCCAATCTCCGGCACTAACAAAATCGCACAGCGTCCTGCGTCCAGCACGGATTTCATGGCCGCCAAGTAAACCGCGGTCTTGCCGGATCCGGTCACGCCATGCAGCAGAATGCCGCCGAAGGCCCCCGCATCGACTGCGCCGCGGATCCGCTCCAGCGCGCCGAGTTGTGCCGGATTAAAATCGAAATCCGCACGTAGACTGCGTGCGGGCACTGCTGATCGGGATAGCTCCAGCGGCTCCTCGACCATCTCCACTAATCCGCGTTTGACCAGGGTGCCCAGAGTGCTTCGCGGAACATCGAGTTCCCGCAGATGCTCGACCGCAACCCGGCCGCTCGCGCCAGCCAGCGTTTCGACCAGCAGTCTCTGGTTCGCATTCAGTTGGCCTTCGGCATGCTTGAGCACCGCGACTTGCCCGACTCTCGAAGCCTCGGCCGCGTGCGATGCGTCTTCGCGAGCAATCCACTTCTTTCGCACCATGCCATCGAGAAGCGCACGCGAGACTCGAGTCGCACCCCGCAATGTTTGTTCCCGACTTTGCTCGTGCGCCGCCAGATAACCCAGCACCCGGTACTCGGCGTCCTGATCTTGCGGCGTTTTCCTCGACCTTGCCGACGACCCCACGCTGCCCGCAAGGTACAGCTCCAAGTGTCCTTCATCCGCGATGCGATACACCACCGCTCGGCGGAATTCCGCATTCAGCGGGAGCATGCCACGCAATACTTCTCCGATGGCAGCCAGATAGTATTCGCTAATCCATCGCGCCAACTTCAACAACTCATGTGTCAGGGCAGGAGCATCGGTATCAAGCTCTTCGATTACATTCTTGGCCGAGACTTGCGGAGCACGATTATGCAATTCGGTCACAACACCTACTGTCCGTTGCTGGCGGAAGGGCACGAGCACGCGGGCGCCGGGTTGTAGACGAAGACTGCCGGGCACTCGATAGGTAAAGACCATGTCGAGCGGCACGGGGACAGCCACGTCGCAGTATTCGGTCATGATGAAGGGTTCGAAGATGAATCCTACCATCGTGCAATTACCCCTCAGAGCTGAACCCTTTGAGATAGTTCCCTCCGGCGGCCAGGATGGGAGGCAGCCGACGCCACCTCGTGTCTATGGCCCGAAAGTGTAATAAGTTCCGAATGCTCGAGCCGGGCAAGCAAAATTGACCTAAGGTGTTTTACTTACAAAACCCAAGGATGCACATTCCGATAGCCTGCGGCAATCACGAATCTGCTTCCTGCCCACTAAGATTCAATTCCCAAGTACGGGCGTCGGGGAGCCGTCTATGTCTTTTCATAGTGTTTTGTTAGCTTTCTGGAGGGAATAATCCCCCGCATTTGGCGCCAAGCGCGGAAGAACTAGGAACGACCGGGACAATAAAAGACGAAATTTAAGCGTTTTACCTCAGTGGAAGTACAGCAGCTTGGCAGGCGAGATGCAATGAATAGGGGTACTACCTCGAGTAGTTAATTGTTAGCTGGCTCCCGCTTAGTGGGACCCACGCTGTCATTCATTCCAGTAAAAAGTTGGGAGTTTTGATGGGGGAAAAATCATTGAGGCCGCGAGAGCGGCAGGTAGCGGAACTGCTTTTGCAGGGCTGCGACAATGACGAGATCTCCAAGCAACTAAAGATGGCGCGACGAACGGTGAAAGCACACTTCAACCGTTTGTTCATGCGTTTTGGTATTCATGGCGGAGTCAAACGGGTAAAGTTGGCGACACTTTTATACAGGAGAGAGCTATGTTCAGAGGCAAGCACCACGGATACCCCAGCGAACGCGAGCAGCGCGTCATCGAACTCGTCGCCCAGGGACTTAAAAATAAAGAAGTCGCCAACGAAATTGGCACAACCGAGCACGTCATCAAAAACTATCTCCGGACGATCTACGACAAACTGGGGCTCTGGAACCGTGTAGAACTGGCTCTTTGGTACGAAGCCCGCAGGCACGAAGGATTGGTGCTGGCACAGAGCCACTAGAAGTTAACAGCCGAGGATCCTTCCCTGTAAGGCCTGATTCGATAGAGTCAGGCTTTCTCATTCGCACGCGACGCGCGAGGCAGGCTCGAACTGGTCTTCCTGTGCGGTCTTCTGTGAGCTAAAGCGGCCGCCGGGAGTTTTGCCGTAGAGATCCGATCCCGTACAGTAGTAAAGGGCAGTATGTACGTCCACCCATACACGTACTTCGGGATTACCGGAGTACGAGGGGACGCGGGCGGGAACCTCCGCCATTCCAACCTCTACCAGTAATGATTGAAACCATGAGAGCTGCGATTGAGCAGGCGAACGAGCAGGCCACAAACCCCAAACTATCAGGGATAGCACAAGCGCTGCGCACGTAACTGCCAACCCGGCGTGCCGTGATTGTGTGGTTAATACGAGGGTCGGCAAAGCCTTGATCCTGACGAGTAGCCCATCCGCCAGCACTGCGTACCAAGGCTGCGGGGAAAGCATAGTGTTGATGTGGTCGTCAGATTGTTTGCCGGATGCTGCAGGGCTCGCATCCGCGGTGCCGCAGGATCCTTGGTGGACCGGCAAGGACTCCACACTGGTTGCCCATAATCGCTCTGCTGCGATGTGGCTCGAGGACCCATATTCGGCCCCCCTGCCCACCGGGCCGATTTCTATCTTCCGCAGGGAAGGAGGAGGCGAGGGCAGTTCTGGGGGCGGAGAGTCTTGTGCCTTCTGCATGTACCACAGCGAAGCCCACTTGCCTTGGAGATCCTGAGAGGGAAACTCGGCAGCTCTCGGTAGCCCGCAGCCGCCGCAGAATTCCTCATCTGCCTCGAATTGGCGACCGCAGACGCGGCAAATGGTCAGATCTGCATTGGTAAAGGGCGTACCGAAAGTTGGCCGCACCGCCCGATCTTTACGACCTGCGAAAGGCGTGTCCTGCTCAAGGGGGATAAAGCTTCGTCCTAAAGTCTGTGCCAGGCCGTCGGCCGGGTCAGGCTGGTGAGGAAGCGAGATCTTAGTGCGCAACACGTCGTTATGCTGCTGCAACACGTACGCTGCCGCCAGTAACTCCTCAAATCCCGCCTCATCCAAGACGGGCTTGTGCTTCGCGCCTGTGGAGCTAGAGGTCACTGCCAATACTCCGTTAGACATATTGTAAAGCACTTTGACGACCTAAGTTGGTGGGATATGCGCCGAACGCTGTTTAGCGGACAGCGAGCACCAGTAGGGCTAACCGAAGGGCGAATGCGAGTCAAGAGCTGAGCGGGTGCCGACTGGCGGACATTGGCCCGGCGATGAGCATTTCACATTCCAGCTCTGAGCTCAGCAGCTCCGCAAACGGTTCAAAATGTGTGATTTCCGTCACTGGTTAGGGTGATGGGCGCCCTAGTCTGGCACGTGCAAATTTGGGATGCTGGGTACGAGGTTAGTTATGGAGAACAATCGCCGAACTCTAATAAAAGTTTTGAAGTCCGAGTTGGAATTTGTCAAGAGCGGAGGATACCGGCGTAGCGCACGGTCTCCGTGGCGTGCTCCGTATGTATTTGAGGAGTCCCCGAGCTGCCCGAATTTTTCGGACCGGACGCGATCGAATCTCTGCCAAGATTGCTGGCTGATGAACTTTGTGCCCGCGCAATACCGCGACTAACAGACACCCTGTCGTTTTGTTCTATTGGAAAAGGAAGTCACGATTGATTCGCTCTATCGCTGGAGCACACCAGCAGAAACGGAAGAAATCCTAACCCGATGGCCGCCATCGCATTTGTGAGCTCGAGCAGGTTCCGGTCACTTAAGACTTTGGAGGTACGCGACCAGAGTTTTCATTTCATCAGCTTTGAGCTCTACAGCCGACATTCCTCCCGCCGTCATCTTGGCGGTGGGGTGCCGCAGCAGCCCTTCCAGCTTGCCGGAATCGAAGTTGTTTCCCACCCCCACCAGTTTGGGCGCGGCTGCAGTTCCCATGCCCTCATCGCCGTGGCACGCATTGCAGTTTTCTCGCTCGAAGATCGCCTTCCCCTTCGTTGCTTCCGGATTGCCAAGCGCCCTGTTTTCTGCCGCAAGTGACCCGCCGGAAAGCTCCGGCTCAAACTTCGCTTTCATGAATTCCGCCGTCTCTTCCTGTTGAGTCTTCAATTGGGCGGCGACGCCTGGACTGCGCATGTCTTCGCGATGACTGGCGAAGCCGAGCCCACCGAGACCGAGAAGAACAATCGTGAACAATCCTACGCTGATAGGACGTTTCCAAGGACGGCGTTCCAGGCTACGGTCGAAAAATGGGAGTGCGACGAGCAGGGTTCCCAGGAGTCCAGGGAGGACGAGGATTCCCATGACAGCCGTCGAACCATGCCAATATTTCAGATACTGGAACACCGGAATGTAGTACCACTCCGGACGTGGCAGAAAGTGAGTGTCGGAGGGGTCCGCCTTTGGCCCCAGCTGCTTGGGATAGAAAGGCTCGGAGGGCAATCCGGAATTAGTTGGATCCTCTGTCGCCGGCCCAGCGGCGCCGGCCTTGCGAAACGAATACACGTGCACGGCGACGAAGGCAAAAATGCAAGCCGGAATCAGAAACACATGCAGCACGAAAAAACGGGAGAGGGTGAGCGTTCCCATCTCAGTTCCGCCGCGCAGGAGCCGCTTCAATGCATTCCCGACCATCGGCACTTCGCTCAAAATGTTGGTCCCTACCGCGGTCGCGAAGTAGGCCTTCTGGTCCCAGGGCAACAGATAGCCGGTGAACGCCATGCCCAGCATCAGCGCGAGCAAAACGCATCCCGCCACCCACACCAACTCGCGGCGCCCTTTGTAGGAGCCGTAAAAAAAGTCTGAATCATATGCAGCAGCAGCACGATGATGATGGCACTGGATCCGTAAGCATGAATGCTGCGCAGGAATGAGCCGCCGGTTACCTCTTTCGCGATGTAGGCAACAGTGGTGTGGGCGTGGTCGGCCGATGGAACATAGTACATGGCCAGGAATACACCGCTCACGACCTGCGAGAGAAATAGGAAGAGTAGCCCCGAGCCGAAAACGTAGGCGATTTTTGCGCCCCCGGGAATCGGCTCGTCCAATGCGTGATGTAGAAAGGAATCCAGCCCGGTGCGCCGGTCAAGCCATGCGCGAAAACCAGTTTTCTGCAGAGGATTCGTTTGCATCAGGCGAGTTCCTCTTTGCCACGCGTGAGCTGGCGGAAGAATTGGTATTGCGTTTTGAGGACGCCATCTTCCACCTTGGTCTCCAGGCGATCCATGTCGCGGGGCGGGGGGCCTGAGATCAACCGCCCATCTGAAGCAAACATGCCCAGGTGACAGGGACAAATGAATTTCTTTTCTTTTCCGACCCAGGGAATACTGCATCCCAGGTGGGTGCACACGGCCGATAAGACGATCAGTTCCCCCTTGCCATTCCGGGTGACATAAACCGGCTTCTGCGCAATGCTTTTGCGCCAGCCATCCCGCTGCTCGATGCTAACCAGCTTCATTACCGGCACGTCGGGGGTTTGAAACTCATCGATGTTCCCTACTTTTGACCAGGATTTCTCCGTGGTGCTGGTCAGCACTGGATGCAAGGTGAACCGGATCAGCGGAACTGCGAGCAGCACCCCGACTGCGGCACTCCCAGCAGCCACTAAGCCAGCGAGGAAAGAGCGCCGGTTGGGCACAATAGACCGCCGTTCTGGGTCAGAACTCATTCTTATTTCTTCTTCCCGAGTTCGCGCACATAGGAAATTAACTGATGGATTTGATCGTCCTTCAACCGGCTGGCGAACCCGGGCATCGGCTTTTTTCCCTTTGAAATAAGTTCGGACAATTCTGCATCCGTTGCTTTTTGTGCTTCGGGCGATTTCAAGTCCCGAACTTTATATTTTTTCCCCAGGGCTGTGTTGCCACTGCCGTCTCCTCCGTGACAGATGACACAATTACTGCGGTAAACGGCGGCGCCTGGCGCCTCTTCCGCCCTCAAATTTAAGGCATACACGAGTCCGCAGATCGCCATAATCCTAACGGATAGCCACATTTTTTTCCTCCTGAACGTCATAAAGTTCCTGCGTCGTAGCCCGTTGCTCCGATTGCAAAAATAAGGAATTAAGGCAAGGGGCTACCAGCGAGCCGCCTCGCCGCCATATCAATCCGGTCCGAATGTCATTTAATAAAGATAATCCTCGCTTGGAATGTATCGTTCTGTCGATGGTTTGACGCGCTAAGCTGGAAGTCCCGGTGTTGGTACTCGGCGATAATCTGAAACCCATTTTGTAATGGGATATTCACGTAAGGCGTGATAGCCCACTGGCTATTAAACGTCGCAGCCGCAAACCTGGGTTTATACCAATCGTACCGGGCTCCGGCGGTTACATAGTCGCTGAAAGCATAGCTACCATCGGCAAAGGCGCCCTTACTATCGAACTTTTTCAGCGTCGCCACCACAGGAAACAAAACCACGTCGACAGGTATCGTATCCCGTCCGTATTGCACGCCTCCCTGGGCCAGGAAGTGACCCATCGGATAGGACGCATAGAGCGCGATCCGATCAAAGTTATTGCGAAACGCGGTGGCTCTGGAAAGATCAAAATCAGTATTGCCTACACTACCGTAGGGTGAAGCTGCCGAGGCTGCGGTGACGCCACAGGCATCGCCGGTCATAGGATTGGTCTTTCCGATCACGGTTCCGTCAGTGCAGTGAGTCGGTGTCGCAACATTGCCACGATAGTAGAGAAGCGTGATTCCACCGCCTTCGGGATGAAGAATGTAGGTGGCATTGGCCGAGAAGTCGGGCGTGCTGTGAGCGGCGAATCAAATGGCTTGGTCAAGGCCGAGACAGCCTGGTTCGCACCCTTCCAAGGCCCGGTTTGCGCGGGGAATGGCAGAAAACTGTTCGGATCGTCCTCCCACCGGACCAGCGTGCCGTTTAATACCGCGGCACGCAGGGAGAGCTTCTTGATGTCTTCGCCAATCTCTATGCCCGCCTCATCCAGGCCCCAGGACTGGAAGACATACGGTATGGCTCTGCCACCCGCAGAAATAGGAGCCGTCTGAAAGAAAGGACGCGCATTGCTGAACGGGCGGTCGGAAGCCCCGAAGCCTTCCCACGGGTGGAAGATCCCGACTCGAGCAGTAAAAAACCTGTCCGAGTTGCCGAAGACGAAACGGACGTACGCATTCTCGATTTCAAAAACATCTTCGGGTGAAGTCGACAGCTCTGCCAGCGAACCCAGGTATTTTCCCCAGGAGCCAGTAAGAGGATGAGGATAAAGAGTGAAT
Organism: Terriglobales bacterium; assembly: GCA_038254805.1. GTDB lineage: Bacteria > Acidobacteriota > Terriglobia > Terriglobales > Acidobacteriaceae > Gp1-AA145. Next base: position 22,980 of record JBBSFW010000020.1, read on the forward strand.
TCCTGGAAGCTTAACGCGTTCGTCGTAGTTCGGGGGCCGGCCACTCCACCAATTACGTTGGCGACAGGAGCTCCGTTCGGCTGGTTCGTGATTTGAGTATCGTATCGCGCTTGCAGGCGCCCAGCAAAATAATCGCCGAATTCGAATCTCTTCTCGTCGGGCTTCCCGATTTCCTCCAACAGGCGGAATCCGGCAGCGCGGAACTTGTAGCCGGTCTCGTTAAGGCGCGGAATTGTCGTGTGGCAGGTATTGCAGGGTACTCCGTATTTACGGGCGAAATTCGGCATTGCACTGCCGGGGAGGGTAAATCCTAAAAGCGCGATCGCGAGAACTATAATTGCCGAAATCCTTGAACGCATTGTGTCCTCCACTTTAAAGGCCTAGTACCTACAAATTCTTTCGCAGTTTATTGTCTGAAATTCACGGGCCGTCGTCTGTGGCCGGGCACACGCGCTTGCGTGATCATGATCACATTAGGATCGCTGGAGCAAAAAACCGGAAATCATCAGGAAGGGCGTCGTTCCGCAGTGGAATTAACTTGGAAATTGGCGTCGTGACATTAACGCGACGGGCTAACCCAGCACTTTGCCGGGCAGGTGAAATTTTTTTGAGCGGTATGTTTTGTGGGCGCGGCCGCTAGGTTTTTGATTAACCTTGTTGAAAGTCTGCTGGGGGCGGGGATTGACTGCACGTCAAAGGGAGGTCGGCGGCAAAGACTCCAGGAATAGACTAGCTGCTAATCAGTTTTTCGATCGCCGATCTATTCCGAATGACAACTCTGCTGCCGTTTACGTGCAGGAGTTCTTTCTTTTTAAAATCGGAAAAAGCCGGCTAACGGTTTCGCGCGTCGTGCCGATCATCTCCGCTATCTCTTCGTAGGTGATAGTAAGTTGCAGCTGAGCAGCGTCTTCGTGATCTGGATCGTACGCCCACGACAACAGCAGTTTCGCCAGTCGCTCAGCCGGAGAAGCTGACAGCCCCAGCATACGGATGCTTTCGTAAGCGGTGTAGTAGTTTCGGCTGAGCTGCTCGGCGACTCGCAGCGCCACTTCCCCATGCTCTTTCAGAAATTCAAGCAGGTCTTTTCGCGTAATGAAGTTGGCCTGCCCGGGTTCCACCATTTCCGCGGTCACTTCATACGTACGATTGGAAATTACAGCATTCAGTCCAAGAACATCCCCAGCGCCAGACATCGCGGTAATCACCGTCTTGCCTCCCCTCGAGGAAGTAGCGAGCTTGGCCCTTCCGGTGCAAAGCACAAAAATCCCTCGCGGCTGCTGGCCCTCGACGAAAAGCATCGCCGACTTGGGGTAAAGCGCGGTCGCCTTGATCTGATTTAGCCTTTCGAGCGTACGCGGAGAGAGATGGCAGAAAAGGTGCTCTTCCCGCATGGGACACACCAGACAGTTATCGATAATACGCAGGCCATAGGGTGTAGGCATGAATAATCTTATCGGAATTCTGACATCGTGCCGTGGCTATGCAGTCAGTTCGGCCCTGTCCCGTTATGCAATGCGCAGTTTCTTCTGCACTTCCTCTAGCGAGAAGCCCTTGGTTTCGGGATAAAAGAAAAGGACGACGAAGAACTGGGCCACCATCATGAATGAGAAAAAGACAAAAGGATAGGCACCGGAGGATGCCGCCATCAGGGGGAATATTCCAGAAATCAGCGCGTTCATGAACCAGTGTGAAAAGCTGCCCAGGCTCTGCCCTTTCGCCCTCACCTGGTTGGGAAACACTTCACTTATGTAGACCCAAATCACTGCTCCTTGAGAGAAGGCGAAGAATGCAATGTAGCCGATCAGAAGCCACACCAGCAGGCCTTCATGGTGTCCGGTAAAGAAGATCACGGCCACGCCGGCGAGGCAGGTCGCAGTACCCACTGAGCCCACCAAAAGCAAAATCTTGCGGCCAATACGGTCAATTACCGACATGGCCAGCATCGTGAACAGCAGGTTCGTCGCTCCCACGGCCACGGCCTGCAAATCTCCGGAGACTTTGCTGAAACCCGCGTGTCCGAAAATGTCATTGAGATAATAGAGAATGGCATTGATGCCGGAGAGTTGGTTGAACATGCCGATAGACACCGCCAGGAAAATCGGGAGCCTGTACTTCCACGAGAACAGGGACTCGTTGGCAGCGTGTTCCAAATCTATTGAATCTACTATGTCCTTTAGCTCTTGTTCGAAATTTTCCTCCCCCGTCAGGCGCAGAACTTCTCTGGCTTCGTCCAGTCTCCGTTTCTTTACCAGCCAGCGCGGGCTTCGTGGGATGCCGAACAGTGTAAGAAAAAAGAAAAGCGCAGGCAGTGCAGCGACACCCAGTTTCCACCGCCACTCGTGATCTCCAAATTGGAGGAATCCAAGAAGATAATTGGAGAGATAGGCCAACAGAATGCCAAAGACAACGTTAAACTGGAAAAAGCCTACCAGGCGTCCCCGCCATTTAGCCGGAGCAATTTCCGCAATGTACATTGGGCCGAGTACAGATGAGCCGCCGATGCCCAACCCTCCGATAAAACGAAAAAATACTAATGCTCCCCAGCTCCAGGCGAATGCGCATCCCAATGCAGAAATCAGATACAGCACCGCCATTCCCCTCAGGCTGTCGCGGCGGCCATAGCGGTCGCCTGGGACTCCGGCCAACATAGCGCCGAGTATCGTTCCCCAGAGCGCGGCGGCCACCGTCACCCCCAGCGTGGCCGGCGTCAGGTGATAGGTTGCGCTTAAGGCCCGAGTGGTTCCAGCAATCACCGCCGTGTCAAACCCGAAAAGCAAACCCCCAAGAGCGGCAACAACCGTGCCTCTGAGGAGATATAAGTTGAGCGTCATAGCGCCTGCCGCAAAATAAATTGTAGTGCTGTAACCGTGTCATCGATATGCCCGAATGGGTTGATCATCGCCATGCAGACCTCAGCGTCCAGACCTCCAGCTTCCTGATTCGAGCTTCTCCTCCCTTCGAATAAAGCTCGATTCCTCCGCTGTTCCGCTGTGGAAATATGCTGTCGCTGATCACTATCTCACCGTCATTGCCGAATGTTTCTACTGATGAACAGTCCACGAAAATGTGGAGCTTCACGCTTTTTCCGGACGCGAATCGGATGGGCGCAGCATGGCGTCCAGGAAAGTTCTCGTCAAAGCCGACGTTGCCGGATCGAGCGCGGTCCACGAACAGTTTTGATTGCCGGGTGTCAACTCCGATGACGGTTTCCTGATTATTGCCCTGGCGAACCTTAAAGCCAACCTCAGCAGCCCTGCCGGGATCGATCTCAGCGATGATCTCAAATGTCTCTCCTCCGGCAGCTTTGGATTTTAGCCCCCGGTTCGCTTCCGAGAAGCTCTGTTGCTCTAATTGCGTGTGCTGCCGGCGCAGCATGCGGAGTTCTCTCACCGGCTGCTGAATCAGTCGGATGCCGTCTGGAAACCGCTTAAGGGTCAGTTCGCGCGAAATGGATTGCACGCCTCGCCAGGGATCCGTAGGAGTCTTCGCTCCGTACTCCCAATTCAGAAGCCAGCCGAGCCAAATCCGCCGTCCATCCGCGCGCGGAATATTCGCAAACGAGGTTGACGCGTAGAAATCTTTCCCGTAGTCCGCCCAAAACGTCTTGTCGCTGGAGTTCTCATTCACGAAACCCGAACCATCGAACCGGCCAATGAAATATTGATCACCCGAGCCGCCGGCGACGCCTCCCGGATTCAAATTGACGCTGAGCACCCAGCGAGTTTGTCCAGGCTCGCCCTCGACCGGCAACTGGAAAAGATCTGGACACTCCCACACTCCACCGGTGGCACCTGCCGGACCGAAATCGCTCAGCCGGCTCCAATGCTTCAAGTCGGCGGAAGCAAAAAAACGAACCTTATGCTGATCGGGCAGCGCCGCCACCATAACCCACCGGTTGCTGCCCTCGTGCCAGAACACTTTAGGATCACGAAAATCCTTTAAATGCAGATCAATCACCGGATTGCCCGGAAACTTCGTCCAGGTACGGCCCTTGTCGTTGCTGTAGGCCAGATTCTGCGTCTGTAGCGTGCTGGTATGCCCGGTATAGATGGCCACCAGGCACGACCTGTCGTCACGGTTCCCCTTACAAAAACCAGTGCTATTGTCCCGGTCAACAACGGTGCTGCCGGAGAAAATCATGATCCCGTTCTCTTCTGCGATTGCCACCGGCAAATGCTGCCAGTGTACGAGGTCGCGGCTGACTGCGTGTCCCCAACTCATATGCCCCCATTCGTTTGCGAACGGGTTGTGCTGATAAAAGAGATGGTATTCTCCTTTGTAATAGACAGGCCCATTGGGATCATTCATCCAGTTTTTTGCGGGCGTGAAGTGGAACTGGGGACGATAGAGCTCGTCGTAAGCTTCTGTGGATTGCCGCTCGGCGATCACCCGGCCGCCAGTTAAAAGGCAGGCGATGGCAAAGAAGGCTAGACGGCGACTCCCGCAGGATTGCATTTTTTCCCTGTGACGGCGACGAGTTCAGAACGCTCGGTTTGCGCTCGGATACTATACGCTGAAGGTGCGCATCCGCGCCAAGCCTGCCGGCGGTTCTGTTTGAGGGTGATCTCCTCGTACGACTCACCCGCTCGCTGCTGTTAGCTGATTGCGCTCAGCTATCGATTCGACAGAATGGGCTTCGCAAAATTCTTCAAAATATTCCTTGCATCGGCGGAAATTTTTCGTAATCTCAGCATTGCGAACTAACTCCAGCGAAAGTTCTGGAATCTTATCCCAGGAACCCCGAAGAGCCAGTTGCGTCGGAGTAGCTGAGAGTAAGTTGCTTGAACCACCCCAGCCGGCGAAAATCGCGCTGTTCGGGGATCCCAGAGGAGGAGCCATCGAAATTGGCGACAGCTAGCCCGGCTCGTCAAGAACTCTCGCCTACACTCGTCCCGCCGCGAAAAAAATCCGTCCGCCTGACCCTCTGGCCATTAGTCGCCGCCACCTTTTTTATGGTTTCGGGCGGTACGTATGGAACAGAAGACATTGTCCACGGCGCCGGCTACGGACGCGCCATTCTTATCCTGCTGCTCACCCCGCTGCTCTGGAGCCTCCCTACGGCGTTCATGATCGGCGAACTTTCGAGCGCGCTGCCCTTTGAAGGCGGTTACTATGCCTGGGTGCGCCGCGCAATGGGTAACTTCTGGGGATTTCAGGAGGCCTGGCTCTCGCTGGTGGCGTCGATTTTCGACATGGCGATCTATCCGACGCTGTTCGTCGCTTACCTGACGCGGCTGTTCCCGTGGTTCGCCGTGAATCATCGCGGAGTGATGGTTGGCCTGGCCGTGGTCATTATATGCGCGCTGTTGAATATTGCAGGCGTAAAGGTGGTCTCGACGACTTCGTTGTGGCTTTTCTTCGCGCTTTCCGCGCCGTTCGCGCTAGTCGCGATTCTTTCCCCGCTGAAATACGGAGTGTTGCTGCATGCCGTCACCACGCCGACCACTTCGAAAGTTGACCTGATCGGCGGCCTGCTCATCTGCATGTGGAACTACATGGGCTGGGACAATGCCTCGACCATCGCCACGGAAGTCGAACGGCCGCAGCGGACCTATCCTCGGGCAATGATCGCCGCTGTGGTGATCGTGGGTTTGACCTACATCGTGCCGGTCGCGGCCGTCTGGATGACTGGACTTCCTGCGGGCGCGTGGGAAACTGGGTCCTGGGCGGACATCGCGGGTCTGCTCGGCGGACCGCTACTTCGCATCGCTTTGGTCGTCGGGGGCATGTTCAGTGCCTTCGGCATGTTTAACGCCCTGGTGATGAGCTACTCCCGCCTGCCGCTCGCCATGGCGCAGGACGGCATGCTGCCCAGCATCTTTGGGAGAGTAAATCGCCACCGGGCGCCCTGGGTTACCATTCTAACTTTGGCAATTGGCTGGGCATGCTGCCTGGGCCTCGGCTTCGAGCGGCTGGTCACCATGGATATCCTCATCTACGGCGCGAGCCTCACCCTCGAATTCCTGGCGCTGGTGGTTCTGCGGATTCGCGAGCCGCACCTGAAGCGGCCCTTTCGTGTTCCCGGAGGAATGTGTGGCGCCGTCGCGGTAGGCATCGCGCCGATACTCCTCCTCGGCTTCGATCTGTTCCGCAGCCAGAGCGAGCGAATTTGGGGCATGAGTTCGTTCGCCTTGGGAGCCATGGTAATCAGCGCAGGCGTTCTTGCATACCTCCTGAAGCAGGCGCTGAAGCCCGCGGGCTGGGCGCTGCCGCAACCCACAGCCTGATTTCGAAGCCACAGAGGACACAGAGCAGCACAGAGCCATACCTGTGTGAGTACCGTTGCCCCCTGTGGTTATGCTTTAGACTCTGAATATGACCAAACGCCGTTCCAAAGGCGCGTACATGATCTCGTCGGTCGCCGAGATGTATGGAATTCATCCGCAGACGCTGCGTCTCTATGAACGCGAAGGCCTGCTGAAACCGTCGCGCACTGAGGGTAATACTCGTCTGTACACGGATGAAGACTTGCAGCGGCTGGAATTCATTCTGAACCTGGCGCGCGACCTGGGCGTAAATATCAGCGGGATGGCTATCATCCTGCAAATGCGCGAGCGCATGGAAGAGATGCAGCGGCAGATTCAGGATTTCGTGAAATACATTCAGGAGGAAGTGCTGTCGCGGGCCAACGCCGCGACTGATCCGGCACGCGGAGCGATCGTGCCCATACGTCGCGCGATTGTGACCCCGCCACCCGCCAAGAGGAGGTAATGATTGAGTCCCTCCGCACAATAACTCCCGCATAGATTTCCTCTAGCAAAATTACTGTCATTCCGAACCCGCCGCAGGCGGGTGAGGAACCTGCTTTTCCCGCCTTGGAGGGGGCGCCTGCCGACAGCAGGTGGCTCGACTCCATCGCATGATCGCAAAAGCGATGATGCGGCTCCGCCCGTTGGCAATGAGCAGGTTAGGATGAAATCATTACTTAGCGGCGCAGGTAACGTAGGTGGCCTAATACTGACTGCTGAGTGCTGACTTTTCCCATGCTTTTCTTCAAGCTCATTTACCACGACGATTATTATCTGCCGATCGGGCAGCACATCTTCCCTGCCGAAAAATATCGCCGCATTCGTAATCAACTGATTGACACCGGGATTGCCGAGCAGTCCGATTTCGCCACTCCCCAGCCCGCCTCCGACCTGGACATCCTGCTGGTGCACACGCCTGAGTATGTCAACAAGCTAAAGACTGGGACCCTATCAGCACGCGAAGAATTACAGTTGGAAGTGCCCTACTCTCCCGAGCTGGTGCACGCTTTTTGGCTGGCCGCGGGGGGATCAATTTTGGCGGCGGAGCATGCCCTGAAAGATGGCGTCGCCGTCAACGCCGGTGGGGGATTCCATCACGCGTTTCCCGGCCACGGCGAGGGCTTCTGCATGATTCACGACGTAGCAGTCGCCATCCGGCGCATGCAGCGCGACAAAAAGATCCGCACCGCTATGACGGTCGACTGCGACGTGCACCACGGCAACGGTACTGCAGCGATTTTTGCCGGAACGCGAACCGTGAGTGAGCCGCTGCCGTCGAGCGGGGCGCCGGTGCTCGGAACGCGTCCGCACATTCGCAGCGCCCATGCCGGGGATGTGTTCACCATTTCGCTGCATCAGGAGAACAATTATCCGGCATGGAAGCCGCCATCCTCAATTGATGTGGACCTTCCCGACGGCATCACCGATGACGACTATCTGGCGTGGCTCGATAACGCGCTCAGTTCCGGCCTGCGCCAGTTCGCGCCTGATTTGATCTGCTATATCGCGGGCGCCGACCCCTATCGCGAAGACCAACTCGGCGGCTTGGGATTGACCATTGAAGGATTGAAGAAACGAGATGAGTTGGTTTTCCGCGCGGCCAAGACCCGAGGCATTCCGGTGATGGTCACGTATGCGGGCGGTTATGCGCGGCGCGTCGAAGACACAGTGACGATTCATTGCAACACAGTAGTGGCGGCGAAAGAAGTGTTTGCGGAATAGAAGAGCCTAATCTAAGTCGAATTACGACAAGTTGCGCAATCCAGCTGAACCCATTGCGCGGGTCATACTAAGGGGACTGCTAGAATAAATAATTCTATGTTCGAGAACCTTCAGGAACGGCTTCAACGCACATTCAAATCCCTGCGCGGGCAGGCTGTTCTTAATGAAGAGAACATGCAGGAGACGTTGCGCGAACTGCGACTGGCCCTGCTGGAAGCGGACGTCAACTTCAAAGTTGTAAAGCAGTTCATTGACAAGGTGCAGGCCAAAGCTGTTGGACAGGAGGTGGCGACTGCGCTTTCGCCCGGCGAGCAGATCATCAAGATTGTGCGCGATGAGCTGATCGAGGTTCTGGGTAAAGATACCGCGCGCATGAAATTTGCCTCGCAGCCGCCCACGGTAGTGCTCATGGCCGGTCTGCAGGGATCCGGTAAAACCACCACCTCGGGCAAGCTGGCGCACTGGTTCAAGAATGGAGGCCATCGTCCGCTACTTGTTTCCGTGGACGTCTATCGTCCGGCGGCGCGCGAGCAGTTGAAAGTTGTGGCGCAGGGGATCAAGGCGCAGATTTACGAAGGGCAGGTTGGGGAAGCGAACACCGCGACCGTCGAGCGGCTGGCCAAAGAAGCTCGTCGTGAAGCGGTGAACTCCGGCTGCGACGTGCTCATCGTCGATACCGCGGGCCGGCTGCACATTGACGATCAGCTTATGGATGAGATGCAGTCGCTCAAGCGGCTGCTGAATCCGCAAGAGATTCTGTTCGTCGCCGATGCGATGACCGGACAAGACGCCGTCCGCTCCGCCGACGAGTTCCATAAGAAGCTGAACCTCACTGGTGTAGTGCTGACAAAGATGGATGGCGATGCCCGGGGCGGCGCGGCGCTCTCCATCCGCCAAGTCACCGGCCAACCGATTAAATTTATCGGCGTGGGTGAGAAATACGATGCTCTGGAGCCTTTCCATCCCGATCGCATCGTCTCGCGAATTCTCGGCATGGGCGATCTTCTTTCGCTGATCGAGCGGGCCGAGCAGAATGTTGATAAGAAGAAAGCCCAGGATATGGCCGCCCGGGCGCTGGCCGGTGACGGCTTTTCTCTGGAAGATTTTCGCGATCAACTGCGCCAGGTGAAAAAGATGGGATCGCTGCAGAATCTAATGGGAATGCTGCCCAGCATCGGGCCGTTTGCCGGATTGCAAAAGCACGCCGACAAAATTGACGAGAAGCAGATCAATCACGTCGAGGCCATCATCAATTCGATGACCGCTCACGAACGCCATCACCACGACGTAATCAATGGCAGTCGCCGTAAACGCATCGCCCGTGGATCGGGGAGAACGGTGCAGGAAGTCAATAATCTTCTCCGCCAATACGCGCAAATGCGAAAGATGTTCAAACAAATCGGCAAGGGCAATTTTGCGCGCAAGCTGGCGGGAATGAAGATGCCTATGTAGGTATTAGCTGTTACTTCGTCATTGGTCGTTCGCCGTTGGTCTTTGGCCGTCCGTCGTTGGTCTTGGCTTCTGGTCGCTGGCCTTCTCGGATTATTGCAAAACAATTGTTGCAGAACGGCCGTTGTTGCTTTGGTCTAGCTGGCAGCTGAATTCTTTTATGAAATGGCGCTCTCTGGAAGAATCGGCCCCGGATTTGGCGACGCACTCCCTGCGCGAAACTTACGCCAAACGCAAGGAATTGATTGCGAAATACGTCCCTCCCGAAATCCAGGCTATCCACGCGCGAGCCATCACTGAACTCAACCACTCTGGCGCGGCGCAGCGAGCACTCCAGTCTGGCAGCAAAGCAATTCCGTTCGACCTTCTTGATCACAACGGAAAACTTGTCCGCTCGCCTGAATGTTTGGAAAAGGGCCCACTCGTCATCTGCTTCTTTCGCGGACGCTGGTGTCCATTCTGCGTCGGCCAGGTGGAAGCCATGAATGCGATCTACCCTCAGATTCAGGATTTGGGTGCATCCCTGGTCGCCGTCTCTCCCCAAACCGTGCATCAGTCCTCTCTCATGGCCGACCAGCACCAGCTCCGCTTTCCACTGCTCAGCGATGGCGGCAACAAAGTCTCCCGGGACTTCGGATTGGTCTATCGCGTTCCGGAATACCAGCAGGAAATCTACCGGCGTATCTTTATTAACCTGCCATTTCTAAATGGCTACGACAGTTGGGAGCTACCCGTTCCCGCCACCTACATCCTCGACTGCAATCACTCCATACTCTACGCCGCCGCTGATCCGGACTACAGCGATCGCCCCGAACCTTCAGATATCGTGCAATTCCTCTCGCAATTACCGCGCTAACGCGTGTTCATCCGTCACATCCAATGTGTTCAATTGTCCTAAACAGGAACTTACATGTTTCTTAGAATTCCCGAACAGGAACGGGATCCTCGGCTTTTCCAGAATGAAACTGCGATCTCGGAGAAACCAACTCATAGAAGGCAATCTGAGTGTTGGTTTGTGGGAATTTCCCGATATGAGTCAACAGGTGCCAACCCCAAGTTGACGTTGCATTCAACTCTTGAGTCAAAAGGAAGCGCAATTATGAACGCTGCAACCGCCCCCAGCACTTTAACACCGCCCGTTTCCGTCCCGATCGCGGGCCCCACGTTCCTGAATCTGCTCATCGTGGATGAGGACCGCTCCGTCCGTGATGCTTGCCGGGAAGCCGCAGCCGCTCTGGGTTACCGCACCAGCGGCGCGGAATCTATCGAACAAACCTTGCGCGCGGTGGACGCTCAGAACATCGATGTCGTCCTTCTGGATCTAAAGTCCTCGGGCGCCGGGGGACTGGAGGTGCTGCAGCAAGTTAAATCGCGGCGTCCCGATATTGAAGTCATCATTGTCACTTCCCACGGCACAGTGCAGTCGGCAGTACAGGCCATGAAGGCTGGCGCCTACGACGTAGTCACCAAGCCGTTCAGCCTGGACCAACTTAAGCTGCTGCTCGAAAGAGTGGCTGCGCACTTGAAGCTCAAGACAGAAAATCGGATGCTGCGCGAGAGCATCAAGTCACGGCAGGGATTCGGCAGCATCATCGGCCGCGCGCCCGAAATGGACAAGCTTTACCGCATCATTGCCAAGGCCGCGCACAGCGCTCATCCCGTATTGATCCTGGGTGAAAGCGGCACGGGAAAGGAAATGGTCGCCCGGGCTATTCACCATTCCGGCCTATATCGCGACAAGCCCTTCATACCGGTCGATTGCGGATCACTGGTGCCCACACTGATCGAAAGTGAGCTATTCGGATACGTGAAAGGAGCATTCACCGGCGCCATGCAGACGAAAGAGGGCCTTCTGGCAATCGCCGAGGGAGGGACCATATTCCTCGACGAAGTGGGTGAACTTCCCGTAGATCTGCAAGCCAAGATGCTGCGTGCCCTCCAGGAAAAGGAAATTCGGCCAGTGGGCAGCACCAAACAAATTCCAATTAATGTACGAATCCTGGCTGCAACTAACCGTGACCTGGAGCAGGCAGTTGCCCAGGGGGCCTTCCGTCGCGACTTGTATTTTCGCTTGAATGTATTGAGCCTGCGAATCCCGCCCTTGCGTGAGCGCCGCCAGGATATTCCCATTCTGGCCGCCACCTTCATCGAACGCCTCTCACATGCGTCTGGCAGGCGGCACGAGTTGAGCGACGAGGCCATGAAGGCATTGCTCGCTTACGACTGGCCGGGGAATGTACGCGAGCTGGAAAATTGTCTTGAACGCTGTTGCGCCATGACCTCGGGTTCCGTCATTCACCTCGTGGACTTGCCCAGTTCAATCACCGGCGCCCCGGAGCGGCTTCTTCCCAGAGCTCCGGAAATGCGGATTGTTCCCATGTCCGATCTGGAAAAGCAGACCATTCTGACCGCCATTGCCCAATTGAATGGTGACAAGCTGATGGCGGCAAAGCTGCTCGGTATCGGTAAAACAACGTTGTATCGCAAACTCAAAGAGTACGGAGGAGGGTTGTGACCGTATCGGCTCGAATCGTTCCGAATTGGCTCTGTCTGGGAGTATCCGATTCTTGCTTTTGTCTTTGCTTTCAATGAGTCAGGTTTTGGCCCCACATTTGCGATAGTCCCTACATGATGCTTCTGATCTGGTCGTCTGAGAAGGCGAAGGGTTTTGCCCGGGCCATAGAAGAAAAAATTCAGGAAGAAGTTTCCGTCGCGGCCACGCTGGCCAAGGGATGCGAGCACTTGCGCTCCTGCGAATATTCCGTGGTGCTGGTCGATCAGTGGATCTCCGAAGCGGAGCCTATAAAAACCGATCTTTTATTCGATTGCATTGGAACCGCGGTGCCGGTCTTCGTGAACTTTGCCATCAGCAACCAGGAAAGAATTCTGCGGGAATTGCGAGCCGCGCTCTCTCGCCGCGGGCGCGAGAGGATTTTGGTGCAATCCAGCGCCAAACTTGCGCTCCGGGATGAACTAAAGGGTGAAATCACTGCCCTCCTGCTCAGCTGCGGAGTCGCGTTGCGGGAACCGGGTCTGAGTGAGCCGGCAACCGCGCGCCTGCGTCACATAGAGGAAGTGGCAAACCTGATTAACAATCGATTGCAGGATTCGGAGATTAATGGCAGCTCAGTCGTAGCCGCGCCCTAAACGGCTGCCGATTGCGCATTCGGCAAAAGGTCAGCATCCTGCAACATAAAGTGCAGAACGTCCTGCGGCACCGGGGCATTCCACACCGGCGCGAATGACTGACGGTGTAGCGGCGAAGGTCCGTGCTCGCGCAAGGCCGCCAGATGCCGGGGCGTACTGTAGCCCTTGTTAGAACGAAGATCATAAACCGGAAACACCGGGTCCCATTCGCAGATCATCCGGTCGCGCTCCACTTTTGCCAGAATGGAAGCGGCGGCGATCGATGCCGAAAGCGCGTCGCCGTGGATAATGGCGTGCTGCGGCTGCTCACAATCGAGCTTCATCGCGTCCACCAGCAGATGATCGCAAGCCGGCGTCAGCAGCGCTACCGCATCGTGCATCGCCAATTTTGAGGCGTGATAAATGTTGATCTGGTCGATGCGCGCCGCATCCACTGCAGCAATGGCCCAGGCCACAGCATGTTCGCGAATGCGCCTGGCGAGCACTTCGCGGCGCTCTGCTGGGAGGAGCTTCGAATCGCGCAACCCGCGAATCCTGTAGCTTGAATCGAGCACTACCGCAGCCGCCACCACCGGCCCAAACAGCGATCCGCGCCCGACTTCATCGACTCCCGCCACCAGCTTCGCGCCTGAACCCCACGCCAGTTTCTCGTATTTGAGAGTGCACCGCAGCCGCTTCAGCAGGCGCAACTTGGCTGCCGACGCGGAAATCTGCTTTTCAGGGCAAGGTTGAGTTCGCGAGGCCATTTGAGGCGGAATGGTTCCGCTTTCAGCGATACTGGCGCACAGGGGCCTGTGCTGGCAAGAGGAAAACTGGATAACCTGTGGCGCGGGCGCTTCACCCCGCAACCTGTGGCGCGCAAAAGTGAGTCCCACGCCTATCTGGCAGCGAGGGTGGGGCGTTCGCGCTCCACATCTTTCAGCCGGGCGGCTTTACCACGCAGGCCGCGCAGGTAGTACAGCTTCGCGCGACGTACCTTGGAGGAGCGCATCAGTTCAACTTTTTCGATGACTCCCGAGCTTTCCGGAAAAATACGCTCCACGCCCTGGCCGAAGCTCATCTTGCGAACCGTGAAGCTGGCCTGCGGTCCGCGAGTGCGCGCAATGACAACGCCCTCAAACGCCTGCAGGCGCTCTTTTTCACCTTCTTTGATCTTGACCTGAACACGGACGGTGTCTCCCGCACCGAACTCGGGAAGATCAGCGCGCTTGGTTTTGGAAAGCAGTTTCTCAATGATTAAGTTCGACATGGCCAAATCCTCCCAGGGCTTTCAACAATCTGCACAAATTGCGTCATTTTGCGCTAACTCCGCCTGCGATCTCCGCCAGCAATTTTCTATCATCGTCGCTTAGCTGTTCCTGATCCATCTGGTCCAGCAGATCTGGACGATTGCGCAGTGTTTTTTCCAGCGCCGAGCGTCGACGCCACCGCTTGATGTCTTCGTGGTTGCCCGACACTAGCACACCGGGAACCTTCATTCCGCGAAAATCCGCTGGACGGGTGTAATGCGGGTAGTCCAGCAGACCTCCGGAAGCGCAGGTGGAACTCGGACCACCGCCTCCGCCCAGATCCGGCCCGGCAAAAAATGATTCCTGCCGTGTCGAAGCCTCGTTTCCTACCGCGCCAGGAATCAAGCGGACGACTGCATCAGCAATGACCGCAGCGCACAGTTCCCCACCGCTCAAAACGAAATCGCCAATCGAAATCTCGCGGTCTGCGAGATACGTTCCCACGCGCTCATCCACGCCTTCGTAGCGTCCGCAAATCAGAACCAGCCGGTCCAGTCGCGCCAACTCCGACGCCAGGGTCTGGTCGAATCGCTTGCCCTGAGGCGAAAGCAGCACCACCGACTGTCTCGCCGCAACGCGCTCTTCGCGCGATGCCAGCTTCAGCGCTTCCACATATTCAAAGAGCGGTTCCGGCTTCAGGACCATGCCCTCGCCGCCGCCAAATGGGCGGTCATCCACTGTGCGATGGCGATCGCGGGTAAACTCCCGCAGATCGCGTATTTCAATTTTCAGCAGCCCGGCTTCGCGCGCCCGGCGAATGATGCCGTAATCCAGCGGCCCGCGAAAAAAATCCGGGAAGATCGTGACTATGTCAATCTGCACAAAACCGTGAACCAAAAGGGCACAGAGTTCCACAGAGTAGAAACATAAGAATCTGAATTCCTCTGTGAAACTCTGTGGCCTCTGTGGTTAATCCTTTTGCTGCTGCTTCTCTTCTGCCGTCAGCGGCGCGTTCACTTCCAGCAGGCCTTCCGGCAGCGCCATCTCGATCCGCTTGTGTTCCAGATCAACTTGCTTCAGAAATTCCTGCGCGTAGGGAATCTCGAACTCGTTCTTTCCTGACCCGACTATCAGCAGCGGAGCTTCTCCGGCGCCAAATCGCACATCTTTCACGATCCCAACTTCACGCCCACGATTTTCGCTCCGGCGATCCAGCACCACGCACCCAATCAGATCGCTCACATAAGCCGCGCCGGGTTCCAGCGGCGCCCGCTCACTGCGCGGCACCTGCAACTCGCTTCCAACTAGAGGCTCGGCGTCGGAAATCGAATCCACGCCGGCAAACTTCACGACAACGTAATTCTTGTGTGGCCAGGCGTCTTCGATTTTCAGTTCCCGCCTGGCGCCGTCGTCAGCCAGCGCGAAAACCCGCATCCCAGCTTGCAGCCGTCCGGGGACATCGCTGTGCACCTCGACGGCAACCTCCCCGCGCCGTCCTTGCGTCTTCGCCACCCGGGCGAGCGTGATGAAGTCGTTGCCTGGCTGCGATCCGGCTATTCCAGAATCTCCAACTCGTAATGCTTTCCGACCTTTGTTCCGGCCGCCTGCAGAAGGTTGCGCATGGCGCGGGCGTTCTTGCCCGATTTCCCAATCACGCGGCCCACGTCGTCTTCCGCGACTTCGAGCTCGATGACGATTTCCGGATCTTCCGGCACTTCCTCGACCCGCACGTGGTCGGGCGCATTCACCAAGGCCTTGGCAACATGCTCGATCAAAGCTCGCGGATTGGCAGTCTGTTCAGTCACGGAATGCACATGTGGGGCGGGCGCCCTCGCCCGCCAATTTACGTCACCAGTGCCACGGATTGCAAAGACCTGCGCGGATATTTCTTTACCTGATATCTATGAACAATATCCGTGACGTGCTGAAAGTCTCGGACCCGGCGCCCCGCTCTTCCGCCGTTTTACGGCGGGGCGGGGAGTCAGCTGGCAGCAGGCACAGCCGCAGCAGCCACCGGCAGCGCCACAATCTTGCCAACGCGGCTGGACAACTGCGCTCCTTTGGAGCGCCAGTAGTCGATGCGCTCGCGCTTGAGCTCCACGCTGGCCGGGCTGGTGCGGGGATTGTACGTCCCCACAATCTCCAGCGGACGGCCGTTGCGCGCCCGTTCCTTCTCGATCACCACCACTCGATATTGAGGCTTTTTGCGCGCACCCGTGCGCGCCAGTCGAATCATTAACACTGAACTTGTTTCCTTTCCAAACTTTCTGGCGGGATTACGACAAGTAATTATTATGCGGGCACTTAGCGGGATTGGCAAGAGGTTGGGCGCAAGTTCGCCTCGCTAGGTGCCAGATTTCGAGGCCCGCTCAAGCGTTTAATGTTGCCGCGAACTGGCTTCTGGCACAAAATGCTGGCCCGAAACGCGGTCCCAAATCAGGATTTTTTCACTTACAGTGTACTAGTACTATAGTACATTAGATTACGTAATGAGTTCCCGTCGGCCTCTTTTCCGTCTCCGGCTTGACCTTCACAGCGGCGTACCGGTTTATCGGCAGATCATAGACCAGGTGCGCGGCGGTATCGCTTCCGGATGGCTTGCCGTCGGCGATCAACTGCCCACCGTGCGCCAACTCGCCGTCGACTTATCCATCAATCCCAACACCGTTGTTCGCGCCTACCGCGAGCTCGAACTCGGCGGATTGTTGGAGACCCACCAAGGAACGGGGACCTTCATCAGCGCGCAAGAGCTACGAGGCGGAGAAGCGGAACGCGAGCGGCAGTTGGACCAGATCGTAGGAGAATGTGTGGCTCGTGCAGGGGCGGCTGGCTTTACAGTCGAGGATTTAATCAAACAGTTGCACGGATTGGTTCCAGAGCTAACTCGCAGGAGATGAAGTGATGAACAAAATCGGTTTCGAACAGATCAATGGCGTAGCAATTACAGCATTCGTATTCTGCCTCGTCGCTGGGGTCTTGCTCAGCGTAACAATGCATCAGCCGGCGCCGATAATTGTAGGCGCATTGCTAGGCCTGTATCTGCTTTTCGCAATCAAAGTTGTACGGCAGTGGGAGAAGGTTGCGCTTCTGCGCCTGGGCCGTTACGTCGGTCTTCGCGGGCCCGGAATATTTCACATTATTCCTGTCGTGGAGACTCTGAGCCCCTTCGTGGATCAACGGGTTCGTGTGGCCAGCGTGACGGCCGAATCCACGCTGACCCGCGACACGGTTCCAGTGAACGTCGATGCCATTGTCTTCTGGCTGGTTTGGAACGCGGAAAAGGCGATCCTCGAAGTGGAGAATTTCCTCGATGCCATCAATTTAAGTGCGCAGACCGCGCTCCGGGAGTCCATCGGCCGTCATGAACTGGCGCAGATGATCACCGAACGCGAGACGCTGGGACGCGAACTGCAGCGCATTCTTGACGAGAAGACAAATCCGTGGGGAATAACGGTACAGTCTGTGGAAGTCAGAGACGTGAGAATTCCGCAGGGTCTGGAGGACGCCATGTCCCGGCAAGCCCAGGCGGAACGTGAGCGGCAGGCGCGAATCATTCTGGGCCAGGCGGAAACGGAAATCTCCAACAGTTTTGTGCAGGCCGCAGCCGCCTACGCCGAAAACCCCGTAGCGCTGCATCTGCGCGCCATGAACATGCTGTACGAAGCTATCAAGGAAAAGGGCTCGATGGTAATCGTGCCATCGTCGGCGGTGGAGACGATGGGGCTTGGCGGAACCCTAGCAACCGCGTCACTTGGCGGAGCAAAACCCTAACAATTCCCCCTGAATAGGTCGAAAGGAGCAGGACGTATGAAGTACATACTCGGAGTGTGCCTTATCGCACTCACTTTAAGTACAAACATTGCGATCTCTGTCGCCGCGACGGGTACTGAGGGCGTGGTAGAGATCGAGTCGCAATGGACGCGCGGAAAAGGGAGAAGATGGGGATCGTGCCGGTGGTTTGTCAGAATCAAAACCCCCGCCCTGTCTCACCAAAGAACGGTGAGACAAGGACGGGGCACCCTGAGGATTGAGTAGCCGGCGCGACGTTGTGTTCAGGAGCTCTGCTTTGGCGGTCACAGTTGCACAATGCTCCCCGCGGCACTATCATTCGCGCGGTAAATCAGCCCCACAATTTGATCGCATGGAGAGAACATGAAAACCAGAACGTGTGCATTGACATTCATCCTGTGTCTGTTCGCAGGGGCGGTGTGTTTCGCCGAAGACGCGCAGATGGGCACCTGGAAGTTGAACGAAGCCAAATCGAAGATGGCCGCCGGGATTCCTCAGAACAACACGGTTGTGTATGAGGCCGCGGGTGACAGCGTAAAAATCACGATCGATGGCGTTGACGGCGACGGAAAGCCGACGCACACTGAATGGACGGGTAAGTTCGACGGGAAGGACTATCCCGTAACCGGCGACGTGACATCAGACACGCGATCCTACAAGCAGATCAACGACCATACTTTAACCTTCGCGGGTAAGAAAGACGGAAAGGTCTCGCTTTCCGGCCGAATCGTGATATCGGCCGACGGCAAAACCCGCACGGTGACAATCAACGGAACCGACGCCACGGGAAAGAAGGTTAAGGGCAGCGCCGTGTACGACAAGCAATAGCGAGGGCAGCGCTGCTGAAGCTAATCAGGAAGGGCGCGATTGGACGCGTGTTCTTCCTGATTATTATTTGAACATGAAAAAAAACTCATCGCAGGCTTGTCCTGCCTCTGCGAAGAAGCCCTGCTCCAGCTCGCCTTGAGAGCAGGCACTTACGGGAACCGGGATGTACGTTTAAGGCTTTTTCGCGATTGAAGACGAGCGGTACCGGCTCTAACAGACTGTAGCGGAGTGAGCGATGGGAACTACCGGAATCAGCGCTTCCCGGCAGCTGCGGTGCAGCAGTTGGGACGCCGCCTCTGAATCGACTGGCGGTGAAAACAAGTAGCCCTGGGCCATTTCACAATCCAGCCGCTGCAGTTCTCTGATTTGATCTTCGGTTTCCGTGCCTTCGGCAACGACTTTCAGCCCGAGGCTGTGCGCCAGCATGATGATCAGGCGCACGATTTCGTGGCTGTCGTGATCATTAATCATGCTGGAGATGAAGACGCGGTCGATTTTCAGGCAATCGACGGGAAAACGCGGCAAGCGGCTTAGCGAGGAATAGCCGGTCCCGAAATCATCAATGCTCAGGCGGACACCCAACGCCTTCAGGTCGGACAATACGCCCTGAGCGCGATCTGCATCTCCCATTGCGATTGTTTCCATGATCTCCAGATGGATGGTGCCGGGAGCAACACCGGTTTGGTTGAGCAGGGCGCTGATTTCCCGAGCTAAATCCGGCTGGCCGAACTGCTTGGGAGTGATGTTCATGCTCATGGTGAGGGGCGGATCGCAATTGAACTGCGCCTGCCATGCCCGCAATTGCTGGCAGGCATCAACCAGCAGTTGGCGATTGATAGGCAGGATAAGCCCGCTCTCATCCGCTACCGGGATGAACTCGGCCGGGGGGACCATTCCATCCGGATGACGCCAGCGGCTAAGGGCTTCGAAGCCGGTGATCCTAACACTCTGCAGCGAGACAATGGGCTGGTAGTACACGGTCAACTCGCCATTTTCCAGGGCGCGGCGCAGGTCGGTTTCCATCTTCAGCCGGCGAACGGCGCTGGAGTGCATGGCCGGATCAAACACCTCAGCACGGGCCTTGCCGGCGCGTTTGGCGCGGTACATTGCGATCTCCGCGTCGCGGAGCAGGTCTTCAGCACGGTCGTAAGAGGCTCCGCTGAGGGCCACGCCGATACTGGCGGCGATAACGATCCGATGTCCGCTTAACTCGAAGGGAACGGCCAGATTCTGCTGGATTCTTTGAGCCAGGCGGATGGCAGCGCTGGGGGTGAAGACGTCTTCGAGAAGCACGGTAAATTCGTCTCCGCCCAACCTGGCGAAAGTTTCCGCAGTTCCCGGGCGGGTAATACTGTCGATCTCGCGAAAGGATGCAGTCATGCGCTTGGCGACTTGGACCAGCAGTTCATCACCGGCTGAGTGTCCCAGACTGTCGTTGACGACCTTGAACTCGTCGATATCAACGAACAGCACTGCAAACTTGAAATCCGAATGACGTCGGGAGCGCACCAGGGAGTGCTGCAGGCGGTCAACAAACAGCACGCGGTTTGGCAGGCCAGTGAGGCCATCGTGCAAGGCACTGTGCGCCAGCAGTGCCTCGGCGCGCTTGCGCTCCGTAATGTCGCGATTCACGATTACCAGTTGTGAGAGCTCGCCGTGGTCGTTCTGGATAGGGCTGGCTGTTGATTCCAGATTGCGCCATGAGCCATCCTTGTGCTGCATTCGATATTCCAGTGTTTGCCCCTGCCCGGAAATTCGTGCTTTTGACGCCGCCTCCTGAACGCGTTCGCGATCTTCGGGGTGAATCTGGTCGGTGGCAGAGCTGCTGCTCAATTCTGCTTTTGAATATCCCAGCACTTTTTCGTAGGCCGGGCTGTTGTATAACCGGCGGCCGGCACCGTCAACCACGGCAATCATGTCGGCGGCATTTTCGGTAATCAGTTGAAACAAGCGGTTACGGTTGGCGAGCTGGCGGCGAATGCGTTGCAGTTGAAGATGCTGATACATGGTGTAGATATCAAATATCAACACCAGTGCAGCCAATCCACGAACCCATTCCCTCAAATCCGCCCAATAGGAAGGATTCGATCCTTCACTATCATTGAAGAAGGTAAGAGAGATAATTCCCGCGGTCAAAACCAGGGTGACCAGGATCGCAAACGCCCACAGCCACCACTCCCTGCCCTCGATTTGGTGGGGGCGGATGGTGGCGCTTGGCTGACTTTCGTCAAGAATTTCCGGAGAATGGCGGCCCATTGGATATACAGAAATTTTAGCCTCCAAAAAAACCCGGCAAAGTTACCCAAGTCGCTTGGCTTTCGTTCACACTGCCGGTGTAGCCACAATGGGACTTAGCAGCGACCTTCCCGTTCTGCTGTTCCAGTTCTCTTAACAACCCGCGATTCTGCAGCGGCAATGCCGGGATTCCGAAATAATAGAACCAGCGTTTTTTATCTCCTATGTCCACAGGCGCAGCAGAAATCCGAGCCCTTCTAGTGACCTTAGACCTTGCGATGGTCACCACTTTCACACAAGTGCTCAACGGATTCCATATTGGCGCGCAGCGAAGCGCGGATAGCCTAGGCATACCTGCGGAGCTGGGCTCCGCTAAATACGAGGCCTTGATTCTCGACTTTGACACGATCGCGGCCACCTCGCCCATTCTGGCTTCCGTGCGCGGGAGTCCTTCTAATCGGCATGCCTTGATTTTTGCCGTCGCGACCGGCTCCGTGCGGAAGAAAAACGCCCTCGAACAGGGCGCCAACTTTATCTTCGAGCGGCCGTTTGCCGTGGGCGAAATTAACCAGGTGATGCGTCGCGCATACGACCTGATGCTGGGGGAACGCAAACGCTACTTCCGGTGCGCCGCCGAATTGCGGCTGCTGATCGCTTCGTGCTGCGGCCCCGAGATCCCGGGGGTGACCATCAACATCAGCAGCACGGGATTGGCGCTACGCACTAATTCATCCTTCAATCTTGCGCAGGAGCTCCAGATTACATTCTGCGTCCCCGATTCTGAACTTGGAATCTGCGTAAAAGGAGTGGTGGTGTGGGATGACAAGCACGGTAAGACAGGTATTCAGTTCCAGTGCAAGAGCTCCGAAATGCAACATGCACTGAATTCCTGGTTGGAGGCGAAATTCTGCGAGGTCCTGGGGATACAGACCCGCATCCCTGATTAGGAATTTCGAAGCATCTTGGTTTCTATATTCCGCGAGTGAGCGACGTTAGAGGACCGCAAAGCAGGATCGCAGCCTATCTACCTTGCGAGAGTTGCCTCCCCGTTGATGGTCACCGTGCCCGAAACTCCTGCCGTCTTGGGAAGCCCTTCGCGAATCACCGGTTGACCGGCGCCCATCCATATTTCAACGTTACCCTTCAGGATCTTTCTGGTTCCGTCTGCCCCAACCACGCTCAACTGCCGATTGGGAACGGTGATCCGTACTCGTTGCGAAGATCCGGGATCAAGATGCAGGCGGCGAAAACCAGCCAGAGCACGTAGTGGTGCGCCGTCCGCTCCCGGGTGAGTGAGATAGACCTGGACAACTTCGTCGCCGGGTACCCTCCCAATGTTCTTGACCTCGGAGCTCACGACCAGGTCGTCGGTAGGGGCCAAGGATTTCTTCTCGACGCGGAGGTTGTCATAAGCGAAGCTGGCATAACTTAGCCCGTAGCCGAAAGGGTACAGCGGCTCGCCGGTGAAGTACCGGTAGGTTCGCCCTTTCATGTTGTAATCTTCGAATGGCGGAAGCTGGTCCGCCGATTTATAGAAGGTGACCGGCAATCGCCCTGCAGGAGAGAAATTTCCTGCGAGAGCTTCGGCCACAGCGGTTCCGCCCTCTTCGCCCGGATACCAGGCCTCGAGAATCGCCTTGACGTGCTGGTCGGCCCAGTTTACTGCGAGAGCGCTCCCGTTCATCAGCACCAGGACGACAGGTTTGCCACTTGCAACCAGCTTTTTCAGCAGGTTTTCCTGGGCCGACGGCAGATCGAGGCGGGTGCGGTCGCCCCCGCGAAACCCCTCGAGATCGACCGGCATCTCCTCACCTTCCAGCTCTCCGCTCAAGCCCAGCACTGCGACAATCAGATCGGCGCGCTCGACATTCACTGAATAATCGTTACCCGCTGCAGCCGCGTGCCAGAGAAGTTTGGCGGTTATCGGGCCGCTCTCCTGGGCGATTTCAACTTTCACCGGGTAAGCGCGACTGGCTTCGAGATGCAGAGCCTTCGCGCGGGTCGCGCTGGTGTCGGTGGGCCGGGACTCGCCAATCATCTGACTGTCTAACCACAGACGATAACGGGAAGTCCCGGTAAAGCCGATCTGGTAGTCGCCTGTCTTCGGCGGGAGCAAAACCCCCGTCCAGCGCACGGAAAAGTGACCGGTCAGTTTGCTACTCAGCGGGTTTTTCAAATCGAAGTTCACCCCCGAATCCGTTTTCGTGACCAGGGGCGCGCCCTGGAATTCAGTCCCCTTGAAATACTCGGCGGTCAGGCCACGATGGCCGGCGGCATCCTTCAAGAACTCGGCCGGGATGGGGGTCAGAGGCGGGCCGGTCAAAGATGATCCTGATGAATAGATAACAGTGGAGGCCGGAAACTGCTTACGTATCCCGTCAAGAATAGTGACCGGATGAGAAGGCGTGCCGTTGTAGTTGCCAAGTAGCGGGTCAACACTGTCAGCATCGGGGCCGATGACGGCGATGGTGCCGTACCTTTTCCCTATCGGAAGCAGATCGTCAGCGTTCTTCAAAAGCACCAGCGACTCGCGGGCGGTGCGCAAAGCAAGCTGACGATGCGTCTCACTGTCATTGTCCGAGAGGGGAATTTGCGTGTAGAGAACCGTCTCCGGTGGATCGAACATGCCAAGTTTCATACGCGCGGTGAACAGACGCCGAACTGCGCGATCGATGTCCTCGGTTGTAAGCAATCCCTGTTGGACGGCCCGAAGCAGAGCATCGCGTTCAACTTTGACGTTGTCCATGGGAATTCCGCAGATGATGTCCATGCCGGACTTCACCGCGGCGGCAACTCCCTGCTCCATGGTTTGGGTGTAATGGTGGCCCTGGGAAATATCGCTGGCGGCGCCACAATCCGACACAACGTATCCCTGAAAATGCCACGCATCGCGCAGGTGGTCCTGCAACAGCAGGGGTTGGGCACAAGCCGGCTTGCCGTCCACCGAGTTGTAGGCGCACATTATCGAGCCGGCGCTCGCTCCGACAGTTGCGCGAAACGCCGGGAGGTACGTGTCCTGGAGATCATGCGCTGACACCTGCACATCGACCGTGTGGCGGGTGGCCTCAGGTCCACTGTGCACCGCAAAGTGCTTCGGGGTGGCCAGGGCTTTCAGGTACTTGGGATCAATGCCTTGCAGGCCGGTGACGTAGGCGGTGCCCATCTCGGCGGTAAGGAATGGGTCCTCCCCATAAGTTTCCTGACCACGTCCCCATCGCGGATCGCGAAAGATATTGATGTTGGGTGACCATACGGTCAAACCGTGAAACCAGTCACTGTACCCGAGTTCCTGAACCCTCTCTTCGTACTTGGCGCGAAATTCAGTGGCGACGGCATCGGCGTCCTTGCGCAGGAGTTCAGGATCAAAGGTCGCGGCAAGACCGATCGCTTGCGGGAAGACCGTCGCGTAGCCTTCGCGGGCTGCACCGTGAAGTCCTTCACTCCACCAGTTATATTGCGGAATGCCGAGACGTGGCACTGCCGCCGCGGTGTGCACCATTTGCGATACCTTCTCGGCAATGGTCATTCGCGAAACCAGATCGTTCACGCGTTCTATCGTGGATAACCTTGGATTTCGAAAGGGCGCATTGGCAAGGCCGGGAGGCGGCAAATGCTGAGAGGTAGCATGGTTCGCCTGCGCGAAGCTCAGCACACCTGAGAACAGCAGCGCAGTCATCAGCAGTCTGTTTGCATGCATACATTGATTCCTGGTTATGATCGCTTGCATCCTGCGCACCAATTTAACCTACGCGAGAGCAAGATGAAAACATTAACCGGGGCGCGGCGATGAACAGCCGAGCGAACCGGTAATCAGACTATTCGAGCCTGGAGGCTGCTTCCTGGATGCGCTCCCAGGCCGCGGTAACGTGACGCTCAGTTGTGTTTGTCTGCCCCACGCAAAAACGCAAAGTGAACTTCTCACTCAGTCGGGTGTGGGTCAGGTAGAGATGCCCACTGCGATTGAGGGAATCCATGAGCCGGTGGTTGGCTTCATCGCCACTCTTCAAACGAAAGCAGACCAGGTTGAGGGGAACCGGCGCTGCGAGCTCAAAACGGTCATCTTCCTTCACCCAAGCCGCGAATTGCTGCGCCAGCCGAACGTGCTCGCGGATGTGGTATTGCAAACCTTGAATGCCGTAATGGCGAAGGACGAACCATAATTTCAACGACCGGAACCGCCTGCCTAGAGGAATTTGCCAGTCGCGGTAATCAATGACGCCGCCTGACTCCGTTGCTTTGTTTCTGAGAAACTCGGGCAGTATGCTCATGGTTCGGGTGAGTGCCTCGCGATCGGCCACATAAAAACAATCACAATCGAAGTTCGTGAACATCCATTTGTGCGGATTGAAGCAGTAACTGTCGGCGTGCTCTATCCCCGCGTGAATGTAGCGGAACTCTGGACACAACGCAGCCGTTCCCGACATGGCTGAATCCACATGTAGCCAGGCGCCGAATGTTTGACAAATTGGATCGATCTCAGGCAGAGGATCGATCGCATTCGAAGACGTAGTACCCACTGTCGCGCAAACAAAAAATGGCGTAAGTCCCGCGTTGCGGTCGTTCTGCATTGCACGAGACAGGGCATCGGCATCCATGGCGAAGTCGTGGCCCACGGGGATAAGCCGCAAGTTATCACGGCCGATGCCCGCGATCCCGATCGCTTTTTCAGTTGCGGAATGGGCTTGAGTCGATGTGTAAGCGCAAAGTTTGCCGGGAACTCCGCTCTGGTTGGATTGAAAACCGGTGGTGCGTTCGCGGGCGGCCAACAGGGCGCAAAGGACCGCGCTGGATGCGGTGTCCTGAATAACGCCGCCACCCGTGCTGGCGGAGAGAAACTTCTGGGGCAGTCCGAGCGCCGGAACCAGCCAGTCGAGCACCAGCGTCTCCAGTTCGGTGCAGGCGGGGCTGGTGGCCCAAAGCATGCCCTGCACGCCGATTCCCGAAGACAACAGATCAGCCAGAATCGAGGGGCCGGAGGTGTTGCTGGGAAAGTACGCGAAAAAATTGGGGGATTGCCAGTGCGTTATCCCCGGCAGAATCAGCTGCTCAAAATCTCTGAGGATGGCCTCGAAAGGTTCTCCCTGGGAAGGCGCCGTTTCCGGCAGCGCAGCGCGCACCTTTCCGGGCAGGACCTGCGAGAGTACCGGGAAGGATTCAATGCGCTGATAGTAATCGGCGATCCAGTCAACGACATCATGGCCGCGGGAGCGAAATTCTTGCGGCGACATATGAAAGTTTTTTTGTTCCGCCACGTTTTCTGGGGGTCCTTTATATGAGTATTAGATCACCGACATCCAAAATTGCGCGTGCCCAGTTGATGCGAGCTTGTTACATTAGCTTAGAGGGTATGCGGCTCGTTATAAAGATCGGCACCAGCCTGATTGCTCCGGGCGGGCGAATTGATACCAAGCACCTGCGCTCGCTGGTGGACCAGCTTGACCTGCCGCATGATGAGTTTTTGATCGTCAGCTCGGGCGCGATCGCCTCTGGCATGGCAAACCTCGGTTTGGAACAACGCCCATCGCAGGTCAAGCTGATGCAAGCTTGCGCTGCGGTGGGGCAGAGCGCGCTGATGCATACCTATGAGCAACTCTTCTTCGGAAAAAAGATTGTCGCTCAACTGCTGCTTTCGAGCGACGACTTCACGTCACCCGCTCGGTACAGGAACCTTCAGAATACGCTTCATCAGTTGTTAGGACTGGGCGTAGTGCCGATCGTGAACGAGAATGACAGCGTCTCCGTGCGGGAATTGGAAGGCGCGTTCGGCGACAATGATGAGTTAAGCGCGCTTCTCGCAGCCGCCGTGAGCGCCGACTGGCTGCTGTTATTGACTGATGTCGATGGGTTTTATGCTGGGAACGGCAAGCGCCCACGATTGGCGCGGACGATTCGCAAGCTGACTCCGGAGATGGAAGCGCTGTGCAATGGCCGCGGCAAACTGGGACGCGGTGGAATGCGGTCGAAACTGCGCGCGGCAAAGATGGCGAGCGAAGCCGGAGTAAGCGTCGCGATTGTGAATGGCCGGACCCCGGGGATCATTTCGAAGGCCATCTCGCGAAAAATCGGGACCTACTTTCCTCCAAAAAGGAAGAAACGTTAAGATGAGCGGCACCCCCGCAGTTGCGGTTTCGACCCGCGAAAAACTTGCGCGGGCGCGAACTGCGTCGGCCGTCGTGGCACAGTTTTCCGCCGATCAAAAGAACGGCCTGCTATTGCAGATGGCCGATGCCCTCGAAGCTGAAGCAGAGCCCATACTCCGCGCCAATGAAAAAGACACCAGGGATGCGGGGTTCGCCGGGGCAATGCACGACCGCCTGCTGCTCACGCGCGAACGCATCGAAAAAACTGCGGATTCTGTACGTGAGGTTGCATCCCTTCCCGATCCCGCCGGAGAGGTCCTGGAGGAATGGCACCGGCCCAATGGCCTGCTCATTCGTAAAGTCCGCGTACCTTTTGGAGTTGTGGGCATCGTGTATGAGTCCCGGCCCAATGTAACGGTGGATGCAGCAGTGCTCGCACTGAAGGCCGGGAATGCGGTCGTACTTCGAGGCGGGAAAGAAGCAGCGCACAGCAACCAGGCGTTCGCGCAAATCATGAGAGAAGTTCCGGGCGTACCCGAGGGGGCGATCGAACTACTGGATTCAAGCACTCGCGAAAGCGTGCAGGAACTGATTCGGGGACGAGGCTTTGTGGACGTGGTGATTCCCCGAGGCGGCCCGGCGCTGATTTCTCACGTGATGCAGAACTCTTTGGTGCCGGTGATCGAGACCGGGGCGGGCAACTGCCATATTTTTGTCGATGAATCTGCCGATCTCGATATGGCAACCCGTATTGTACTGAATGCAAAAACACAACGGCCCTCGGTGTGCAATGCCGCGGAAAAACTCTTAGTGCACTCGCGCATCGCGGCTGCATTTGTGCCACACATGGTTCGGCAATTAATTGACGCGGGAGTTGAGGTACGCGGAGACGAGGCAGCCTGCGGTCTCGCTGCCGGCGTTCAACCCGCAACCGCAAGCGACTGGGATGAAGAATACCTGCGGCTCTGTATGGCGCTGCGCATTCTCCCCGGCGTCGATAGAGCGATCGAACACATCAATCGGCACTCCACAAAGCACTCCGAGGTAATCGTCACCGCGGACGAAGCGCATGCGCGGAAATTCCTTAGCCTGGTAGATTCGGCAGCAGTTTATTGGAATGCCTCGACGCGTTTCACCGACGGAAACGAATTCGGCTTCGGCGCCGAGATGGGAATCAGCACTCAGAAACTACACTGCCGCGGCCCATTTGCACTCAAGGAACTCACGTCCACAAAGTATCAGATCATCGGCGCCGGACAAATACGTAGCTAGATTTTTGGCATTCTGCTATTTTGAATCCGTCAAATATGAAAACCGCCAGTGCTGTACTTTCCGCGCTTCTGTGTGCCGGCGCAGCCACTTCGCAGCAGGCGCCTTTGGGGAGGCCGGCTACCGAACTGGTGGGATTTTCCCATCCTGAGCAGGAGCTCGCGATCGAATCCCGTTTTATCGGAGTACCCGATCCCAAGCTCGCCGAAGAGCATTTGCGAATTTTGACGCGAGCTCCGCACATTGCCGGATCTCCCGAGGATAAGGCCACTGCGGATTACGTTGCCCAGAAGTTTCGGGAGGCAGGCCTGAAAACGGAGACGGTTGAGTACAAGGTCTGGATCAACTATCCGGCAGAGATCAGCATTGATGTGACGGAGCCAGCAGAGGTCCACATGCACGGGCCGAGTAGAGAGCAGGTGGAGGGAGACCCGTTCCAGGACGATACCCGGGTGACTATGCCATTCACCGGCATGTCGCCTTCAGGGAACGTGGAAGCGGAAGTGGTTTATGCGAATTACGGCACTGGGCCGGACTTCGACAAGCTGGCTGCAATGAACATCGACTTGCGCGGGAAGATCGTGATGGTTCGTTACGGCCAAAACTACCGGGGAGTTAAGGTGCAACTGGCGCAGCAATACGGCGCGGCAGCAGTGATCTTGTACTCGGATCCGTCGGATGACGGGTGGCAGCGCGGGCCGGCATATCCCGCAGGTCCGTGGAGGCCCGATAGCGGCGTACAGCGCGGCTCCATCAGTATCATTTCGCAGTTCCCCGGCGACGTGACCACGCCTGGGGTCGCCTCGCTTCCCACGTTGCCAGAATCGGCACGCATCAAACCCGCTGATTCCGCCGCGGCCCCCAAAATTCCTACCACCCCGATTTCTGCCGCCGATGCCCGTCCGATACTGGAGCACCTTGCTGGGCCCGAAGTTCCAAAAGAATGGAAGGGCGCATTGCCCTTCAGCTATCACATTGGCCCGGGGCCAGTGAAAGTGAAACTGCACATCAAGCAGGATTACCAACTCCGCACAATTTGGGATGTAATCGGCACAATTCCGGGAAAGACGTCGCCGCAAGCGCTGGTAATCGCGGGAAATCACCGCGATGCGTGGCTGTACGGCGCAGTCGATCCCAACAGCGGCACAGCCGCGATGCTTGAGGCGGTGCACGGAATCGGGGAGTTGCTGAAATCAGGATGGAAGCCGCAGCGCACCATCATGTTTTGCAGCTGGGACGCCGAGGAAGAAGGCCTGACCGGTTCTACCGAATGGGGCGAACAGCATTCCGAGATCGAGAAGACGGCAGTTGCTTATTTCAATACCGACGTTGCCGTCTCCGGGCCAAAGTTTGGAGCCGCTGCTGTGCCCAGCTTAAAGCAGTTCGTACGTGACGTGACCAAAGCTGTACCCGATCCCAGTGGCGGGAGCGTGTATGAGCAGTGGGTAAAGCTGAATAACGCAGGCGCGTTGAAAGTGGATTCACGTGAGACCAGCACCAGCACATATCGTCCGCCGCTGGCCTCTCTTGGTAATGATGTGCCGGTCAGTGATCTGGGCAGCGGTTCGGACTACGCGGTATTTATACAGCATCTGGGCATTGCGTCAACGGACGTTGGATCGGTGGGCGATTACGGTGTTTATCATTCCGTATTTGACAATTTCGCATGGTTCAAGAAATTCGGTGACCCGGATTTTGTTCACGAGCAAAAGATGGCTCGGGTCTTTGGCATAGAGATAATTCGCATGGCAGAAACTGACGTCGTGCCCTATGACTTTGAGGAATACGGCAAGGAAATTGGAGCTTACATTGCCACCGCGAAGCAGCACGCCATCGCCGTATTTGCCGGGCGGTCTCCCGATTTTGCTGCGGCCGAAACCGCGGCGCGAAGACTCCAAACCGCCGGGGCAAAGATTTCATCGGACCAGATGCATCCCTCGGCAGAAGTGAACACGTTGAATGAAAGGCTGGTTGAGGCGGACCGCGCCCTGCTTCTACCGGATGGTTTGCCAGGGCGGCCCTGGTTTCGTAATTCGATCTATGCTCCTGGAAAAAGGGCGGGATATGCTGCTTCGGTGGTCCCTGGAGTGAACGACTCTATCGACAGTAACGACTTGAGTGAGACGAATAAGCAGATAAGCGCCTTAACGGCGGCTTTGGATCGCGCGGCTGGAGCGCTGGAGAGCTATCACCTGCCCGCGAAGCACTAGAGCTTACGCCTGCTGATTAGCGGCATCGAACTTATCCCGCCCGTGATTCGGCGGCCCATTCGCCTCTCGAACTGGAAATCGAGAAAGGCCTCGGCGGCTTTAGCGACTTGCGCGCCATAGCCATACCACCACGGTTTCTTAGTTCCAGGGAGCAAATCAGAGTCGAGATATTTTATCCTGACCATCTCGTCCAGCCCGAAGCGGCCGTGGGTTCGCCCGATCCCGCTAGCTTTAATGCCCCCATGCGGCGCCTCACTGATACCGAAGCATGCGAGGGCATCGTTCACCATTACTGTGCCCGCGGAAATCTGCCGGGCAAGCTTTTCGCCTCTCCCGCGATCTCGGGTCCACACGCTCGCGGCAAGACCGTAGCCGGAATCGTTAGCCAAGCGGATCGCATCGGAATCGGAATCGAAAGCCATGACCGGCAAGACAGGACCGAAGGTTTCTTCGCGCATCACACGCATTTCGTGCGTGACATCGGCGAGAACCGTGGGCGCATAATAATTTTCCCCTAGGTCCTCGAGCCGGCAGCCGCCCGCGATCACCCGGGCACCTCGTGATCGCGCGTCTTCCACCTGCTGCTCAACGATACGAAGCTGGCGCGCATGAATCAGGGGCCCCACATCTGTGTTGGGATGCGTGCCGTTGCCGACTCGAAGTCGCTTCGCCTTTTCAGCGCAAGCGGTGACAAAACGCTCATAAACGCCACGCTGAACGTAGCAACGCTCGACCGACAAACAAGCTTGTCCAGCATTGACGAATGCGCCCCAAACGGCGCCACTTGACGCCACATCCAGGTCTGCGTCGCCGAGCACAATCATTGGATCTTTTCCGCCTAACTCGAGCACTAGCGGAAGCAGCCGGGCTGCCGCCATCTGAGCAATGCGCCGGCCGGTGGGGACGCTTCCCGTGAACACCAACTTGTCAATCTCTGATTCGACTAGGGCCGCGCCCGTCTGGCCATCACCGATCACCACCTGGAATATATTGTTTGGCAATCCGGCATCGTGCAGTAGTGCGGCCAACTCCAACGCCGTGAGCGATGTCAACTCCGACGGTTTCAGGACCACAGCATTGCCGGTTACCAGCGCGGACAGAGTTTCCGTCGCCGGAATCGAAAATGGATAGTTCCAGGGCGAGATAATTCCAACGACGCCATGCGGTTCGCGAATCAGGCGCCCGCTCTTCGCCTTGGCCGCAAAGCTGCCATGCGCGACGTGGCGATCTCTTAAAAAGCTGGAGGTTTCTTGCAGCAGGAACCGCGCCGCATCCAGAACAACCAGAATTTCCGTCAGCAGCGATTCCACATACGGCTTGCCTGCTTCCATAGTGATGGTGCGAGCCACTTGCTGCTTCCCCTCATTCAACCGACGCTGAAACTCTTCGAGGATGACCAGGCGATCAGGTATTGAGGCCTTCTGCCAGGCTGGTTGAGCTGCCCGCGCCCGGGCCACGGCCGCCTCCACATCAGCTGAAGATGCACACTCGAACTCACGCAGGATTTCCCCCGTAGCTGGATTGCTGGCAACCAGCTTGCGGACTGCGATCTCAGCTTCCACGGACATGCTTTTCAATTCGTTGTTCGTTTGCCAGCTCAATACTCTACGCCGACCAGGTACAAGCCGCTCGCGGGAGCCGTCGCCCCGGCGGCGGAGCGCTTCCTGGCCTCTAGAATTATGGCCAGGTCCTTTGGGTTGATGGCTGCTTTTCCTAGAAGGATGAATGTCCCCACGAGATTGCGGACCATGTGATGGAGAAATCCGCTGCCGCGAATTTCGTAGATTAGCTCCGGGCCATCGCGCCGCCAGACCGAAGAAAACATAGTGCGTACATTGGAGGCATTCACTCGATCTCGTTCGCGTTCCGGATCAACCGCAGCAAATGATGTGAAATCGTGCTCACCGACGATCAGCGGGCCTCCCGAGCGCATTGCGCCTTCATCCAAAGGGTAAGGATAATGCCAGACATAGCGCGCCAGTAAGGGCGGACAGATGGAGTCCCGGTAAATGCGGTAGCGATAAGTTTTGGACGTCGCCGATTTACGTGCGTGAAATTCCGCGGGTACTTCGTTTGCCTCGAGCACCCGAATCGAGGCTGGAAGAACGTCGTTCAGGGCGTTTACCAGATTTCTTAGGGGAATCACCGATCCTGTCGCAAACGTGGCCACTTGCGCCAGGGCATGAACACCCGCATCGGTGCGTCCTGAGCCCTGCGGCAGTACTTTTTCTCCCGTGATCCGTCCAATAGCGGTAGCCAGTGTTCCTTGAACAGTTGCAGCGTCAGGCTGAATCTGCCACCCGCAGAATTCAGTCCCGTCGTAAGCCAGTACCAGCTTCAGATTGCGCATCGAGAAAATCGAATCTTCCAGTATGAACTTGCATCCAAGACTACATCGTTTGCACGTGTTCCAAGCGAAACCAGTCATGGGTTGGTCAGCTATACTGATGAATCCCAATTCTGAAATTCACGCGGAATTCCGCGAATGCCCGCAAAATCTGGAACCCGGCAGCCAATTTCCTCGTAGCACAGGTTTGAAGCCGGGTTCGCAACGCAATGATGGAGAGGATCGAATGTCTTTATCGCGATTGAAGTGTGTGTTTTGGCATTTTGTAGCGGCGATTTCGATGAGTGTATTGCCCGCGAGCGCATGGGCTCAGGATGCCCAGAATTCCCAGGGGCAGACCGGCACGCCCCCGCAGGCCACTCTTCCCCAGGCTCCGGCTCCCCATCGGAGTTTTGAGATGACGAACTATTCCAAGCCGAAAAGTCACTTCCCCAATCCGATCGCGCCTTATACACCGCGGGAAGTTTCGGCGCCCGATCTTTCTAATTCGCCCAAAATCGGTCAGCTCATGCGCGATGGCAAGATCTATCTCTCCATGGATGATGCGGTTTCGCTCGCCCTCGAAGATAACCTGGACATCGCCATACAGCGCTACAACGTTGGGATTGCGGATACGGACGTGTTGCGTGCGAAATCGGGAGCGAATCAGATTCTTGGCGTCAACTTCGGCATCGTTCAGAATACTCCCGGCGGCGGCGTGGGCGGATTGAGTGGCTCGGTTGGGTCGGGCCCCGGAGGGACGGCCGCAGCGGCAGGAGGTATTGGGGCTGGAACTTCAGGATTGGTAAGCACGTCGGAAGGGTTAGGCCCGATCATCACGAGCTTCGATCCGATCATTACGGGAACGCTACAGTTCGACCATAACAATATAATATCGAATAATATTTTCAGCGGAGCGCCGACCGCGAGGCAAGGCACTACCACCGCGAACTTCAATTATCAGCAGGGTCTTCACTCCGGAACGAACTTGCTAGTAGGGTTTGACAACACTCGTATTGGTACCAACAGCACATTTAATACCTACAGCCCCAGCCTGAGCTCAAGTTTTCAGTTCAGGCTCACCC
>JBBSFW010000021.1:0-55481 GCA_038254805.1 Terriglobales bacterium
ACTGGACAGCCTCGCGGCCGCGCAGCCAGCTCATCAGGCGTTCGTTCGCGGCCATGAGCCCGTCCTCGACGACCGACAGGACGGCCGCCCGGAGCGTCGGCAACACCTGGTCGACGCGGTTGGGGTCGACAGCGATGGCCGGATTGAGCTTGAGGAGCGCCTCGGTGACGTCGGGCTCGATGAGCGCGCTAATGTCCTCACGCTGAAGCGCGTCTGGGTGAACCTCGGTCCATCCGACGTCGGGCTTTGAGAGCCTGTCGGCGACCGCTGCCTGGATGGTCGAGGTCTCCGTGAAGCCTGCGGGCGTCATACCGGTACGGCCTCCGGTGCCGCCGCACCAACAGCGGCTAGGTCTTCGCGAAGCATCGCTTCAAGGACGCTCGCCCTCGTCATTGCCAAACGCCGCTGAATTTCAGGACCTCGGCAGCTTGAGGATCGCTGGCTGGAGCACGAGGGAAGACTGCTCTCGTTCGTGCGCGGGCTGTCGCAATCAGACCTGGATCTCGAGATGGAGTACAAGACTTTGAAATTTGGTGTTTATCGAAATCCGCTGTGGCAGTCGATGCAGCACCTGGTGAATCACGGTACTTATCACCGCAGACAGGTGACCACACTCCTACGGCAGCTCGGAGCGGAGCCGATGTTGACGGACCTGATGCATTTTTATCGTGAGCGCGCGACTGCAGTGCATACTTGAAGCAAACTTTCTTGTACCGCAGGTTTGCGAGTTCCGGTTGCGCGAAAGCTGCTGTGATCGATCCAACATGACTGAAAAAATTCTCGCTCTTCTTTTTGTTTTCATTAAATCAATTATCACGATGACCGGTTACGGCGGCATTGTGATCCTCATGGGGATCGAGTCGGCCTGCATCCCCTTGCCTTCGGAGCTGATTATGCCCTTCGCGGGATACCTGGTCTTCGAAGGCACAATGAAGCTGCTATGGGTGGCTACCGCCGGGGCGATTGGCTGCAATCTGGGGTCGCTAGTTGCATATGAGATCGGTTGCCACGGCGGCCGGCCGTTGGTGGAGCGTTACGGCAGATGGATTCTCCTAGGCCGCCGCGAACTGGAGTGGGCCGACGGGTTCTTCGCGCGCTGGGGATACCTGGCGGTATTCATTGGGCGACTGCTGCCGGTGGTGCGTACATTCATCGCGCTTCCCGCAGGAGTCTCGCGAATGCCCCGGCTGCGGTTTCATCTCTATACCTTTTTGGGTTCATGGCCGTGGTGTTTTGGTCTGGCCTACCTGGGGATGAAGCTGGGAGAGAATTGGCGCGGCCTGGGAAAATACTTTCACAAGTTCGACGCCGTAATTCTTGCGGTTCTGGTGATTGGGATCGTGTGGTTCGTGTGGTCGCACTGGCAAAACCGGCTGCGGACGGCGTAGGCCCATCTTCTCGGCGGGCGCCCCCACACTACTGGAAGGGGTTCACGATGCGAACTCCGTCGATTTCGCGTGCTGTTTGCAAATCTTCCGAGAAGATCACGCTGCAGCCGGCCTGCTTGGCCGCCCGCAGAACCAGCCCATCCCAGAAAGAAAACCCATGAAGCCGATGCAGATCGATTGCGGCAAGAATGTCAGCCAGCTCGGGCGCGGCAACGTCGAACTCGGCGAGCAGTTCAACTTTGCGCCGGGCAACGCGGGCATCCACACGCAGCTTGCGCGTGACCGTGACGAAATATTCCTGCAGGACCTGTAACGACAGAACTCCACTTCCCGCTCGCCGGTGCTCTGCGATTAAATCCAGAACGCGCCGCTGTTTCGTGGGAGCGGCCTTGTCATCGGCGTAAACCAGAACGTTGGTGTCGAAAAAACTACGAACGCTCATGGATCTCGTTTCGGTCGAAGCGCCAACCACGAGAGTGGCCTTGACCTGAAAGACGCCTGAATTCCTCGATACTCCGCTCGGGGTCGTCGCCACCCGCAAGGTTTTGCAAATAGTCGCGCACCAGTTGGTTCAAACTCTTGCCAAGCGCTTCCGCTCTTTTTCGCGCTTGGGCAACCGTCTGCTCGTCGATTGACAGGGTCAAGTTCACGTACACAGTATACGTGCACATGTATCCTGCGTCAATTCTGGGCACATGACTTCCTAAGTGCGGCGCGCCCATCGCGAGGATCTACTTGAATTCCTTGCCGGTTGACCACTAATCGTAATATTCCAGCCCTAAGTGCGTGATCAACTCTTCGCCCTTCAAGTGCCGCAGCGTATTTTTCAACTTCATGAGCTGAATGAACAAATCGTGCTCGGGATAAAGGGCCGGCGGGGTCATTGGCGACTTGAAATAGAAACTGAGCCACTCCTGAATGCCGATGCCGCGCAGCTCTGAGGTGCGCTTAGCCAAGTCGAGGAAGAGCACCAAGTCGAGGACGATAGGCGCGGCCAGGATTGAATCGCGGCAGAGGAAATCCACTTTGATCTGCATGGGATAGCCCAGCCAGCCGAAGATGTCGATATTGTCCCAGCCTTCTTTGTTGTCGCCACGCGGTGGGTAATAGTTGATGCGGACCTTGTGAGTGAAATTTCCGTAGAGCTCGGGGTAAAGCTCCGGCTGAAGTATGTGCTCCAGCACCGAGAGTTTCGATTCTTCCTTGGTTTTAAAAGACCCCGGATCCTCGAGGACCTCGCCGTCGCGGTTGCCGAGAATGTTGGTGGAGAACCATCCCGCGAGGCCCAGCAGGCGTGCCTTGAATCCCGGCGCGAGGATGGTTTTCATCAGCGTCTGCCCGGTCTTGAAGTCCTTACCGCAGATCGGGGCTTCATTCTTACGGGAAAGCTCGTGCATGACGGGAAGATCAACCGTCAGATTGGGCGCGCCGTTGGCAAAAGGCACTCCTTCCATGAGGGAGGCGTAAGCGTAGATCATGGAAGGCGCAATCGCCTCATCGTTCTTTTGGAGGGCCTTTTCAAATGCTTTGAGGGACTGATGGACGGCAGTGGGCTGCAGAAAAATTTCCGTGGAACCGCACCAGATGGTGATCAGCCGAGAGGCGCCGGAGCTTTTTTTGAAGTCACGAATATCGGCGCGCAGCTGCTCGGCCAGTTCCATCTTGTTTTTGCCCTTTTTTACGTGATGGCCGTCAAGCTTCTTCACGTAATCGCGATCAAAAACCGCGGGGCGGGGCTTGATCGATGTCAGAAAGGGTTTCACCTTATCGAGCAGTTCGCGCTCCAGCACGCCAGCCTTGCGCGCGGCCGCGTACATGTCATCGGGGAAGGGGTCCCAGCCGGTGAAAACCAGGTCGTCAAGCGCTGCCAGGGGCACAAAGTCCTTTACCTTGGGGGAACGTCCGTCGGTACGTTTGCCCAGGCGAATCGTCCCCATTTGACTGAGGGACCCAATGGGGCTGGCAAAACCTTTGCGGATGGCCTGGACTCCAGCAACAAACGTGGTGGCAACGGCGCCCATGCCGGGGATCATTACACCCAGCTTTCCTTTGGCGGGCTGAATCTCTGAATTCTTCACGGTTGGAGCGAGGGCAGTTTTTTGGCGCTTAGCCATTGCAGGAGTTTTCCTTATGGGAACAGCGAGTTAGAGGCAAACGGGTATGTTCTCGTATTGGCAGCGGTTTTGCAACCAAGCGAGGCTGAATGGCAATGCTGAAGCATTGGACGGCATGGCTAACCCCGCAAGCGCAAGTTGCGTCATACCTGGTAGAGAACCAAGGGATTGGTTAGCGCCGGGAATATAATTCATTCAGCGGTTTGGAATGCGGCCGGATTGGGAGAGTTTATGAATTTCAGACTGAGTATGCTGTCGGCGGCGATGTTTGTGAGTACGCTTTTGACTCCGGCAGCCTTCGCGAGCGACAAGAGCAACGCGAAAGATCAATCGCCGGCTGCCCAAACCGCGGCTGCGGATGCCTCCATTGCGCCCGCAGCCACCAAGGTTGCGCACGATGGCGGCCTGAGCGATCTGGACGCCATTGGCAACCGCAACGTGGGTTGCGCCAAGGGCATGGGGAACTGGTATGGGCTGGAGAGGCAGATCGCCATGGGCAAGCAGATCTCCCAGCAGGTGGAGACGACTTCGAAGGTGATCACTGACCCGGTGGTTACAGAGTACATTAACCGCCTTGGCCAGAACCTGGTTCGCAACTCCGATTCGCAAGTTCCATTCACCATCAAAGTGATTGATTCCGACGACATCAATGCCTTCGCCCTTCCGGGAGGATTTTTTTATGTGAATTCGGGATTGATCCTCGCGGCCGATGAAGAAGCTGAACTCGCCGGGGTGATGGCGCATGAAATTGGTCACGTGGCTGCCTGCCACGCAGCCCGCGAGAATACCCGCGCCAACCTCATGCAGATGATGACCATTCCTCTGATTTTTATGGGCGGGCCCATTGGATATGCGGCTTACGAAGGCGCGGGCCTGGCCGTTCCGCTCACGTTTTTGAAGTTCTCGCGCGGATTCGAAGCCGAAGCCGATTATCTTGGCGTCGAGTACATGTACAAGGCGGGTTACGATCCGCAGGCTTTCATATCATTCTTTGAAAAAGTGCAGGCCCAGGAGAAGAAGAAACCGGGAACGGTTTCGAAGGCATTCTCTACGCATCCGCAAACGCCGGACCGCATCGGAAAGTCGCAGCAGGAGATCGCGAAAATCCTTCCCGCCAAGGCGGAATATACGGTGACTACTTCGGAATTCGATGAAGTGAAGGCGCGGCTGGCCGCACTCGAAAATAAACACAAGCTGAACGACGAAAAAGATGGGAAGAAGCCGACTTTGCGGCGGACTTCTGCGACCGACAAAAATGGTTCAGACGATAAGGGCCAGACCGACGATGGGCGTCCCACTTTGAAGCGGCGCCAGGACGGTAACTGACCGCAGCAATTCCTCAAAAAAAAACTGGCGGGAGCAAAATTTCCGCCAGTTTTCCATGGCGTAACCGGCCCGCGGGATCGCAACCTCGTCCAGTTTCTCGTAGGGATAAGGTAGGCCAAAGTATTTTCCCAGAAGATTCACGACATCTTCGCCACATACTGCGATTCAGCGGAACGCCCTTTGGGAACTATGATCCGCACCACGGTGTGCTTCGCGCCAGGGTGGCCTGCACTTACGCATTGGCCCAACCGCTAGAAAACATACCTCATCATGCGGAAGGCGCGAGGGGTGAGTTCCAGATTCGGCCTCCATTTGGCGAAAAGGACTGGCGGGATGAAAGTCTCCCCAAATCTTTTGCACGATGTGATTGGGTTCGAGTGAACGGCAAGTGTCAGTTGGTTAGAAGCGCGACCGGGAAAGTAGCAAACAAGCTTGCGACGGGCAGTGAAGGTGTGTCGCCGGAGAGCTTCACGGATTCTCCAGTGAACACATTACGCAGGGAATTAACATCGTTGGGCAGGTCGATGCAGGTGTCGCCCCAAACACCAGCGCCGACAGGCAATCGCTGTTCACCGCCGAGCAATTGAGCGCACAAACGTGGAACGGCGACTACGGCCACTTCATTCTTGTGCAGTCGCGCGAAAGCCAGCAAGTGCCGGGCACGGTCGCCGGAGACTTGCAGCGGGAGATATTCCCCGCCGCCGAATAGTTGGGGTTTGCGCTTGCGCAACTGGAGGGCCTTCCAGATTACGCAGAGCTTGATCCGCCCGTCGTCCATATGCATATGGGTGGGGAGATCGCCGTCGGGGAAATCGCCCGGGTTATTTTGCGAAGACCCGAGATCCTGCAAGGCGCGGTGTCGAACGGCGTAATCCACGCGGCGACGGTTGTCGGGATCGACCAGGTCAAATTCAAACAGCTCGTTGCCTTGATAGATGTCGGGGACGCCGGGAACGGTGACCTTAAGCAGCGTTTGGGCGAGGCTGTTTAACATGCCGAAGTGCGAGATCCTCGCCTGAAATGGCAGGAAATGGTCGCGGAAATCCCTGGAGTTGAGCACCGCATTCACGAAGGCCGACATGGCGGACTCATATTCGAGGTTCGGGTTTGCCCAACTGGTATTTTCCTTGGCCTCACGGATGGCCTTGAGCATGTAATCGCGAATTCGATCAACGAAGTCCGGGGGCGGGCTCTCCCGCCGGGGGGGCAGAGGCCAAGCGCCCAGCAGAGTTTGGTAAAGGAGATACTCATCGTTGGAAGTTGGGGCTTCGGCTCCGTCGCATACCGTCTTTTCTTTACGGTTGAGGCTACGGCAGTGAGCGAGGTGCTGGCGCCATAAGGCTGGCATTTCCGAGAGCACATTGATGCGGGCGCGCGTATCTTCCGATCGCTTGGAGTCATGAGTGGAGGTGGAATTCATACTGTGGGGCCAGGTTTCCGCGCGCAATTGAATTTTGCGATGGAACTCTTCCGGAGAAACCCCAAACTGTAGCGGGTCGCCACCCACGTCGTTGAGGGAAATCAATCGGTTGTAGCGGTAGAAACTGGTGTCTTCCAGGCCCTTGGCCATGAGCGCGCTGGTGTACTGCTGGAACTTCATGGCGAAGTGGACCACAGATTCCTGGTAAAACGTTTGATGGCCGTCGGCCTGGCGGGTGAGCAGGATTTCTCGAATGAAATCGTAGACCGAGGAATCGGCGGTCTTCATTCGTGCCTGAGCGCGGTGGATGGCGGTATCGATGTACTTGCGATCGTCCGGGGCAACATGCCTTCCGGCGACGTAGGTGCGATAGACAGGAAAGGCGGCGATGATCTCGGTGAGGGCGTCGCGCAGGCTCTTTACAGTAAAGTCGCAGGTGTGACGATCGGCGAGGGCGATGCGGCTGAGATGATTTGCCAGCACGTTCAGCTCGCTGTTGAGCGAGCGATCCATGACCAGTTTCTTGCATTGGTAAACCAGTTCCTGGAAATCGACATTGCGGCCGATGAAGGCGCGGTAGATGCGGTCCATTTTGTTTTCCGCGTTAGGATCGACGAAAAGCGCGTTTACAAGGTTTGAAAATTCATAGCCGGTAGTCCCGGAAATCGGCCAGCTGCGAGGGAGTTCTTCGTCTCCGGTGAGAATTTTTTCGACAAGGACGTAGTGGCCGCCGGAATCGGCTGCTCCGTCGGGGGAATGCGGGATCCCCTGCAAGTCCTGCAAGTAATCATGCGGATTGTAGAGGCCGTCGGGATGATCTATGCGGAGGCCGTCCACTTGTCCCTGGCGCAGCAGCTGCAAAACAAACTCATGGGTTTGGGTAAAAGCGGGCTGATTCTCCTGGCGCACGGCGGCCAGATCGTTGACATCAAAAAACCGGCGGTAATTAATGTCATCGGCAGCGACCCGCCAATAAGCAAGGCGATAGGCTTGTGCCTTGATCAGCTCGTGCAAGGCTTCCCACGAAACGGAATCTCCGGACGTGCCATTTACGGAAGCTACATTGTTTTCGATGAACCCGGCGACCTGCGCAGAGCGTTCACACAGTGCCGCCAGCCGGCGCTTGTGGATTTCCTTATCGCGCATGCGCTCGGCCCGCTTTTCCGCTGCCTTTTCTTCGCGTCCGGGCAAATGATTGAAGCCTGAAATCACGCTCTGCAGTTCCAAAAATTTTTCGTCCAGCGCTCCCAGTTGCTGGCTAAGTGATTCAAGATCATGGCTCAGAATGCGCGGATACTCACGGGGATTAACCGGGAACCGATGCTGAAAGTAAAGAATGCTGAACTCGCCCTTTTTCTGGTTGAAGGTCAGCTTAAGTTCGCCGCGGTCGAGCACTGTGCCGTACTGATCTCCGAGGACGGCGACGAGGACCTTTCCTCGAAGCTCTTCTTTCAGCGGTTCCCAATCGATATCGAAATAACCGGAATAAGTGGATGCTTCGCCGTTTTCGAGCACATCGAGCCACCAGGCATTGTCGCCCCCCATGATTCCCATATGGTTGGGAACAATGTCGAGAATTTGTCCCATGCCGTGCTGGTGCAGGGCGGCAACGAAACGGTCGTATTCTTCGGGGGCGCCAATTTCAGGATTGAGGTGCTGGTGATCGATGATGTCATAGCCGTGCGTGCTGCCCAGCCGGGCCCGCAGATAAGGCGAGGAATAACAGTGCGAGATGCCCAGCGCTGCCAGATAGGGGATGAGATCCGCGGCTTGAGAAAAAGTAAAAGAGCGGTTGAATTGCAGGCGATAGGTGGCCAGAGGAATGCGGGGCGCTTTCACGGCTTCAGGAACCATGCGACTGAGAATTGGGGCAGTTCATCCTTTTCCAGTACTGTAACGCGATTTCCTGTCGTATAAAGCAAGCGGCCTGCCGGGCGTTCATTGAGCAACAGGGTTTCGTTACCCAAATTCGCAAACAGCGACAGTTCTCCGCCGGTCGCAAACGGCCAACGGACAGAAACCGCCTGGTCGCCGAGGACGACGAATCCCGATTCTTCTGGGACAATGTCTTTCAGTCGGGGCACGATGTGATCGCGCCTGCATGCCAGCAACTCGCGATAGAACCGCAACCATTCAATATTCGCAGGCTGGTCGAGGCAGGTCCAATCGAGCTTGGAGCGCAGGAATGTTTGCTCGCTGTTCGGATCGGGTATGCGGGCCTGCGCTTCTGGAGAGCTGAAGCGGACGAAGCGGGCAAACTCGGAGCGCCGGCCGGCGGTGACCTTTGCGGCCAAGCCGGTTCCGAAATCGCAAAAGAATAAAAAAGGGCTGGCTGCGCCAAACTCTTCGCCCATGAATACCAAAGGGGGGGAAGGCGCTAACAGCAAGACTGCAACAGCGGCCTTCACGGCGCGAGGGCCGGCAATTTCGATGATTCGCTCGCCCAAGGCGCGGTTTCCTATCTGATCGTGATTCTGCAGAAAGGAAACAAAAGCATCGGGAGGCAAGTCGCTGCTGGGCTCGCCCCGGGTGTTCCCCCCGCGATAGGGCGACGGTTCCCCCTGGTAGCTGTAGCCCTCGGCAAGACATCGTCCGAGATGCCACGCCGGGCTGGCGCAATAGCCGGAGTAGTAGCCATCGCTCTCGCGGGTGACCAGTACGTGGAGCGCATGATGGACGTCATCGTTCCATTGTGCGGTGTACCAGGACGGATTGTCGCGAGCGTCGCGGCGGAGGTAATGAGCTGCGTTGTCGTCGTTTTCCAGCACCAGATGGATGAGGCGATTGTCACCGAACGTGCTGCGGACGGTTTCTGCCAGTTCGGTAAGAACGTCAGGCATGGAATCATCGTGAATCGCGTGCACCGCGTCGAATCGAAGCCCGTCGAAGCGGTATTCCTGGAGCCAGTAAAGCGCATTGTGAATAAAAAAGTCGCGGACGGTGCGGCTGTGGGGACCGTCGAAATTAATGGCCTGACCCCAGGGAGTCTGATAGCGATGGGTAAAAAATTGCGGCGCGTAAATTGCTAAATAATTTCCTTCGGGGCCAAAATGGTTGTAAACAACATCCAGAAAGACCATCATGTTCTTCGCGTGGGCGGCGTCGATGAAGTTCTTTAGGTCTTCCGGACGTCCGTAGGAATGCGCAGGCGCGTAGGGCAGCACGCCATCGTATCCCCAGTTGCGTTCGCCCGGAAAGCTCGACAGCGGCATCATTTCGATCGCAGTAAACCCCACTTCGGCCAAGTAATCCAATTTCTCTATCGCCCCGGCAAAGGTCCCTTCCGCAGAAAACGTGCCCACGTGCATTTCGTAAGCAACTGTTCCATCCCAGTCGCGGCCGTGCCAGCTCTCGTCCCGCCAGCGAAAAGAATTGGGGTCGATTATTTCACTCGGGCCGTGTACACCCAGGGGCTGAAAACGGGAAGCCGGGTCGGGTACAGTGTCCCGGCCGTCAATTGTAAATTGGTAGTGAGCGCCGGCCCCGGCGGGAACCACTATTTCAAACCACCCGTCTTCATTGCCCAGCATGGGAAAGTGCTGGGAAGAAATATCGAGAGAGACGGCCGACGCCTGGGGCGCCCACAACCGGAAACGAACGGTACCATCGCCGCGACATTCCGCCCCGAAGGGCATCTGGTGGCGGCAGTTCATGGAGCCGAAGAGCGGCGGCGATCGGCGGCCCGGGCGGAACTGCGTTCTACCAGCAAGACCAAAGATCGTGGCTGTAACGGGTAAGCGGTATCCGAGCGATAGAATGCATCGGGGCTTTGCGTTGTCTGGCAGGAGGTGTCGACAATGGCGAACCAGCCGGCATTCGACGGCGGAGCGGGGAGCACGAATGGAATTTCTTCGTGATGGGCGTTCATAAGCAGGAGAAAATTCTCATCGCGGATAAGCTGACCTCGCTCATCAAACTCCTCCACCGCCTCGCCGGCTAGAGAAACTCCGAGGCAGCGGGCGAAATCCATGTTCCATTCTTCATCTGTCATCTCGTCGCCGCTGGGTTTCAACCAGGCAACATCTTTAATTCCAATTCCCCGGATTTGCCGCCCCTGAAAAAAATTTCTACGGCGAAACGTGGGATGAGCTTTGCGCAGGGTAATCAGGCGCTGAACAAAGGCCAGAAGCTCATGATCTACACGGGCAGGATCCCAGTCGATCCAACTAATCTCATTGTCCTGGCAGTAGGCGTTATTGTTTCCACCCTGGGTACGGCCGATACAATCGCCCGCGAGCAACATGGGAACGCCTTGAGAAAGAAAAAGGGTGGCGATGAAATTGCGTTTCTGGCGGGCCCGAAGCCGATTGATTTCGGCATCATCGGTGGGGCCTTCGACGCCGCAATTCCAACTGAGGTTATTGTCGGCGCCGTCGCGATTTTTTTCGCCATTGACCAGATTGTGCTTGGAGTTGTAGCTGACCAGGTCAA
The DNA here is from genome assembly GCA_038254805.1 of Terriglobales bacterium. GTDB lineage: Bacteria > Acidobacteriota > Terriglobia > Terriglobales > Acidobacteriaceae > Gp1-AA145. The sequence goes on from JBBSFW010000021.1 coordinate 10,680, forward strand.
GGAGCGTGAATCCATCGTGCGCGGTGATGAAGTTTACGCTGGCGTAAGGCTTGCGCCCGCTGCGCGCGTAGAGATCACTGGAGCCGGTGATGCGGTAAGCAAGCTCGCCGATCAGGCCGCCATCGCCCTTCCAGTAAGCGCGGACCACGTCGCGATATTTGTCGTTCCACTCCGCCCAGCCGACGGGAAACTTGCCGACCTGGTAGCCGCCTTCGCCCAAATCCCAGGGCTCGGCTATCAGCTTCACCTGGGAAAGGACGGGGTCCTGGTGAATGATGTCAAGAAATGCCCCGAGGCGATCGACTTCGTGCAATTCGCGCGCCAGGGTGGCTGCAAGGTCAAAGCGAAAGCCGTCCACATGCATTTCAAGCACCCAGTAGCGAAGGCTATCCATAATTAACTGCAGGACGCGCGGATGGCGCATGTTCAGAGTGTTGCCGGTGCCGGTGTAGTCGGTGTAGTAACGCGGGTCATGGTCCACGAGACGGTAGTAGACGGGATTATCAATGCCACGAAATGACAAGGTCGGGCCCAGATGACTACCTTCTGCCGTGTGGTTATAGACGACATCAAGGATCACCTCAATGCCGGCAGAGTGCAAAGTTTTGACCATGGTCTTGAATTCGTTGACGGAACTGGTGGCCGAGTAGCGGGGTTCGGGGGCGAAAAATCCGATGGAGTTGTATCCCCAGTAATTGCGTAGGCCGCGCTCGACCAGGGGCCGGTCATCGATGAAGGCGTGCGCCGGCATAAGCTCGACGGCAGTGATGCCCAGCCGGGTCATATAGTCGATGACCGGGGCGGTCGCCAGCCCGGCATAGGTGCCGCGCAGCGCCGGGGGCACGTCTGGGTGCTGGATAGTGAAACCCTTCACGTGCACTTCATAGATGACGGTGCGATGCCATGGCGTGCGCGGCGGCTGGTCCGCTCCCCAGGTGAAAGCCGGATCTATCACCACGCTTTTCGGCATCCCGGGAGCGCTGTCGCGGCGGTCGAAGGAGAGGTCTTCGTTGCGATGGCCGACCCTGTATCCGAAATGCGAATCGTGCCACCTTATGCCATTCTGGATGCGTTTGGCATAAGGGTCCAGAAGAAGCTTGTGATGATTGAATCGCAGTCCCTGGGCCGGTTCGTAAGGACCATACACGCGGTACCCATACAGCTGTCCAGGACGCACTTCAGGCAAATAACAATGCCAGACCTGGTCCGTCTGCTCGCGCAGGAGGGCGCGCTGAGTTTCGCGGCGGCCGGATTCGTCGAAGAGGCAGAGCTCAACTTTTTCCGCACGCTCGGAAAACAGCGCGAAATTTACGCCCTCTCCATCCCAGGTAGCTCCCAGTGGATAGGGCCTACCCGGCCAAACTATCAGATCAGTTTGCTTGTTCAAATGGTTCTCACGCAAGAGGAGCTGGAATCGCGCCGAAAACTTCCCGGAGGTCGTGGCTTTCGCCGGTTATTTACGGGAACAGCTCGCCTCCCTTCGATGCGCCTGACTGTGCGGGGTTGCAGCGGTACATCGCGACGCAAGCGCCGCGGCGCGGGCGTGCGAGCCAGGGGAGATACGTTACCTAGTTCCAAAGCGGACAAATGGCGCCCCCCCGCCGGTGTCACAGGAAAGCGTGACCTGGTCTGTGGACGAACCAAGGACTGTGCGGAAACCATGGGGGGCGAGCTTTGCGTCAGGACTGGGCGGGACACCGGGCCCCGACACCCCTGCGACAAGGATGATTAATAATCTAAGGGATTGAGGGGTACCAGGCCACCGTGGTTTCTGGCGGTTCCGGGGGAACACCGCTATGCGTTTCGACTAGACCGACAGGTCATGATACAAGGCGTGAGCGCCGATCGGTGCGCAGCTTCGGTCGAGAGGGATTGTCTATTCTTCATCCGCTAGGGCAGCGTCCAGATACTTTTGCAACTCCGTGCGGGCTTGATCATCCATTTCCAGAAACTGAATCCCATTGCCAAAAACGGGATCGCAGGTTTTGACCACTCCGTCAATGTCGAGCTTCTTTTCGGCGATCCAAAGTTTAATCTTCATCCGGCAGCCTACCGGCAAAGTGTACATATTCTCGATATAGCACCCGTAGAGACTGATATCGGAGGTGGGGACCCGGATGGGAACTTGTTGCCCTGCAAGAAGAAGCTCCGCCTGGGCGGAGGTTTTGTTTCGCGGGGATCGTCTGCGCTCGGGTTTCACGGGAACTGCTCCTTTGAGGTCGGGATCTGGGCACCGGGATTGACGGTTCCCTCTGGATGGCTGAGCCATTTATCCATAAACTACGGTCCAGAAGAAAGTGCCGTTGCTTCAGATATTAGACCGCAACTGGGAAGAGTCGGCCCGCACGTTGGTAATGTCTCACCGGACGGAAGGACTTTTTTGGGAGTGCCTGGGACACTGCCAAGTCAGGCTTGACGGCCGGTGGGAATGTCGCAGGCGCTTAGGCGGAGCGTTTTCTTGCGGGAAGAGTGAATAAAGCGTGCAGAGCGTTGTCTAACTGCTGGCGCTCGCGCGAGCTATCTAAATCCTCTATTTCCTGCAATCGCGCGTGTATGGATCGGCGGGCCGCTTCGATACGCCCATATAGCTTTCTGGGGTCGGATTCTGCCAAAGCTGCGCTGTATAACGCCTGCCACGTGGGATCGGGCATGACAACCTCTCTCAAACGCCAGAGAACCGAGCAGACGAAGCAATATGAATTATAAGCGCAAATCCCTGGGAAGGGCAGTGGAAGCGGGATCCCACATGGAAGGGATGATGGCTAGGCTGAGATCATGGTAAGGCTGACTGGAAAAAAATTCGGCCCCGCATTCCGGCGGGGGACACAAAGCGACGCGCTCAGCCCGCTCGCTAGAGTCTCAGGCTGACTGTGGCCACTTCGGCGGCTCTTGGTTGCGCTTTCTCCACGACATAAACAACTCAGCCCACAAACACAAACGCAGAAAAAGACGGCCGGTAAAATCCGCAGCGGGGTACACCGGCGGTCGAACGGGAGAAGCTCCCTTCACTCCTGGCTGGTTGGGTTGGTTCAGCCCCCGGGCGCCACTGGATGAAATCAGTAATGCAGAGGGCGGAGGAGCGGCTGTGTCAGAGGAGGCATTCGTGATCTTGGCGAGGGTGCCTTTCATATCTTTTGCCCGTCTGGCGGCCACTCCGGCATTTTCCCCAGCGTGCATCTTAGATGCTGCTCCATCCCGGCTAGATGCCGAATAGAAAAGAAGCTTAACACAGTTTTAATCGGGCACTCTCAATTTGCAAAGTTATTTGCGGGTGAAGAGTTCGGGAAATTGTTCTTGTAGATGCGCCACTTTCGGGGCATCGTTATAAACGATATAGGGACTGTTCGGATGATTGGCCGCGTAGTTCTGATGGTAAGTCTCGGCGGGGTAGAAGGCTTCCAGGGCAACCACCCGGGTGACGATGGCATGGGAAAACACTTTTGCCTTTACGAGCTGGGCAATGTAAGCCTCCGCTATCCGCTTCTGCTCGCCGCCGACATAGAAAATTGCCGAACGGTACTGGCTGCCCTCGTCGGGGTCCTGGCGATTGAGCTGGGTGGGATCGTGGGCTACGGAGAAAAACACGCGCAATAGCTGGCCATAGGTGATCTGGGAGGGATCATAGGTCACCTTCACCGCCTCGGCATGGCCGGTCTCACCCGTGCTAACCAGTTCGTATTGCGCGGTTTTGGCGTCGCCGCCTGAGTACCCGGAAGTGGCGCTGATTACCCCTTTCACGTGCTGAAAGACGGCTTGAATTCCCCAGAAGCACCCGCCGGAGATCACAGCCGTTTGAGGAGTATGGGAAGCGGCAAGAGAAGCGTCCGTGGCCGGACCAGGGAGCGGCACGTTAGCATTTTTCCGCTCGCCCGCAACACTAGCGTTCACAAATCCCATGAATAAAGCTGAAACCGCGGCTACACGCAGGAAAAATTCAGACACAGGAGGCCTCCTCCGCCCGGGGTAATTCTGGGCGGCTAGTTGGTTAGAGTCCGGGGGCAGGAGAAAAGTTACGAGGTATCATGGCGCCTTTGCAGGAGCAGAGCTACAGCACCGCGGTTTCTTCGATCATCCGGCCCTGCTCAAAACGGGCCAGATTGAGAAGAGAATCGTCGATGAGACCGGTTTTCCCTAGCAGAATCAGGTCCGAGAGAATTTTTCCGGCAGCGGGGGCATGCATCACGCCGTGCCCGCTGAAGCCATTAGCCAGAAAAAATCCAGGAAGCTCAGGGACCGGGGCGAGTACGGGATGATGGTCGGGCGTCATTTCATATAGACCCGCCCATGCGCGTTTAGGGTTAACAGCCAGGTTCTCGAATACTGGAACCCGATCGGCGGCACGCGTCAGAATTTTCTCGGTGAAATCGGGATCGAAATCCGTGTTATATCCCGCCGTTTCCTCGGGATCGTTCCAGGCCAACAGAAATCCTAACCCTTCAGGGCGAAAGTGAAAGCCGTTGGACATGTCTATGATCATGGGCGCGGTGCGGGGAAATCCGTCAAAAGGCTCGGTGGGAACCAGCATCCGCCGCAGCGGTTCGACCGGCAGATCAATGCCAACCATTTCTGCAATATCTCCAGCCCATGCGCCAGCACAGTTCACCACTTTGCGCGTGCTCACCGGCCCTCTACTGGTTTCGACACCGGTGACGCCGTGGGCATCGCGCTGAATTCCGGTCACGGCAGTGTTTTTCCAAAGTTCCGCACCGTAATCGGCGGCCCGGGTCATGAAGCCGATCATAGCGCTGTAGGGATCGACGAAGCCATCGCTCGAGCAGAACGCTCCACCCACAATGTCGTCGCAGCGAAGTTGCGGGAACATGTCGCGGATCTCAGTAGTTGTGATCAGCCGCGCGTCTTTAAGTCCCAAAGCTGCCTGCTTTTGGTGGTTGGTGCGGAGATAGGCGATTTGCTGTGCGCTGGTGGCGCAGAACAGGTAACCCTGAGGCCGGTAGCCGCATGGGTAGCCTAGGAGTTCATCAAAGGCGGCATAAAAAGGAATGGAATAGAGCGACATCTGGATATTCACGGGGGTAGAAAACTGGGCGCGAACCCCTCCCATGCTCTTACCCGTGGATCCCTTGCCCTGGGACGATTCCCGCTCGATTACGAGGACGTCCTTACATCCGGCGGCGGTGAGGTGATAAGCAAGACTCGACCCTACAATTCCACCGCCGATGACGACGACTTCCGCAGTGCGCATTAATTTTCCGCAAGAGAAAAGCATTCCGGTCACACGAGTTCGACTTCGAGTTTTACAACCGAGGCAGCGGGAAAACGGAAATTCAACCTGCCGTCGCGCGTGTCCACATTTGCAGTCTTGGGTTCTATTTCATTCCTTTGCTCGAACGTATTGTGAGCGTGAATGTCGGGGGAGGTAAGGATTGTGGCCCTTGCGGATTTGGGCCTGGCGCCGCGGACCGCGATCTGGGTTTCGAGGGCCTGGCTTACGCCGGGATTGACAGCCGTCAGAACCAGCGTCTTGTCGCGCAGAGATGCCGAGCCTCTCAGTCCCCAGAATGACGCGGCGTTACCGTCGCGGGCGTAGTGGATTTCTGGCGCAGAGAATACTGACCGCACGGCTTCGGCGCCCTGATGGGCAGCGTATAGAGCAAACACGTGGCCCACTGGGGTCACGCAGAATTTATCTTCGTGCGCGAGATACAGGCTGTTCAGGCAATTTATCAACTGAGCGCAACAGGCCGCGCCAACTTTCTCTGGATGACGGTTGAAAGTGTCGAGAGTCATTCCGCTGAACACTGCATCACGCAGGGTGGGAACTTGTTCGAGCTGATCGCCGGGGGTGAGCTCGCTGCCGGGACGGTACCAGGGCCCCCATTCGTCCACCACTAGTTTGACGTGATGCTGGGTATCAGTTTCGCCCATGATCTGCCAGTGTCCGGTGACAAGTGACTCCATGCGGTCACCCTCGCGCAGCAATTCGTACCAGTCAATGGGGTCGAACTTGAGGGCATCGCCTTTGCCCTTGTCCCAGTCCTGGGTCTTTCCGCGGCTGAGGTTCCAGGCGTAATGATGCAGCGCCCAGCCGAAAAGGTCTCGAAATTGATCTTTGTCTCTACGCGCAATTTCTCCGAAGAAGACCCGTGTCCATTCCCAGTCGGCAGCATTGGGTCCGGAGGCGATGAAGGACAATGGACTGCCATAGCGGGGAACCCAGGTGCTGTACTTGCGATATTCGAAGGCATACTCCTGTGGCGTAAAGTTACCGCCGCATCCCCAGGATTCATTCCCCACGCCCCAATACTGAACGTTAAAAGGCTCCCTAGAGCCACCGGCGGCGCGTTCATCGGCCAAGGTCGTGCTCCCAGGAGGGGAGTTGCAGTACTCGACCCATTGGTAGAACTGCTCGGCGGGCAGGCTGCGCAAATTAGCCGCCAGGTAAGGCTTTCCGCCCACGAGCTGACAGAAGCGCACGAACTCATCGGTCCCAAAGCGATTTGGATCGTAACGATGATTCGCCGGAGCAGTGGCGGCTTCGCCCGGAGCCCAGAAGTTGGTGCGGCGGGGCCGTTTCTCCACCGGCCCAATTCCATCTCGCCAGTCGTAGCTGTCGGCGAAGCACCCGCCGGGGAAGCGCACGAGAGCGGGATTGATCTTGCGCATCTCGTCCACCAGTTCTTTGCGAATCCCGTTTACGTTTGCGACTTTAGAGTCCTGGCTGACCCAGATGCCGTCATAGATGACTCCGCTTAAATTTTCAACGAAGTGGCTATAGATATTTGGTGAAATTGTTCCCAGCCGCTCATCGAGAAGAACCTCAATGCTCGCCCCGCCGGATTGCGCTGCGGCCAAAGGCGAAAACCTGCGAGCGAACACCAGACCGGCAGCCGCTGCGGTGGTACGGAGAAAATTTCGACGTTGCATGGGGCACGCTCCTGATTCAGGTTTGGGGTATGACCGTTTCTGGGCGGGCATTCTTCACTGCGAAGATTCTTTCAAGCGCAAATATCGCGCCGCATTCCTATAGCACACGTCTTCAACCAGGCGATCCAGCAGAGAATTTTCGGCAGGCAACTCACCGCGCTCAACATCGCGCCCGATCAGATCGCAGAGAACGCGACGAAAATACTCGTGCCGAGGGAATGACATGAATGAGCGTGAATCGGATACCATTCCCACGAAATGAGAGAGCAATCCGAGATTCGACAACGCCTCGAGCTGTGCCGTAATCCCCTGCCTCTGGTCCAGGAACCACCAGGCGCTGCCTAACTGAATCCTGCCGGGAACCCCGCCGCTTTGGAAGCAGCCAATGGCAGCGGCGGCCGCGAAGGTGTCGGCGGGATTGAGGTTGTAAATGATCATGCGTGGCAGGGCGTTCTCCTGTGCGAGCAGATCAAGATATTGCACCAGGGGCGGGATTTGATTGGAGTTGCCAATGGCGTCATAACCGGTGTCCGGCCCCAGCGAACGGTAAGCCGGCGCGTTCACATTGCGCAGCGCGCCCAGGTGAAGTTGCTTGGTCCAGCCTTTTTCTGCATCTAGCCGGGCGAAAAACAGCATAAGAAATGAGGCGAACTGATGATGTTCTTCGGCGGAAGCTTTTCTGCCTTCGAGAACGTTGGAAAAGAGGATCGCCGCTGTCCGATCAGAGCAAGGATCCGAATAGCACTGCTCGATGCCGTGATCGGAGATCCGGCAACCCAGGGCATGAAAAAAGTCGTGCCGGCTGCGGAGCGCGTCAAGGAAGGCGGCCAGGTTTCGAATTTCAATGCCGGAGGCGCTGGAGAGCCGCGCGATCCAAGCTTTAAATTCCTCCGGGAGATGAATTGTGAGCGCTTTATCCGGACGAAACGTAGGGAGAATTCTAGTGGGAAGATTGGTCTGGGCTATGGCCTGATGGTAGCGGAGGTCATCGGCCGCATCGTCGGTGGTGCAGAGGACTTGAACTCGGAACTTTGCCAAGATCTGGCGCGCGGTCAGCCCGCCGGCAAGCGTGGCATTGGCGCGCTCCCAGATCGAAGGCGCCGTCCTTTCGTCCAGCAGTTCTGATATTCCAAAGTAGCGCTGCAGTTCCAGATGACTCCACTGGTAGAGCGGATTGCGCAGAGTGTAGGGAACCGTCCGCGACCAGGCTAAGAACTTGTCGTAGGGGGAGGCGTCTCCCGTGCAGAAGCGCTCGTCGATGCCATGGGCGCGCATAGCGCGCCATTTGTAATGATCGCCCTGCAGCCAGATTTCGAACAGGTTGGCGAAGCTGAGATCCTCGGCAATCGCTTGCGGACTCAAATGGCCGTGGAAGTCGAGTATCGGCTGACGCGCAGCCACGTCGTGGAACAACCGCCGAGCTGGCTCATTCGAGAGCAGGAAATCATCGCTGATAAAGCTATGCACGTGCGAGACTCTTGTCCGGCCGGACGTGGCCTGCAATCTCATATTATTAGGTCAGCCGAAGGGCTGCATCATAGCAGGGAAGCGCGGCGCTTCGGGAAATCTTATGGCAACCAGTCATGTAATCGGCAGCGGTTCGGCTTCCGAAACTCTTTCTCGCGACCAGATCCGGCAGATTGTGCACGACGCCGTGGAACAACTTCAGGTCAAGAAAAAGCGCATCCTTACTATCGTCCCCGACGGCACTCGAACCATGCCCATGCCGCTGATGTTCGAGTTGCTGCAGCAGGAGCTGACCAGCCAGCAAGCGGTGGCCAGCGACTACCTGGTCGCCCTCGGAACCCACCGCGCCATGGACGACACCCAGCTTACGTCCCACTTCGCTCAACCGGTGCGCGCCGGGCAATGCGGTGCTGCTCACATCATGAATCACCGCTGGGAGCTGCCGGAGACTTTCGTCCAGCTCGGTAACATTTCTGCCGATGAAGTCGAGCAACTTTCTGGCGGATTGCTGCGCGAGGAGGTGCCGGTCAAGATCAATCGCATGATCTTCGACTATGACCAGGTGCTGATCTGCGGGCCGGTATTTCCGCACGAAGTGGTTGGATTTTCCGGGGGCAACAAGTATCTCTTTCCTGGAATCAGCGGGCGGGAGATGATCGACTTTACCCACTGGCTGGGCGCGCTGCTGGGCAGCTACGACATTATTGGGAGCGGCTACACGCCAGTGCGCGCGATGATAGATAAGGCCGCCAGCCTGGTGCCCGTACCGGTAGCGTGCCTGGCGCTGGTGCTTGAGGGCCCGGATATTTCCGGCATTTATTTCGGATCTCCCGAGGAAGCCTGGAAATCCGCGGCGGCTCTGTCTTCAGAGAAGCACATCGTGTGGGTGGATCGCCCGCTTCGCCGAGTGTTGGCGGTGATGCCGGAGATGTACCAGGACGTGTGGACGGCGGCCAAGGGGATGTACAAGCTGGAACTGGCGGTTGCCGACGGCGGCGAGGTTGTAATCTATGCGCCCCACATTTCCGAGTTCAGCCACGTTCACGGGAAGTGGATCGAAGAAATTGGCTACCATTGCCGCGACTATTTTCTGGCTGGCTGGGAGCGTTTTGGGCAAGTGCCGCGCGGCATTCTCGCCCACTCTACTCACCTGAAGGGAAAAGGCGAATTCGACGCCGTGCGCCAGATCGAACAAGCGCGTATCGGCGTGATCCTGGCCACCGGGATTTCCGAGAAACGTTGTCGCCGGGTAGGCCTGGGATATTTAGATCCGCGGAGTATTCAGTTGGAGGAGTGGCAGGGCCGCGAGCGCGAGGGCATCAAGGTCGTACCGAAAGCGGGAGAGATGCTTTTTCGAGTCAGGGCATAAAACGCATGGTTCATGTTTCAGAATTTGGGTTGGGCCACCTTCGCCATCTCCAGTGTGACCCTCTGCTTTTGGCGGTAAGCTAGGTTGGCCATGTGCGCGGCAATGGCCGAGCGGTAGCCAATCCCGACCGGCGCATTAGGAGTTTTGCGGCTGCGGATGCAATCAATCCAGTTGGCCATGTGATTCTGGTCGCGGCTTCCTGAGTTGAGCGCGGCGCCGCTCGAACGATTTGCAGGCTCCGGGAAGTAGCGCGTCGATTCTTCTGAGTGACCAGAGACCATGCCGGTTGCACCGGCAACGTGCTCAATGGTCCCGTCGCTTCCGAGCAGGCGCTCGCCCAATCCATAACGGCTGTTGCTGAACGTGGACTGCCAGGTCACAACGGTGTCGTCCGCGAAATCCAAGGTGACTGCGATCGTGTCGGGAACTTCGCGCCCGTCTTTCTCCGCAAAAATTCCACCTGACATGGACGCCGCGCTAGGGAGGGGCAGGTTCAGGGCGGACATGATCCACGCGATCTGATGCACCATGTTTTCGGTAACATTTCCGCCGGAGAATTCCCAGAATAGCCGCCAGTTGATGAACCGGTTGGGATCAAACGGCCGCTCGGGGCGTCCATTTAGGAACGCGTTCCAGTTAACATTTTGCGCATTACAATCTGGCGGCACAGGGCGGACCCATTGGCCCTTGCCGTGAGCAGTGTTGCGGCTCATCCAGGATTCGACCTGTGTGATCTTGCCGAGCAGGCCCTGGCTAATCCAGTTCTTCGCGTCTGCGAGCGCGCCGGAACTCTCATGCTGTAGTCCGATCTGCACCACCCGATCGGATTGCTTGGCCGCGGTCATGCACTGCTCTGCTTCGGCGATGGACCAGGTCATGGTCTTCTCGCAGTAGAGGTCTTTTCTGGCGTCCAGCGCATCCATGAAATGCCTCGCGTGGATGTGCAATGGGCTGGCGACGAGGACCCCATCCAGATCTTTCAGGTCCAGCAATCGTCGATGATCGTTAAAAGTCTGAATTCCCGGGGCCAACAGCCGGGCTTCGTCATGGCGGCGGCTGTAGACATCCGCAATGGCGATCAGCTGAACATTAGCAACTTCAAGCAATTGTTTGAGCAGCTCCTGGCCGCGCGCGCCGGCGCCAATCATGCCAACACGCACGCGGTCGTTCGCCCCCAGCACTTTGGCCAGGAGCTTCGCCGGCGCGTAGCCGAGAAGGGCTGCTGCTCCGGCGGTGGTCTTAACAAAACCGCGTCGAGTCGTCATTAGGCGCCTCCTGCACTATCTATTTCAGCGTAACTTCACTTGAACATCAAAAAAGAGGGCCTACCGCCTGTCGCCGCTAGCCAGCCGGGAGCGCCCCCGCTTTTTGCAGTTCGGCCTTCATGCCCGCCCAACTGAGAACCGTGGACTCCTCCGGAGTACCTGCGCCTCGCCAGTGAGTCTCGAGGCTCACGGCGTGGCGATAGCCATCCTGCTTCAAGGCTTTGAATTGTCCGATCCAGTCAATGATGCCCTTGCCCATCGCCGCCCACTCGTACTCGTCTCGGTTTTTGGCTACGTCCTTACAGTGGCAATGCCCAATTCGATGCTTCGGCAGCAAAGCATAACCATCGGGATAAGGTTTCTCGCCCGCAGCCGCGGCGTTTCCGGGATCCCAGTTAAGCATGAAAGATGCAGTCTGCACAGCGGCCAATACCTGGGCTGCTTCGGCGCCGGTCGCGGTATTGCACGCGGGCTCATTTTCGAGGATCAGCACCATGTTCTTCTTTCCCAGCCGGCTGGCTGCCACGCGCAACTTTTCGCTCATTTCTTCGCGGAACGGCTGGGGATCATTGAGCCGCCAGAAATCGAAGCAGCGGACGCGGCCAGCGCCGAAGGCTTTTGCCACTTCCAAACTTTTCTCCAGGACTTCATCCTGCTGATCGAAGGTGAAGCTGGCATTAAACTGCGCATCTTTCGGACTGAATTTTGACTTGGGGGCCCCTGGCCAGTCCACTTTGAACAGCGGGCTGGCAATGTCGGTGACGCGCAGCTTGTATTTCCGCAGGATGCGGCGGGCTTCGGCAATCTCGGCTGCATCGAGGCCCACGATGTTTTTATTCCACATACCTCGGAGCTCGATCCATTCCATCCCGAACTGGTGGGAAGCGACTTCGCAGGCACGGCCGAAATCCTGCGTGATTTCGTCATTGATAACGGAAATTCTGAAAGGAGACTTACCAAGGTGAGAAATTTCGCTGGCCCACGCGATGCGGGCCGCGCACCCAGATGCGGCCAGCGCACCCGCTCCTGCGAGGAGCTCACGGCGCGAGATACGCGGCAAAGCCATTTTCCCTGACCTGGGGCGAAAGTATGCGGGACGCAGTGGCAGGGGTCAAGCCGTGCCGCTTGAGCCGCGGCGTTTGGGAAAGATTTCCCCAATTCTACGAATCTGCGCTCCCACGCCACGCAACTTTTCTTCGATGTTCTCGTAGCCGCGGTCAATGTGGTACACGCGGTCAATGATGGTCTCGCCGTTGGCCAGCAGCGCTGCCAATACCAGGGAAGCCGAAGCGCGCAGGTCCGAAGCCAGAACGGCAGCGCCGCTCAGCGGAGTCTTGCCGCGAACCACTGCCCGGGGGCCTTCAATCTTGATGTCAGCGCCCATGCGGACCATCTCCTGGGCATGCATGAAGCGATTCTCGAAGATATTTTCGGTGATGACGGAAGTCCCTTCAGCTTGCGTGGCCAGCGCCATATATTGCGCCTGCATGTCGGTGGGGAAGCCGGGATACTCCTCGGTAATGACATCGACGGCTTTCAACCTGCCGCGGCTCTGGATTCGAACCGACTCTGCAGTCTGATTGGTATTGATTCCAATTTCATGCAATTTCTGCAGTAGCGCGCCCAAGTGGCTGGGATCGCAGGCGGAAATATTCAGGTCGCCACCGGTTAGCGCGGCGGCGATGATGAAAGTTGCCGCTTCGATCCGGTCGGGAATGATGCGGTGCTTTGCGCCGTGCAGCTTTTCCACTCCGGTCACTCGAATGACCGGAGTGCCCGCGCCTTCAATCCTCGCCCCCATTTTGTTGAGTAATGCGGCGAGATCGGCCACTTCCGGCTCGCGCGCGCAGTTCTGAAGCAGGGTTTCGCCTTCGGCCAGCGCCGCTGCCATCAGTAGGTCCTCAGTGCCGGTAACGGTAATTTTGTCGAAGACGATTTCCGCACCCTTGAGGCGCCCGGCGGAGGCTTCAACGTATCCATGCTGTTGCGTGATCTTCGCGCCCAGGCGCTCCAGCCCTTTGATGTGAAGATCAATCGGCCGCGCGCCGATGGCGCAACCCCCAGGCAAAGAAACCCGCGCAGTCTTGCATCGCGCTACCAGCGGGCCGAGCACCAGGGTGGAAGCCCGCATGGTCTTGACCAGTTCATAGGAAGCCTGGGGCGAGACCAGATTGCAGCAGCAGATGGTGGTGCGATGTTGGGCGCGGCCATATCCGAGTTCAACTTCCGCGCCCATCGCCGTCAGGAGCCTGCGGGTGGTCTCGATGTCCCTTACCTGGGGAATGTTTTCGAGGATTACCGGCTCGTCAGTTAGCAAGGCGGCGGCCATCGCTGGTAAAGCGGCATTTTTGGCGCCGCTGACGCGAATGGTTCCCAGCAAGGGGTTACCACCGCGAATTACAAATTTATCCATTACGAGAATCTTCCTTAAGTCGTTACACTCGTATGCGCTTCAATGCGATGCGGTATGGTGAAGCGGACGATCCGGTCACACGCTGACTCGTTTGAGCCTGTTTTCTCTCACATTTCCCATGAACTGAGATCGCAGGCGCTGGGCGCACAACTCGCCGCACAAGTGAAGGGTGCCCTCGCGGTTGGCGATCTCGTCCTCCCATGCGCACAGGTAAAGCACGGGCTGATTATAATTTGCGGCAGAGGTCCACATCAGCCACCAGCGGTCGGCACTCTTCTTCAAAATTCCGCAATTCGGACCAGCACAGCGGTAAAAGGCGTCCGCGACCGAGCTCTTGAGATTACCGAGTTCCATGGGGTGAACAGCTCCTGCAGAAGGCGCACTCATTCTAACGAGGAATTCCGGCAAGGTGAACAGATTTACTTGTAAATGAGGTACTTCTGGCGAAGCTGCTGAAATTGGAGGAGTTCATCCTGCCAATCGAGCGCGATTCGGCGAGGATCCTCGTGGCGGTCGAGTGCGGCATACACCGCCTGGCTGGCGAGAATGTCAATCATCTTCTCCATGTGAAACTGCTGAGGATAGAGCTTGGCCAAGGCTGAGGCGAGTTCGATGCCGAGCTCGGGGGCATCCAGAAATTCTCTGGCAGTCAGGACAATATTGACTCCGTGACAGAGCTGTCCGGAGAAGTTGCTGGCGGTGGGAGTGAATGTCAGGGGAACAAACCGGACTCCGGAAAGCTGGCGGGCATTCAGAAACTGGGCGAGTTCGCGGCTGTTGATCCAAGGCGCGCCAAGCACTTCAAAGGTGTGCCGGTGCCTCGACCGACCGACACGTTTGTTCCTTCAACCAGGGCGACTCCCGGGTAGAGGGTGGCGGCAGCCAGGGTGCGAAGGTTGGGCGATGGGCTGGTCCATTCTACGCCGGTTGAATCGAACCAGTCTCCGCGCACCCAGCCCCGCATGGAAATCACCGTCAACCGGGCGTGAATCTTGTGTTCGGTGTTGAACATCTGCGCCAACTCGCCCAATGTCATGCCATGCCGGACCGGCACCGGACCGTAGTTTACGAAGCTTTCGCGCCCTGGCTCGGAGGGTGGTCCCTGGATGAAGGCTCCGGTCAGGGGATTCGGCCGGTCGAGCACAATGACCGAAATTGCTGCCTTAGCCGCAGCTTCCAGGAAATAGCCCAACGTCGTCTCATAGGTATAGAAGCGCACGCCGGCATCCTGCACATCAATTACGACGGTATCGAGTTGGCTCAGCACGCCGGGCGGCGGACGGCGGGATTCGCCGGTTGCGCCGTAAACGCTGTAAATGGGGATCCCGGTGGCCTCGTCCCGGGAGTTGCCGATCTTGGTCGTGTCCAGCTCTCCGGCGACGCCGTGCTCGGGGCTGAAGATTGCGGTTAACTGAACTCCCGGTGCATGGGCCAGGACATCGATGGTCCGGCGGCCCAGGGCATCGATTCCGGTCTGGTTCGTGAGGACCCCCACCCGCTTGCCTAGTAGGGGGGCAAATTCCTGCGATTCGAGCACGTCAATTCCGGTCAGCACAGAACCATTGCGGGTGGCGAGATGGCGCTCGGCGGTCATGGCTTCGTTGTATCCAGTGAGGGTCTTCCAGCGCAGCGCTTCCTGCTCGGGAACCGTGAGCGGAATCGCGGCAGCCGCGGCGGTGGCAACCTTTACGCGTAGCGAGATCACGCTGCCCTTGCCCCGGGGATGAACGGAATTGGTCAGGAGAATGATGTAGGTGCGGGTTGTGGGATCGATCCAAAGGGAGGTACCAGTAAACCCGGTGTGCCCAAAGGAGCCGACTGGGAGCAGTTCACCGCGGTTCGACGAATAGGGAGAATCAATGTCCCAGCCGAAGCCGCGCACCGCCGGCGAGGTGGGAGGTTGTTGCGGGCTGGTCATCTTCTGAATGGCAAGCGGCGAAAGAACGGCGCTTCCATCCAGAAGAGCTTGAGCAAATGTAGCCAGGTCGTCAGCAGTTGAAAATACCCCGGCGTGGCCCGCCACTCCTCCCATGCGGCGTGCGGTGGGGTCATGCACGAAGCCTCGCAGCATTTGGCCGCGCTCGTCATATTCGGTCGGAGCAATTTGCGGCAACCATGCAGAGCCGGGCAGGAAACGGGTGTGGGCCATTTTCAAAGGGGAAAAGATATTCTGAGCGCAGTAAGCGTCGAGAGAAAGGCCACTCACTCGCTCCACGAGCGCGCCCAGAACAATAAAATTGATATCGCTATAAACGAATCTAGTGCCCGGAGGCGAAATCGTAGTGGCGGCAAATGCCATGCGGTATCCCACGTCCCGACCCGCCCAGGGATGGCTCACATCGAGATCTGGAGGAAGACCGGAGTGATGGGTCAGCAGATCACGGACTGTGATATCTCCTTTGTCGTTTTGTCCGAATTCGGGGATGTACTTCACGACCGGATCGTTGATGCGAACTCCTCCCTGCTCAACGAGTTGCATAACGGCGGTTGTAGTGGCTACGACTTTGGTCAGCGACGCGATGTCGAAAATCGTCTCCGCGTTCATGGCGGAGCGGGTGGGTTCGAGGGAGCGATTGCCGAATGCCTTACGATACACCACGCGTCCATCATGTCCTACTACAAGCACTGCGCCGGGAGTTTCGCGATTGTCGATTGAGTTCTGGACGATGGAATCGAGAACGGAGAGATCGAGATCCTGGCCGGAAGCGGCCCCTGGCACGACGGCGAACAAGAGCGCGAAAAGCGCAGCAGGTGTGGTCAATGAATTGGCAATGGGGAGTCGAATATGATGAATTTACATCAGCGGTGACGGGGCCGATCAACTTACCAGAGACGAGGTGCCATGGGTGCTACTCCAGTAATGCGTCCGGAGCCTTATCCTAGAGCCTAGTCCGCCGTGACCGCGACTTGAGCTGCTTTTGGAAACGAACACGACATCGGCGTCACGCATCCCGCCAGCTGGCTGCGAAGATCAAGAGAAGGCCTTCAATCGCCCGTTCAAAATTCTCGAGGAATCGATCAAGCGCCGGGCCTTTCCCGGTTGTTCGGTGGCAGTTACGTACGGCGGCAAGCTTGCGGCGCTGAAGGCTGTGGGGCGATTTACCTATGACGAGGATTCGCCGTCTGTCAGCCTGGATACGATTTTCGACTTGGCGTCCGTTTCCAAGGTGGTGGCCACAACCAGCATGGCAATGATCTTGTACGAGCGGGGGCTGCTCGATCTGGAGATGCCGGTGGCCGGAATTCTGCCGGAGTTTGCGAGCGCGGACATCCGGCGCAGGAAGGTCACTTTCCGTATGCTGCTGGCCCACAGTTCGGGGCTGCCGGGGTATGAAAGGCTCTTTCTGCGTGCAACCGATAAAGACGAACTTGTACGAGAAGCCGTCATGACTCGGTTGAAGTACGACCCGGGAACTTGCGCCGAGTACAGCGACATCGGTTTCATCGTACTGGGTCTCGCCCTGGAGCGAATTGCCGCCGATCCGCTTGACCGATTTTGCCAGCGCGAAGTATTCGGCCCGCTCGGAATGGTGCACACGGCATTTAATCCTCCCGCGGGCTGGAAGACTCGCATCCCGCCCACAGCGGACGACGAGACATTCCGCATGCGAATCATCCAGGGTGAAGTTCAGGACGAAAACGCGAGCGTAATGGGAGGCGTGGCCGGACACGCGGGAGTCTTCTCCAATGCTTCGGATATCGCATTGTTTGCTCATGCCATGCTGAATCGTGGGGCGCCGCTGGTTCGCCTGGAGACATTGGCGGTCTTCACGCGGCGCGAGACTTACCCGGCAGCAACGTCCCGGGTTTTGGGATGGGATACGCCTTCTTCTCCTTCGCAATCGGGAAAGTATTTTTCGTTAAATTCGTTTGGGCATCTCGGCTATACCGGGACTTCGTTGTGGATCGATCCGGAGCGCCAGCTCTCGGTTACCCTGCTGACCAACCGCACCTGGCCCGATTGCTCGAATCAAGCGATTAAGGAAGTCCGCCCGAGGTTTCATGATGCTGTGGTCGAAGCAATTGGAGCGGGTGGATGAGGAAAGCAGCGCGAACAGAGCTTTACGGGTTGCGTACCGAGCAGTCGAACCCTGCTTCCGCTGATATCGACCTCAAATCATCGCGTGAGATCGCGAGGATTATTAATAAAGAAGACTCGAAAGTCGCGACCGCAGTAAAGCGGGCATTGCCGCAAATCGCGCTGGCGATTGACTGGATCGCGGAATCGCTTGCGGCTGGGGGAAGGCTGATTTACGTAGGCACCGGCACCAGCGGCAGGATCGCGGCCCTGGACGCGGCCGAATGTCCTCCGACATTCAATACCGAGCCCCGGATGGTGCAGTTCGTGATCGCCGGCGGCGTCAAGGCGCTGGGCGGGGCGGTGGAGGCCGACGAGGATTCGCGCCAGCTTGGCGCCCGCGAAATTCGCAAGAAGCGGCCGACCTCCAAAGACGTGGTGGCGGGTGTTGCCGCCAGCGGACGCACCCCATTCACGGTTGCTGCCGTTGAATACGCGCGCCGCTGCGGGGCCAAGACGGTCGCCGTCAGCTGCAACCCTGCTTCACCACTGGAACGTGCTGCAGAGCTGGCGATTGTGGTGGAAACGGGAGCAGAAGTTATCTCCGGCTCAACCCGCATGAAGGCAGGGACGGCAGAAAAGATGGTCCTCAATATGCTTTCCACAGGCGCGATGGTCCGGCTCGGGTATGTCTATGGAAACCTGATGGTCAACCTGCGCCAGAAGAACAGCAAGCTTGCTGGGCGGGCAATCACTATTGTGTCGCGGGCATTGGGAGTTGATCGTAATCGGGCGCGCCGGTATTTGCGAGCCGCAGGCAATGACGTTCGAGTCGCCGTGGTGATGCAGGTTAGCGGACTCCGCAGGAAGGAAGCCGAGCGCGCGATAAGGTCAGCAAGTGGGAATGCGAGGCAGGCAATAGAGATTGGAAAGCGGGAATAGAGAGAACCGGCAGGGTCTCTGGTAGTGTCCGAAAAGTGCTTGACACTTTCAAGGAAAAAGGAGGGATTATAATAAATGCATGGTATCCGCACGGAAGCAGAAGGATGTTTGGGAGGGTTGGCTCGGAGCAGAGATTAGGGCCAATTTTTTGGCCGATATGTGCGGAACCGCCCCCCTCCGCCGAAAGAAAGACAGGTAAACGCACTCTCCCGGACGCTACCGCATCTCTCCGTGGGTCAACCCCGTTTACGGCCGTTCCAGCACGAAACTTTCACGCCAAGCTACTCGCCCTTAACCAGCGAGCAGTGGGTCGAGGCCGCTTTCCATGCGCCGGAGCCAGGTGTCGCTGCAGATGACCGTTCGAGCCCGGTGCTTGCCCTGGAGTTCGGCATCGTAAGTGAAACGTGTAATGCGACACGGCGGTGTTCGGGCCGAAGGTCGCCACCTTCACGTCGCTCATGTTGCCGCTCTTCCACTTACTGGTTTTGTTCTGCAGGTCCTTTATGAAGTCCTCCCTCGTCTGCCAGTCGCCCCAGCTGTTTCCAGCGACGAATCCGTCCGCCAGATGCTGCTGCGCCCATGGGGCGTCGTTTTTCATCTGCGCGTCCCTGTACTCCTGTTGCAGCTGCTTGATCTGGTCGGCGACGTCGCCCCCGGCCTGGGCATGAAGGTTGAGGGAGAGAGCGAGACAGCTGAGCAGCGTGATGGCAAAAATAACGGTTCTTGATGTCACTATGTTATCTCCTTCGTGGACCGGCAACGATTGTACACCTCTCGGACCTGCGGCACGCAATGCAGGTCTAAGGGACTTGCAGACTCCAAGCCCCGAGGCTCCTGAATTGCGGGAGAACTTCTACGCCGTGGAGGGATTTGCGTATTCAAGACCGCCGCATCTCTCCTGCGGTTGAACCCCGTCCGGCCACCATGTTAGCCTCTTAAGTTTCCTGTTCGGCGGCCCAGCTACCGCCTATGATTGAGGTCTTTTGTCTCCTGTCGAAACTACACCCGCGGTACGCAAGACTGCCCTAAACACTGTGCATCGCCAACTGGGCGCGAAAATGGTTGAGTTCAACGGCTGGGAGATGCCGGTTGAATATCCTGCGCCGGCCGGAGGCGGAATCATTGCCGAGCACCTGGCGGTTCGATCCCGGGCCGGCATCTTCGACGTCAGCCACATGGGCGACATACGTCTTGCCGGGCGGGAGGCGCTTGCCGCGGTGCAGTATCTCTCCATGAACGACGCTTCGCGGCTGGCGATTGGCCAGGCGCAGTATTCGGCGTTGCTTTATCCCCAGGGCACGTTCGTGGACGATGTGATTGTGCACCGGCTGGGCGAAGAAGAATATCTGCTGGTGATCAACGCCGGTACCCGGGAAAAGGATTTCAAGTGGGTGCGCGAGAACACGCGCCAGTTCGATTGCCAAGTTGAAAATCTTTCGGACGAGTTCACGCAGATTGCGATTCAGGGTCCCAAAGCCGTAAACGTGCTGCAGAAGCTCACCGACGCAGATATTGCGGCGGTGAAGGTCTACTGGTTCACTCGCGTCACAGTCTGCGGTCTCAAAAATATTTTGATCGCCCGCACCGGCTATACCGGCGAAGACGGATTTGAAATCTATATCCCGAGCCAGGAAGAGACAAGTGCGCGAGTGTGGAACGACGTGCTCGCGGCCGGTAAAGAATTCGGTGTGGTACCGTGCGGCCTGGGAGCCCGCAATACTCTTCGGCTGGAAGCCAAGCTCCCACTCTACGGCCATGAGATTTCCGATACCATCAATGTATGGGAAGCCGGACTCGAGAGATTCTGCAAAATGGAGAAGCCAAACTTCATTGGAAGGGAAGCGTTGGAAAGAGCTAGCTCCGAGCGGCTGAAGCGCACACTCGTGGGTCTGGAAATGGTCGAGCGGGGGATCGCCCGCGACGGCTATAAAGTGCTTGACACCGGAGGAGGTGAGATCGGATATGTCACCAGCGGCTCACCTGCGCCCTTTCTGAAAAAGAATATTGCTCTAGCTTATGTGCCGCCGGATTTCGCGCCGGTTGAGACGGTCGTCAAAGTCGAGATTCGAGGGCAAGGGGCCGAGGCGAGAGTCGTTCCTACGCCTTTTTATAAGAAGCCAAAGAAAAGTTGATTTCCACAGGCTACAGAGGTTCACCGCCAAAGCTTAAAAGCAAAGTGCCAGGAGCTTACTTCATGCCTTATCCGCCGGATTTCAAGTACACCAAAGAACACGAGTGGATCAAAGCAGACGGCAACTCGGCCACCATCGGCATTACCAGCTACGCTCAGGAATCTCTGGGGGACATTGTCTTCGTTGAGCTGCCCAAGCCGGGCGCCGAAATCATCGCCGGGAAAACATTTGGCAGCGTCGAATCAGTGAAGGCGGTGTCCGACCTGTACGCGCCGGCGTCGGGCACTGTCACCGAAATCAATGGCGACCTGGCCACCGCTCCAGAAAAAATCAACCAGGATGCGCATAGCGCCTGGATGCTCAAGCTCACACTGAAAAATCCCGGCGAACTGACATTACTCCTTTCGGCTGCCGACTACGAAAAGTTTGTAGCCGAGGAGGGTGGAGACTGAACCGGGCCCAACAATCGAAAAGCACACCGGCCACATCCAATATCTCTGATGCGCTATCTTCCCAAATCTCCGGCTGACCGCGAGGCCATGCTTAAGGCGATGGGTGCGCGTTCTATAGATGAGCTGTTCGCGCCGATTCCGGCGGAATACCGTTTGGAACGTGACCTCGACGTTCCGAGACAGATGGCGGAATCGGAAATCGTGGACTGGTTTCGCGAGCGATCCCGCGAGAACGGCGACGGACATGCCACGTTCCTCGGGGCGGGAGCTTACTACCACTACCGCCCGGTAATCATTGATACCCTGATTTCGCGCGGCGAGTTTCTCACCGCATACACTCCGTACCAGGCAGAGATTTCCCAAGGCACCCTGCAATCTATCTTCGAATTCCAAACCATGATTTGCGAGCTGACCGGCATGGAAGTGGCCAATGCCTCCATGTACGATGGCTCCACCGCCGTAGCCGAGGCGGTGATGATGGCGGTGCGGCTCACTGGGCGCCGATCAGTCGCGGTGGCGCGCAGTGTGCATCCGGAATACCGCGAGGTTTTTTCCACTTACGCCTTTTACCAGGGAATGCCCCTGACCACTGTGCCTTTCACCGGGGAAGGACGAGTGGATTTGAAGGCCGCCGAACAGGCAGTTACTGAGGATACGGCGTGCCTTCTGGTGCAATCTCCGAATTTCTTTGGCACCATTGAAGATGTTGAAACGCTGGCCGGGATCGCGCACCGCAAAGGCGCGATGCTGGTGGTATCGATTGCCGAAGCAGTTTCGCTGGGCATCGTCGAGCCGCCCCGCTCCGCCGACATCATCGCCATGGAAGCTCAATCGTTTGGCGTACCTCTCGGCTTCGGCGGCCCATACTGCGGGGTGATCGCCACTCGCGAGCAGTTCGTCCGGCAGATGCCTGGCCGCCTTGTCGGGCAAACGACTGACCTCAGCGGCAAGCGGGGATTCGTACTGACCCTGGCCACCCGCGAGCAGCACATCCGGCGCGAAAAGGCGACCTCCAACATCTGTACAAATCAGGCGCTGGTAGCCCTGATGGTGAATATCTTCATGAACGTTTACGGAAAAGCCGGCCTGAAGGAACTGGCCCGCCACAATCTGGCGAAGACCGCTTACGCTGCACAGCAGTTTGCGCGGCACGCTTCAGTCCTGTTCCCCGGCGCTCCCCGATTCAACGAATTTGTGGCCGAGACCAGCGAAGATCCATATGCCATCAACTCTCGCCTGCTCGGACATAAGATCGTAGGCGGACTTCCCCTGAAGAAGTTTTATCCCGAGCTTGGGAACGCCGCTCTCTGGTGCTGCACTGAGCTGACTACGCGCAGCGCCATCGATACGGCTGCCGGCCTCGTGGCCCAGAGCGAACGTTCAGTGAAAAGCGCAAAGGAAGAGGCGCGAGCGCAAGAAGAAGAGGTGGCGCCCTGATGCCCAAACACATGACCCGCAAGGCCACACGCCACGTGAATCAGAACGAAGGCTTGATTTTCGAGAAGTCCTCTCCCGGCAAAGGGGCGTGGAAATTGCCTTCGCTCGATGTGCCGGAAGTGGACGCAAGCCAGTTGCTGGGTCCATGGGAAAGAAAAGATCTTGGCAACATGCCGGAGGTCAGCGAGATCGAAATTATCCGCCATTTCACACGGCTTTCGACCTGGAATTACGCGATTGACCTGGGAATGTATCCGCTCGGTTCCTGCACCATGAAGTACAACCCGCGCGTCAATGAAGTGGTCTCGCGGCTGGAAGGCATCGCCAACGCTCATCCGTATCAGCCGCAGAAAATTTCACAAGGCGCTTTGCGCATCATCAAGATTCTCAGCGAGTGCCTGATCGAAATCACCGGCATGGACGCCATCACGCTGCAGCCGGCCGCGGGGGCGCATGGGGAATTTACCGGCCTGTTAATGGTGCGCGCCTATCATGATTCGAAGGGAGCGCCACGAAAGAAGGTGCTCATCCCTGACTCGGCACATGGCACAAATCCTGCGACCGCAGCCATGGTCGGCTATGCGGTCGAGAATTTGAAATCCAATGCCGCTGGCATTGTTGACATTGCCGCCCTCGAAGCGCAGATGAATGAAGATGTCGCGGCGCTGATGTTGACCAACCCTAACACCTTGGGCATCTTCGAGCTGGAGATCCACAAGATTGCGGATATTCTCCACGACAAAGGGGGCCTGCTGTATATGGACGGCGCCAACATGAACGCGCTGGTCGGCAAAGCGCGGCCGGGCGATTTTGGCGTGGATCTCATGCATTTGAATCTGCATAAGACTTTCTCGACCCCTCACGGCGGTGGCGGTCCAGGCTCCGGCCCGGTTGCCATCAAGCAGGCGCTTGAGCCGTTTCTGCCCACGCCGGTGCTGATCTCGAAACCAGATGGGACTTTGGGCTTCGACTATGATCGGCCGCGTTCCGTCGGACGGGTGCGGTCTTTTTACGGTAATTTCGGGATGTTCGTGCGCGCCCTGGCCTACATTCTTGCGAACGGCCCGGATGGCCTGCGCCAGACGACGGAAGACGCCGTGCTGAATGCAAACTATATTCGCAAGGGGCTAGAGGGCACTTACGATCTCCCCTATGGGAGAGCCAGCATGCACGAGGTGGTTTTCAGCGACAAGCTACAGGCGAAAAAAGGTGTCCGTACGATCGACATCGCCAAGCGGCTTATTGATTACGGCTTTCATCCTTATACGACGGCGTTTCCGCTGATCGTCCCCGGCGCAATGATGATCGAGCCCACGGAGAGTGAGTCGAAGGAAGAACTGGACCTTTTTATAGAGGCGATGAAGTCCATTGCCGAAGAGGTTGAAGAAGACGCAGAGCTGGTGCACACCGCGCCCCACTCTACCCGGGTAGCGCGACTCGACGAAACCGGAGCAGCCAGGAAGCCAGTCCTCCGTTGGAAGCCGGGTTCTCCGAAGCCTGGAGCCTAACGCCCAAGTCTGCTTTTTACGCGCTCTTTTTCGAAGTCACAGCATAGAATGCTGCGGCTTTCTGTTCCACATTCCTACCGCCGCAGTGGGGACACTTGAGTTCCTGTCTGTCATGTTCACGCAGCGTGAGCGCGCGTTCGAACGTCTTGTGGCAATCCTGGCAGAGATAGTCGTACACGGGCATGAGAACACCTCCCGCGGGAATTTGGAGACATTCTAACCCCGCCAAGAGAAAGAGAGAGCTGTGATTATCTCTTCTCTGTAAATTTTACCAAAGCTTGCGTATTCTCCCAGCTCACCTGCAAAGTGCAAGCTCCGCCGCTCTGATCGAAGGCGATGGTGAAATTCTCAACCGGACCGGAAGTCTTGGACGCCGACATGGGAACCCGCACCACTTCTTCGGATTCATACTTGTACGGAATTCCCCACTCGCCGGTGTGCTTGCTGATAATCAACGTCCACTTGTCCGCGGTTGGGATGGTGAAGATGGTGTAGTTGCCCGCGGGGACGTCTTTGCCTTCTACATTTAAATTTGCGGCAGTCACAAAGGTTGTGGCTTCATTGGCTCCAGTACGCCAAACTTCACCGTAGGGCACGAGATCGCCAAAAATCTTGCGTCCCTTGGCGCGGGGACTGGAATAATCGACGGTGATCGTCTTCCCGTCAGAAAATTTGCACTGCGCCTGAGCCGGCGGACTGGGGCGCTTGCTCTTTTCGTTTTGGGCGAAAGCCATAAAACTCAGTGTGAGAACGAACAGAATCGCGAAAGCAGTTCTTTTCATGAGATCTCCTGTGAAATTAAAAGATCATTGACCACTGTTGACCGAGTCCACCAATATAGACCATTCTGGTCGTGAGCGGGATAAGCCGCCTACAGGTTCACCGACACTACTGGAGCGTGCTAGACTCCCGACTTTCTGAGTGCCAAGCTGCATGCCTGACTTGACTTTCCTTTCTGCCACGCAGATGGCGGAGCAAATCCGCCGCCGACAGGTGTCACCGTTGGAGCTGGTTGAAGCTCATCTCCAAAAAATAGAACGGCTCAACCCAAGACTTAATGCCTTTGTCCAAGTAGATGCGGCAGGAGCGTTGCAAAATGCGCGGGACGCGGAGGGTGCGCTCGCACGCGGCAACCAACCCGGCGCGCTGCACGGCGTCCCCATCAGCATCAAGAGCTCAATCGCGGTCGCCGGAATGCGCTGCGAGGCTGGAACCAGGCTGCGCGCAGGTTACGTGGCTTCCGGCGATGCGCCGCTGGTCACTCGCCTGCGGCAAGGCGGGGCAATTATTCTGGGCGTGACCAACGCTCCTGAGCTTCTCATGGCGTGGGAGACGGACAATCTTCTTTACGGGCGCACCAACAATCCCTGGGACCTCTTCCGGACCGCGGGAGGATCAAGCGGCGGGGAGGCGGCGGCCATTGCTTCAGGCTGCTCGGCCGGCGGTGTGGGCAGCGATGGCGGTGGATCCATTCGCGTGCCGGCGCATTTTTGCGGAATCTGCGGGCTCAAGCCGACTCCGGGCCGTATTCCAGCTACCGGGCACTTTCCTCAATCCGTGGGCCCATTCGCCCTGCTCGGAGTTGTGGGGCCAATGGCACGAACGGTAGCTGATTTGAAGCTGCTGTTTGAACTAATGCAAGGACCTGACCTCGGGGACCCATCCGCCGCTCCGGTGCCGGTGCGCTGGCCTGATCGAGGTGCATTGAAGGAGATACGAATCGGATATTTCGAGGATGACGGGCGAACTGCGGTGACCGCTGAGACTCGCGCGGCGGTCCACCAGGCCGCAGAAGGGCTGCGCCGCGCCGGATTCCAAGTTGAGCCGTTCCGTCCCGAAGGTCTCGAACTGGCCCGCCAGCTCTGGTGGAAATTCTTCGGCGTGGCCGGCGGAATGCTTTTGGAGCCAATGACTCGGGGGCACGAGACCGACCTGAGTCCGATCCTAAAAGAATTCAACAGCTGGGTGGCCGCCGAGGCGCCTCACACCGCAGAAACGCTGCTCGACGCCTGGATCGGACGTGATCTGGTGAGGATGCAGATTTTCGAGCAGATGAAAAATTTCCCGGCGCTGCTTTGCCCGGTCGCTGCGATCCCGGCGTTCCGGCACGGAGAGCGCCAGTGGAAAGTTGAGGGCAAGACGGTTCAGTACCTGGACGCGTGGAGCTACAGCGAGTGGTTTAACCTGCTCGGAATGGCGGCAGCGGTGGTCCCGGTGTCGCACTCCTCCGATGACCTACCCATCGGCGTGCAAATCGTGACACGGCCCTGGGAAGAAGAGCTGGCATTGGGGCTGGCGGAGGCGATTGAGCGTGAGTGTGGCGGCTGGAAGATGCCCCCCGGAGTCTAGTCCAGCCGATTTGCGGTAGGTGGCAGGTTTTCGACGAAGCGTAGTGTTTTTGTACTATTCCGCCAAGCCAATGAAAAAACTAAGGTCTGATCTGGCACGCTGCGCGGATGCATTCGTGTGAGCGGGTGTCCCTCAACCAAGTATGATCCCCTTTTTCAAGAGTCTTTTGGGATACCGCGCTCTGCCGCGCATGCTGGTTTTTCTGTTTTTATCAGCCATCTACCTCTACGCGTTTCCCCAGTCGAACGTCTTCTATGCGGTTATCGTATTGTTCCACGCGGGCATTGGGGTGCTGGCCTCGATTTATCTGGCGATATTCCTACGTCGCGTACTGCGCCATTCGTCGATGGCGGCCCGCCTAGGCTGGCTTCTCATCATTGCGTCGGCAGTTCTAGGATTGATTCTCATCAAGACTGGAACCTCGAGGCCGGAATGGAAGCTGGTTTACCTGCACATTGCTGTGTCTCTCGGCGGCGCGGCAATTCTGTTCGGAGATTGGGCGGGACGCAGGGGGTGGCTTTCCCCTGGGTTCGCAAAAGCGGCCTCCCGCTATGCTGTTTGCGTTTTGGCGCTCTTTGCGCTTTCCGCCGCGGCCTGGTACACGCGGAACTCCCGCTGGCTGAACCATGGTCGCATCCAAAATCCGGTGGAAGCACCTGCCACCATGAATGACGAAGGCGACGGCCCGCAAGGCGATTTTTTTCCCAGCTCCGCGCAGGTTTACGGACGGCGAAAAATTCCCAGCAAGTTCTTCATGGAGTCCGACTCTTGCCAGCGCTGTCACGCCGACATTTACAAGCAGTGGTTCAGCTCGGCACACCATTTTTCGTCGTTCAACAATCAGTGGTATCGGAAGAGCATCGAGTACATGCAGGATCGCGTGGGCACCAAACCCTCCAAATGGTGCGGAGGCTGCCACGACCCCGCCGTTCTCTACAGCGGATTGATGGATACGCCGATCAAGCAGATCGTGCATCGTCCTGAAGCCCAGGCGGGACTTGGATGCATGATGTGCCACTCGATTGCCAAGGTGAAGAGCACGATGGGACAGGGCGATTTTTATCTGGAATACCCGCGTCTACATGAGCTCGCCGCCAGCAAGAATCCAGTAGTGCGCACGTTGCATGATTTTCTGGTGAAACTGAATCCCGAGCCGCACCGCCGCGTCTTCCTGAAGCCGTTCATGCGCGATCAGACGCCGGAATTTTGCTCCAGTTGCCACAAGGTCCATCTTGACGTGCCGGTGAACCACTATCGCTGGATTCGAGGCTTCAACGAATATGACAATTGGCAGGCCAGCGGGGTCTCCGGAGAAGGCGCGCGCTCGTTCTATTACCCCCCGCGTTCGCAGCAGTGCGCCGACTGCCATATGCCGCTCACTCACTCCGGTGACTTCGGGAATGCCAGTGGGTTTGTGCACTCCCACCGCTTTCCGGGAGCGAACACGGCAGTCCCGGCGGCCAATGAAGATGCTGACCAGCTCAAGCTGACTGAGAACTTCCTGAAGAGCGGCATTCTGAGCGTGGACATCTTCGCCATCTCGCCGGAGCAAGGAAAGGCCAACGCCATTGCCACGCCGCAAGCTGACACGGCGACTACCTTTGCGGTGGGTGAAGAGGCGGAGACGAAAATTGCGTCCGCCACTACGGAAGCGAGTCCCATTTCCGCGCCTCTCGATCGCGTGCAACCGGCCCTCCGTCGTGGCGACACCGTGCGTGTCGATGTTGTGGTCCGTACCAAGAAAGTCGGCCACTTCTTCCCCGGCGGTACTGTCGATGCCTATGACACCTGGCTGGAGCTCAAGGGGACCGACGAAAAAGGTCAGACCGTCTTCTGGAGCGGAATGGTGGAGGACAATGGGCAAGGGCCGGTGGAAAAAGGCGCGCACTTCTATCGCTCGCTGCAGATTGACGAGCATGGTAATCCAATCAACAAGCGGAATGCCTGGTCCACACGCGCCGTGGTTTATGTGCGGCTGATTCCCCCCGGTGCCGCTGACACCGTGCACTACAGCGTGCGCATTCCCGAGAGCGCGGGAAATAAGATCACGCTGCACGCACGCCTGTGCTACCGCAAGTTCGCGTGGTGGAATACCCAGTTCTCGTTCACCGGCGTCCCTGATCCCAATCAGCCAAAATCGGAGATCGCGCCCGGCTATGACGATACCAAGTACTCTTTCAGCGGATCGCTGCAAGGCGTTTCTGCGAAGAGGGAAGCCATTCCCGATGTTCCCGTGGTTGCGATTGCCGAGAATGAAGTTACTCTGCGTGTCGTTGCTCGTGGTACCCCTGCCGCCGCGCCAAAAACGGAATTGCGCGCCGAAGAGTGGCAGCGTTGGAACGACTACGGCATCGGCCTGCTGCTGCAAGGCGATTTGAAGGGCGCTGAAGTGGCTTTTCAGAGGGTCACTGAGGCGGACGCGAAAAATCCGGACGGTTGGGTGAACATCGGGCGCGCCGCGGTGCAGGAAGGCGACATGGGCCGCGCCAGAACAGTGCTGGAGAAGGCGCTCGCGCTAAAGCCGGATCTGGCCCGGGCGCATTATTTTTATGCTCGCGTCCTCCGCAGCGACGGAAACTATGATGGCGCCGCCGGCCACTTGCGCCGGGTTCTGGTGCAGTATCCGCGCGACCGAGTCGTATTGAATGACCTGGGGCGCATACTTTTCCTGCAGCGCAGGTACGCGGACGCGGTCCAAATGCTGAACTCAGTGTTGACGATTGATCCCGAAGACCTGCAGGCCCATTACAACCTGATGCTTTGCTACAAGGGACTGGGAGACGAGAAGCAGGCCCGCGATCATCAGGAGCGGTATCTTCGGTTCAAAGCCGACGAGTCTTCGCAGACGATCACCGGCCCCTATCGCCAGCTTCATCCGGAAGACAACAACGAGCGCCAGTCGATCCATGAGCACGTCTCGGTGGGGTTACCGCTGAAACAGCTTGCAACCAAGTCGAACCATACGGGGACGGGCGGCCCCGCCCGGCCTGCCGAGCACGGCCCGGCATATGCCAGCATGAGGCCAGCAGCCGGGAATTCCAAATAATGCGCAAACTCCTGCTTGTTCTTTTTATCTCTTCGGTATCCGTCGTTCATGGGCAAATTCAATTTCACGACATTGCCACCCAGGCGGGAATCCACTTCGTTCACAATAATGGCGCCTTCGGCAAGAAATATCTGCCTGAGACGATGGGACCGGGCTGCGCATTTGTCGATTACGACAATGACGGCTGGCCTGACGTGCTTCTGGTGAACGGTGAGAATTGGCCCGGACATCCTGGCTCCGAATCAACCCTGAAGCTTTATCACAACAATCACGACGGAAGCTTCGCCGACGTCACCCGCAAGGCTGGACTCGCGCTTCCAATGTTCGGCCTTGGCGTGGCTGCCGGAGATTACGACAACGACGGCTACGACGATCTCTTCATCACCGCGCTCGGCCAGAGCCATCTGTTCCGCAACAACGGCAATGGCACTTTTGCGGATGCTACCAGGTCTGCGGGTCTATGGGGGCCAAACGAATTCTCGACCAGCGCCGCCTGGGTTGACTACGACCGCGACGGCAAGCTCGATCTGGTGGTCGCGAACTACGTGCAGTGGTCGTTGCAGGGAGATTTATTCTGCACACTGGATGGCATCCATAAGTCTTATTGCACGCCCGAGTCTTACAAGGGGACGTCCGCGCGCCTGTGGCACAATGTCGGCAACGGCAAGTTTGAAGATGCGACCCAGAAGGCGAAGTTTTTCGACAATACCTCGAAGACCCTGGGCGTCGCCATCCTAGACTATGACGGCGATGGCTGGCCCGATATCCTCCTCGCCAATGACACCCAGCCCAACAAGCTTTACTTAAATAAACACGACGGAACCTTTGAAGAAAAAGGAGTTTCGGCGGGGATTGCCTTCAGCGAAGATGGCGTAGCCCGCGCCGGTATGGGGGTTGACGCTGCCGACTATGACCGCTCCGGACGCCCGAGCTTGATCATCAGCAACTTCGCCAACCAGATGGTGTCGCTTTATCACAACGAAGGCAATGGGCTCTTCGTGGATGAAGCTCCCAGCTCGGAGGTCGGACGCGCGACCCTGGTCACGCTCGGCTTCGGCTGCTTCTTTTTCGATTACGACAATGACGGCTGGCCCGATATTTTCGTCGCCGACGGCCATATTGAGGATCAAATCGAGAAGGTGCAGAAGCGCGTGAGCTACGCCGAACCGCCGCACGTCTTCCGCAATCTCGGCGGAGGCAAGTTCGTTGAGGCCACGCAAACGCTGGGTAGCGCATTCGCTTCCCCCAAGGTTGCGCGAGCCGCCGCATATGCGGACATCGATAACGACGGCGCGCTCGACGTTCTGATGACCACCAACGGCGGCCGCGCGTATTTGTTCCATAACCAGGGCGTGACCAACCACAGCCTGCGCATCAGGCTGGTGGGAACGAAGTCGAATCGTGATGGCATCGGCGCCGTCATTACCGTCAGCGCCGGCGGAGACAAACAATGGAAGATGGTGCGCAGCGGTTCCAGTTATCTGGCGCAGAGCGAATTGGTGGCCTCGTTTGGCCTGGCTCAGAAGACGAGCGCTGAGACAGTCGAGATCCAGTGGCCGGGCGGGCAGACTGACAAGATCACGAATGTCGCTGCCGGGCAGACGGTGACCGTCCAGGAAGGGAAGGGGATCGTTTCCTCGCGGGCCTACGCGGCTACGACCAAGAAGTCGTTTTAGAGAAAAGTCCGCCCCTGACCCGGTCACGGCATCGCGAGCTTGGGGAATTCTGCGAGTCCCAACTCTCCTGCAATTTCTTTCATCGCCTGGATGCACGTGGCGATGTGCTCGTCCAAATCCACTCCCAGGCCTTGGGCCCCGTTTATGATGTCATCTCGGCTGACGCTGCGGGCGAAGGCCTTGTCTTTCATTTTTTTGCGAACCGATCTGGCATCCACCTCGGCCAACGATTTTCCCGGCTTGACCAGGGCGACCGCGGTGATAAAACCGGCAAGTTCGTCGCAGGCAAAGAGGGCTTTTTCGAGCGGGGTTTCGCGAAGCACCGCGGTATAGTCCGCGTGCGACATTATGGCGCGGCGGAGTTCATCCGAGTACCCACGCTTTTTAAGGATCTCATTGCCGCGGTAAGGATGGTGTGCGGGACTGGGATACTTCTCGTAATCGAAGTCATGCAGCAGGCCCACTGTGCCCCAGAGTTCCTGGGGGACGGAGAATTTCCGGGCATAGGCGCGCATGCAAGCCTCCACTGCCAGAGCATGCCTGCGCAAACTTTCTGACTGAGTGAACTCAGTTAGTAAACACCATGCATGGTTGCGATCGGTCATGTCTTCGCGCCGAATTTGTTGAGGTTTCCTAGGCTGGTTCCCTTACAGAAGAAAAGAATCGCGTATTTGCAGGCACGAATTAGCTTGACTTCCACAGGCATGGTACCTCAGATTACGGGTGAGATTGGAACCGCAGCACGAGGTTCCTGGGTCTTGCCCGCTCTGGCAACTCCCACCACTAATGGCCACTACTCTTGCCCCGGTAGATTCCCGGGAGGTCGTACGATGCGACCGCTGTCTTCTGGTTCAATTTCTTACATCTAATCATCTTTGCCGCCGCTGCCACTTGTCCCTGGATGCAGAGGAGCCCGAGGTAGCAGAGGCGCCAATCCCGCAGATTGTGCCCCCGAGCCATCGCGGCCACCTGAACCTTGCAGCCTCGATTCGCTCGATGCGGCTGCGCAATGGATTGAGTCAGCGGCAACTCGCAGGCAGAATGTCGGTGCCGCGGACGTATGTCTCGAAAATCGAGAATGAAAAGGCCACGCCCACGCTTTCCTCATTGGAGCGGTTGGCCAGGGCCCTGGAGGTGACCGTGCCAGACCTGTTGAGCGGCGGAGAGCGCAGCCGCCAGGAAGAGATCAGCGAATTGATTCAAGACCCCTTTATTGCGGAGATGTTGCCCTTTATCTCCGGACTGAACGGAATGCAGATGTCCAGCATTCTAACGCAGGTCAGGGACTTGACGACGCGTCCGCGGCGCAGTGCCTGAGGTTGCGTGGGCTTTTCGTCCCGCTCGCGGGTCGCGGGCGAGGCGCCCATTCGAATTTGCTCAGGGCGGGCCCGCTCCGGACCTCGGCCCTTCACACAGTGATTTTTATCCGGGCGAACCTGCCGGAATCGAAAGATTCCGGCTTTTTTTAGGCGAGGAAATCCTCGGCTGAGGGTGGCATGGCCCGATCCGGCAGCCGATCAGTGACTTCGGATAGCGCGGCCAGCTTCTGCGCCAATTCAGGCTTGAGCAATCCTGGCTGACAACGCCAGTGATAATTGCCGACGGTTGTGCTCGGGGTATTTAAGCGGGCGTCGCCGCCGAGTTTCAGGACATCCTGCAGCGGGAAGATTGCAAAATTTGCGGGAGAACTGAGGGCGAGGCGAATCATTCCCCAGCAGGGACCGTCCTCACAGGGGCCAATGAGAGCCATCGCTGCCCGGCGAGTTTGGTCGTCAAGAGCAGTCCACCAGCCGAGAGTCGTATCGTTATCGTGGGTGCCGGTATAAATCACGCGATTCGCAGTGAGACGATGGGGCAGATAGGCGTGGGCTCCAATATCCCCGAATGCGAATTGCAACACCGCCATCCCTGGGATGTCATGGCGGTCGCGCAAGGCGACTACATCCGGAGTGATGAACCCCAGGTCTTCGGCAAAAAATGGGAGACCACCGAGCGCATCCCGTACCTTGTTGAAAAATTCATCGCCGGGACCGTTTACCCAGCGGCCATGGATGGCGGTTGACTCGCCTGCGGGAATTTCCCAGAATTGTGCGAACCCGCGGAAATGATCCAAACGAATAAAATCGCAGGTCTGGGTGGCCCAGCGCAGGCGCTGAATCCACCAGCGATATTCGCTGGAACGAACTGTGTCCCAGTTGTAGAGCGGATTTCCCCAGCGCTGCCCAGTGGCGCTGAAATAGTCCGGCGGCACGCCAGAAACGACTTCGGGTTGCAGATCCGCCTCTTTCAGCCGGAAAAGGTCGCGGTGCGCCCAGACGTCGGCGCTGGCATAATCCACGAAGATGGCAATATCGCCGACCACGCGAATGGATTTTCGGGCGCAATAATGCCGCAATGCCCGCCATTGTTCCCAAAAAAAGAATTGAGCCACGCGGCGTAGTGCCAGCTCTGAGCTGAAGTCGCGTTGTGCGGATTCCAGAGCAGATGGTTCGCGGCGTGCCAATTCCGACGGCCATCGGTTCCAGTTCGCTCCATGCTGCTCGCGCAGAACATCGAACAGGACGTAATCGTCAAGCCACCAGGCGTTTTCTTCACAGAACCGGTCCAGGCGCTGGCGAGCCTCCCCGGCGGCATGGTCGAGAAAATTCTTCGCGGCTTGGGAGAGCAGAGGAAGCTTCTCGCGGTTCACCTGATCATAGTCAATGCGTCCAACCTCGGTTGTAAGACCCGACAGAAGCGACCGATCCAGCCATCCGCGATCGGCGAGGCGTTCCAGACTTATAAGCTGGGGATTTCCAGCGAAGGCCGAAGTGGAAGAATAGGGAGAGTTGCCGTTTGCTGGGGGATTCAGGGGCAGCACCTGCCACAGGCCCTGATGCGCTGCGGCCAGGAAGTCCAGGAATTCGTAGGCGGCGGGTCCAAAGTCGCCGATACCTCCGCGCGAGGGCAAGGAGATGGGATGAAGCAGGATTCCGCTGGAGCGAGGGAATATCATTCGTCTGTGGGAGAAAAGCGCTCCTAAGGGTCGAACCCCATAGGGATGTTAGTTACTTACTCGCCTTCGGGAATTGGCTGCTTAGTGAGCGCCTGCAGTTCTTTCTGGTTGATCTTCACCTGGCCGGCTTTTTCCTTGGTGGTGCGCAGGTTTTCCAGGAACAGCCCGAATATTTCTCTCTGCTTGTTCTGTAGCAGGGAATCACGAACCTGGTCTTTTTTCACGGCAAAGTCCTGCTCGGTTGGAAGCTGACGGTCAATCACCGAGAGGACGCCTCCGGTGCTGCCGTTATCAACCGGACCGCTGATTTCGCCGGGCTTCAGGGTAAAGGCGACCGAAGCTGGCCCGGTCATCGAGCCTATGTCCGGGACCTGCGCGTCTGGAAGAACCAGATCGCTGGTTTTGTATGTTGCACCGAGCTCCTTGGCGGCCTTCTTCAAATCATGGGCGGCTTTGGCGCGATCAGAAAGCTCCTGGGTTTTCTGGTTGAGCAATTGCGCGGAGCGCTCATTCTTGAACTCCTGCTCCACACGGCTGCGAATTTCCTCAAAAGTAGGGGTAGAAGGCGGTTTGACGGCCGTCACCTGATAGATTGCAAATCCCTGGTGAAGCTGGGCCTCTTCGGGCGGGGCATTGGCGGTTTGGCCGAAGGCCGCGGTCATGAATTGGGGATCGCTGCCGATGCCGGGCAAAACGTCTTTGCTGGCAACGAAGTCCGTAGTAATGACCTGAAGCCCTTTGACTGACGCGGCCTTGTCAAGACCGGCGCTGCGGGCCTCACGGAGCAGTTGGTCGGCCTCCTTCTGTGCGGCCTGGGCGACCTTCTGTTGTTTTATCAGGGGCTCAACCTGGGGCTTCACTTCATCGACAGTTTTCAGGTGTGCATCCTGCTTGTCGTCCACGTGAATAATGTGGAAGCCGTAGCTGCTCTGGACGAGATCGCTGGTGGCGCCCTTGGCCAGCGAAAATGCCGCCTTCTCAAACTCGGGCACGGTCCTTCCCTTGCCAATCCAGCCGAGCGAGCCGCCTTGTTTGGCGCTGCCGGGATCTTCCGAGTACTTCTTGGCCAGGTCGGCAAAATTTCCGCCGGATTTCACCTGCTTTAGAACGTCTTGCGCTTTGGCGCGGGTGGCATCGAGCGCCTTCGGGTCCAGTTTGCCGTCGGTTCCGGGAAGCGGCCCTTTGATCAGAATATGGCGAACATTGACTTGCTCCGGCACCCGGTATTCCTCGCGGTGCTGGTCATAGTAGCTCTGCAGATCCGGCGGTATGATTTGCGTCTGCGCCAACAGCTTGGCATTGTCGAGCACAACGTACTTGAGCTTGCGTTTCTCGGGAATAGAATTGACGTATGTAGTCTTGTTGCGATCGTAGTAGGCCTTCAGCTCAGCATCCGCGGGATGAAGACCCTTGAGGATGTCATCCTTCTTGATGATGGCATAGTTGAATTTGACCTTGGAGCTCTGCTTTTCGAATTGCTGCTTCACTTCGGCATCGGTGACTGAAGCGCTGGAGGCAACCAGGCTACGCAACTTATTGATGAGAATGTCCTCCTTTACCAGTTCCTCAAATCGCGGCACGGTATAGCCGTTGCGGGAGACGAAGTCCTGGTACCCCTCCTGTCCAATGAACTTGCCCTCGGGAAAAAGGATTGGTCCGAGCTGGCCTTGATGAAGGAAATTCCGAAGGTCTTCATCCGTCGCCCTCAGGCCCATGCGCCGCGCCTCCGCCAGGATCAACTTCTCATTGATAAGGTTGTCGGCAGCGCGCTGGGCAAAAAACGGCAAGAGCATGCTGGCCTGCGCGCCGCCCCGAGGAAATTGCTGCTGGAGCATCTGTTTGGCTTGCCTCTGAACATCATTCGCCGAGACCTCTTCACCCGAGACCGTGGCCACCACGCCGCGGGTGGAGGTCGCATTCCCTAGGAAATTAGAACTTCCGAAACCGGGGATGAGCGTAATCGCCATGAGGACCGAAATAACCGTTAAAAGGCCGCCCAGCACAATTTTTTTGATCGGCCCAGGGGTTTGCAAAAATCGAATCATGTTGTTGAGCGCTCCAGATGTAGGGGAACACTCGATTATAGACGAAGCATGACCGCGTGTCCGCGCGGCGAACCCGCCCCATATTCGCCTGCGGCGGAGCAGGCGAAAAACTCTCTATTGAAACGTATCAATAGGGCATGATATGACTGCTGGGCGAGATCGCGCCGCGCTTTCTAAACCAACAAAATTCTGCCGGTAAAGGATTGTGAATGAGCGAGCATAGAACTACGCTGATCGGGCTGCTGATTTGTTTCTTTTTGCCGGGTGCGATGGAACGATCCGCAGCGCAGTCCAGAGACAAGGCTGCGATGATGCCGGGGAACTCGCTTACGCTGCGCGATGGTTGGACCCTGCAGTCCTCCGGCAAAGTGGAAAAGAGCGGCGAACTGATTTCCACGTCGAAGTTCCAGCCGGCGGGCTGGTACACGGTGAGTGTTCCGACAACGGTGGTCTCCGCGCTGGTCCAGCATAAGGTTTATGCCGACCCCTATTTCGGTATGAACTTGCGCTCGATTCCGGGGACGACGTATCCCATCGGCGCCAATTTCTCGAACATACCCATGCAGCAGGACAGCCCTTTCATTGTTCCGTGGTGGTACCGGAAATCGTTCGTGCTGCCGGAGAGCTACAAAAGTAAGTCAATTTGGCTCAATTTTGGAGGTATTAACTATCGGGCCAATATTTGGCTGAATGGGAAGCAGATTGCCAAATCGGAGGATGTCGCCGGCGCCTGGAGAACTTACGAGTTCAACATTACCGGCGCGGCGCTGCCGGGGAAACAGAATGTTCTCGCCCTGGAAGTATTTTCGCCGACCGACAAAGATCTGGCGATCACATTTGTAGACTGGTATCCCGCGCCGCCGGACAAAAACATGGGATTGTTTCGCAGTGTCGAGATCAGGAGCAGCGGGCCGGTGACGGTGAGATACCCGACGGTTGTGTCCAAACTGGATGCGGACCAGAAGGCGCACCTGACGGTGACTGCGCTGCTGAAGAATGGCGCCAGCCAGCCTGTCAAGGGGGTGTTGAAGGGGCGGATTGAAAAAACCGAGTTCTCGCAGGAGGTGGAACTGGGGGCGAACGAGCAGAAAGACGTAATCTTTGATCCCGCCCAGGTGACGCAGCTCAATGTCGAAGGTCCGCGGCTGTGGTGGCCGGCGCAGATGGGGAAGCCCGAGCTGTACGCGTTGAATATGGAATTCGAGATCGCCGGCAAAGTTTCCGACAAGACAGAAACAAAGTTTGGGATTCGTGAAATTACCTCGGAGCTGAATCAGAACGGCAAGCGGATGTTTGCGGTGAATGGAAAGAAAATCCTGATTCGCGGGGGAGGCTGGGCGCCGAATATGATGCTGCGGCATAACTCGCAGCGGCTCGGGGATGAGTTTGACTACGTTCAGGATATGGGACTGAACACAATCCGGCTTGAAGGAAAGCTGGAGGCGAAGGAATTTTTCGATCTGGCCGATGAGCGGGGAATTCTGGTAATGGCGGGCTGGTGCTGCTGCGATCACTGGGAGCACTGGCCGAACTGGAAGCCGGAGGACTACGGAATCGCAGCACAGTCGTTGCAGGACCAAATCTACCGGCTGCGAAGTCACCCCAGCCTGCTGGTTTGGCTGAACGGAAGCGATAATCCGCCGCCTCCGGACGTGGAACAGACATACTTGAAAATAGAAAAAGATCTGATGTGGCCGAATCCAGTGATCTCGTCGGCGACCGGAAAGCCGACGACGGTCACCGGCGACAGCGGCGTGAAGATGAGCGGGCCGTACGAGTATGTGGCGCCTTCCTATTGGTCGGAGGATGCGTTGGGCGCTAATCATGTGCAGAACTGCAACGAAGGCGGGTGCGGCGGCGGCTATGGATTCAACACCGAAACCAGTCCCGGGCCAGCGGTGCCTCCGGTTGAGAGCATTCACGCCATGCTGCCCAAAGAACACTGGTGGCCGATTGACGATTGGTGGAATTATCACGCCGGCGGCCAGCAGTTCAAGGACCTCCATGTTTTTACCGAGGCTTTGAATGCGCGTTACGGAACGGCGAATAGCCTTGAGGATTACGCGCTCAAATCGCAGATGCAGGCCTATGAAGGCATCCGCGCGATGTATGAGGCCTACAGCCGGAACAAGTACACTTCGGGCGGGGTGATCCAGTGGATGCTGAACAACGGCTGGCCTTCGATGATCTGGCACCTGTACGATTTCTATCTGCGGCCGGGTGGAGGCTACTTCGGCGCAAAGACCGCAATGCAGGCGCTCGATCCGGTTTATGGCTATGACGACCATGCCATTTATGTGGTCAGCAGCAAGTACGAAGACGCTAAAGGATTACGGGTTGTGACTAGAGTCCTGAACGTGGACGCCAGCGAGAAGTTCTCGAATGAGAGCACGGTGGATGTTCCTGCCGACGGTGTGGTGAAGGTGGTCAGTATTCCCGACGTGGAGGGTTTAAGTGCAACGTATTTTGTTGCTTTGCGGATTGTCGACGCAAACGGAAAAGACGCGGGATCGAATTTCTACTGGCTGTCGACGAAGCCGGAAACCATCGACTGGACGAAATCAACCTGGTACACCACGCCCACGGCAACCTTCGCCGACTTTACGGCGCTCTCGCAATTGCCAAAGGTCAAGCTCAAAATTAAGGATCACAGCGAGCGCAAAGGAAATGATGAAGTCACGCACGTAACGATTGAAAACCCCAGCAAGAGCTTGGCATTTTTCGTCCGCCTCAAAGTTGTCAAAGGCAAGGGCGGAGAAGAAATGCTTCCAGTGCTGTGGCAGGATAACTACATTTCATTTCTGCCAGGAGAGACACGGGAGGTAACCGCCACTTATCGCGCGAGTGAATTAGGGGCAGCCAAGCCGGCGGTAGAGGTTAGCGGGTGGAACGTCGAATAATCAGGATTGCGCCGGAGAATCGGAGAAGCCTACACACTCCCATGCCGATGAATGGATATTCCGCAGCTCACTTGCCCGGTAGGTTTAGGATCGGATCCTGAGCAATCTAAATGCAAACTTTCTCCGCCTGATTTGCCGTATTTTGATCAGCCGACCGGGCTGAATACGAAGGGAGAGAGGCTTTAATCGACGCAGTGGATGGGCGGGTGTTTCATGATGAGTAGCCCGAAGATCCCTGCGGCTCCCCATCGTTGACGCAGGTCTAACCTTCTTCCTGAGGAAGTTCGAAATCAATCAGATTGCCACGGACACCGCGCGTCTTGATTGCGCCGAAGGTGATGCCGGCGATCATCCAGATTCCGCCCACGATCCAGGCTTTCCAACTCAGGTTCTTCCACAAGAAAAAGCAGATGGTGAAACCTGCCAAGGGGGGTGTCCACAATGCCAGAATTCCTAACCCAACACCCGCGACGCCCCACAACACAAGTTTCTGATTCGGCAACAGCATGAGAGCAATCACCAGACCAGTTATCAGCATAGGCAGGAGCGGGCTGCCCCCCGACTCGCGAACGTGATAGCGAAAGAAAGCCGCCAGGTTGACGCCCATGAAAGCAATGAGTGCGCCGAAGTTGAGCATCTCCGCGCCCAGGCCATAACTGATGATGAACGCCCCGGCAATCGCGATGAGTCCGACGAAAATGACGTTGTTACGCGGCACGTGCCGCTTGGCGTCGACCACGCCGAAGAAGGACTGCGGCAGGGCCCTGCTGCGTCCCATGCCATAAAGCAGCCGGGCGGCGCCGATTTGTGCTCCCATCCCGGAGCCAAAATTTGCCACCAGCAAGGTGAACCCAACGATGGCGAATAATGGCGCCCAGGCGCGCCCCGCCACGTATGTGAAGGCCGTATCAGAGTTCGGAAACGGCTGCGACGCCGGCCATATGAGCTGGGCTGCGTAAACTTCGATGGCAGACAGAATGCCAATTACAAAGCAGGTGAAAACAGTGGCCAGCAGAATGTTGCGCCGCGGGTTTTCGGCTTCCTCAGAAAGGGTGGAGATGCCGTCAAACCCGATATAGCTGAGCACAGCAACCGAGGTTGCACCCAGCACAGCTTTCAGGTTCCACATGGAAGGGTCGTAGAATGGCCGCGTAAAAAATGCAGTCCCATCGTGAGGATTCCTGAAAACGTAACGAGCTGCAACCACGAAGAAGACAGCAACGACCGCTCCCATGCCCGCCGCCAACAGAGTGTTCACGCGCGCCGAGGTCTTGATGCCCTGGATATTCAGGGCCGTGAACACCATTCCAAAAAATACCGCCCACGCTGCATAGGGCACACCTGGGGCAAAAACATGCGCTTGCTGGCTGCACCAGATAATGCAGATCATAGGATTCAGCATGTAGTCCATCACCATGCTCCATCCGGTGATGTAGCCGACGGCAGGATTAATCTCCTGGCCGACGTAGGTGAAGGCCGAACCGGCGCTGGGATAGGCGCGCGCCATACGCCCATAACTGAAGGCTGTGAACAGCATGGCTACCATCGCGATCAGCAGGGTGGTCACGACATGGCCACGGCCACGATCGCTAAGCACCCCGAAGACAGACATGGGAGCGACTGGCTGAATGACGATGACACCGTAAAGGATCAGGTCCCACAGGGTAAGGGAGCGTTTGAGGCGTGCCGGAGCGGAAAAGGTGTGAGCAGTTTCCACGCGCGTATTCAATTGCGTGAGAGCACAAAAGTCAAGTATTAAAACGATTCAGAAAATCACACTGGCTTTTCGTCACTTCGGCTGCGCGTACTCGTAGGCATAGCCTTGCGGCTCGTTTCCGGAAACAAAACGAGTGTTGTACTTAAGCATGTAATTCAAGTGTTCATGGTCCACGGGAAACGACTTTCCGCTATAGGGATAGGTTCCCATGCGGCGGAAAGGCAGCGGCTCGACCGTGGAACCATCGGCGGCGTAGAAGTCCATGTCTTTTTCGTAGCCGTGGGCCAGGAAGAAGTAGTCGCGCGTCCAACCCTTGGAAAGCGGCGGTAGTCTTGCTGGATCGAACTCCAAAGCGACTTCTTCGCCTGATCCAAAGACAGCCAGCTTGTCGTCGAAGCCGGTTAGCAGCGGCAAAACGTCCCCGTATCGGGTGTACGTTCCGGCCTGGCGCGCGTAGGGACCGGTGCGGCTGACCTGCTCGTAAAGGTACTTCACATTGCCCGGTGGCTGATCTTCGATTTGGCGCGGATAGCCGTGATAGTCGAGGCGGGCGCGGGTTAGTGGGATGGGGTTCAGCTTGAAGTTTTGACTCGGCTGGGTGCGGTCAATGAGAATGTTGTCCCAGTAAATCTGCAAATTAGTGGTGATGCGAATGCGCGTAGTTCCCTGCGGAAGTTTGCCGCTCAGGTCAGTGGTGATGGTGCGCGGCAGGCCGGCCGGGAATCCCATGTCGTTGCTGACGCGGACCCAGTTGCCATCCCGTGCAGGTCGGACACCCTTGTCCGACAAATCATTCTGAGTTACTTGAGCTTCAACATACGGAGCGGTGGCTTCAATTCCCGCCTGTGACGCCGCATACATCCCCGTCGCGGTGAAGTACTCGATCTCGCCGCGCATCAGCAATCGCAGCCGGCCCCCGCGGTAAGGCTCGCCCAGATCGAGAGTGAGGCTATGCGGCTTGGCGAAGCCCTTGAATGGAAGCAGATCGAAGCTGCCGACGTATTTGTGGGCAAGAAGATCGGGAAGAAGATCGCGGCCCTTGTCGTCCCACGCTCCAGCCGGTGGACGCCCGTTGCGGCTGGTGACTACTTTGAATTCGGGATACGGCGGATTGCTGGCGAAATATTCGTTGGGATAGACTTCTTCGTTCGAGGGATGATCGACAGCCAACAGTTTCACTTGATCTAGATATACGACTTCTTCCATCGGCTCCATCAGGCGGAAGCTGAAGACCCTACCCTCCCCTTCGGGGAAGGATGGAGCACCCCCTTTATTTCCCATTACAGCGGGGCGCCCCATCCTTGTCTCTCCGTTCTTTGGAGATGCAGGGCGGGGATGTTTCTCCCGGATTGTGTTGGAATCGATCTTCACCCATTCCGTGGGCCGGGGGATATTGCGTTCCCCGGGCGCGACCCAGTGCCCTATTACTCCGGCGCCTAGTACGTCGGCGACCAGTTCGTACTTTTTGCCATCCCAAACAAATAATGTTGGGCACGAACTGCCGCGGCGATCGAGTTCCAGAAAATCCTGCTGGCGGTTGGCGGCGACTTCAATTTCATCCTGCAGCACGCCTCCCGGCCAGAGCATGCGCACCACGTCGGCTTGCTTGGCCTGTCCCAGGCCAATCGTGAGATACGGCGAGTTCTGGCCGAGATATCCGTTGGAGCCGTAGATCTCAAATTTCTGGCGGATACCGTCAGAAAAAACTTCGACCTTGGTCCCGATGGCGCTCTTGTTGTCATTCAGTCCCTTGAGCGCGAGCCGCAGCCAGTTGTTCTTGTTGCCGCCTTCGTTTCTGAGCTGGACGGCGGGGCCGTGGTGCTGGGTGATGAGCAGGTCGGTCGCGCCGTCGTTGTCGAAATCTCCGGTAATGATGGCACGAGGATTTGTGAGCTGAATCTTGTCGAGGCCGACGTCGGTGGTGACGTCTTTGAATCCATCTTTTCCCTCGTTGGGGCCAAGATTGCGGAACAAACGCATTTCGCCTTTGCCGCCTTTAGTCTCGCCTACAGCGATAAGGTCAACCCAGCCATCGTTGTCGTAATCGAAGGCGGCGATACCGTAGGCGCGGACCCAATTGGTTTCGGGAAGTTTGACTTGTTCGAAGGATTTGCCGTGATTGTTACTCCAGAGAGTCAATCCGGGAACGGTGGAACGCGTGAAAGCAAAATCCATCCAGCCATCGTGGTCAAAATCGAGAATGGAAACGCCCAAGGCAAGATCAGGAACCGCTAACTGCGGGAAAGACTTTGGCCTAAACTTTCCTTCACGTGGATTCTCAAGAATCGTCGGGCCCTTAAGGTCGGTAACTACAAGATCGACGGCCCGGTCGTTGTTGTAATCGGTTCCGATCCCGCTGACGCTGGGATCAAGATATATCTCAAGATCTTGAGTAACATTCGTGAACGTGCCGTTCCCATTGTTGCGCCACATCGTATTTCCTGGAAATTCCAAGCCGCTGGGCAGTCCAATCTGTTGTCCCGCAGCAGGTGCTGGCGCATTTCTCAGAGTTCGCGCGATATATAAATCCAGGTCTCCGTCGTGATCGTAGTCGACAAACGTAACCCCAACGTTTGAACCATCATTCTTTATGCCAGCCGCTTCGGACGCATCTTTAAATGTGCTGTTCTTCTCGTTGTGCAGGAGCAGAATGCGGTCGTTTAGCGCTACGGCAAGGTCGGTGGCAGCGTCATTATCATAATCGCCCGTGGTACAGCTGATTGCGTGAAGTGCGGGATCCAGGTCGGCTTTCTTCGTGACGTCCTCAAACTTGCCATTACCTAGATTGTGGTAGAGCGTCATGCCGCCCTGAGGGCCGTTGTCCGATAGGAAAATGTCAATCTTCCCATCATTGTCGTAGTCGAGGAAGCATGCACCCGGGCCAAGAAATGAAGCTAGGTCGCTGCTAAAAGACCGCGATGTTGATGTCAGCCCCGCCTCCTTCGTCACGTCCACAAACTTCACCGAAATTTGCGGCAGGACTTTCGCCGAGGCGGCGTGCGATTCTTCGGCGAGCGAATACTTGCC
Organism: Terriglobales bacterium; assembly: GCA_038254805.1. GTDB lineage: Bacteria > Acidobacteriota > Terriglobia > Terriglobales > Acidobacteriaceae > Gp1-AA145. The sequence goes on from JBBSFW010000021.1 coordinate 54,323, forward strand.
CTGCTCGCCGTAGGCCAGGCTCATCGCCGAGCCGAGCTTGTTTTGGGTGATGTACTGGAAGCGCGCCAGATGCTCGCGGGCGTGAGCGCTGTCGCCGGACTGCTGGTAGGCGCGCGAGAGTCCGAACCGCGCCGAGGCGTGCAGCGGATTCAGCTTGAGGGCGTGCTCGAAGGCGTCAATCGCCTGGGGAAATTGCCTGAGCTGGGAATAAACCGTGCCGAGGAAGTACCAGGTATCGGGGTCGCTGTCATCGAGTTCAATCACGCGGCGGAAATCTTCGACTGCCGCTTGTGGATCACTGCTGTTTTTCTCCAGCATGCCCAGGCTGTACCAGACGTGCGGGTCCTTAGGATCACTCTTGGCGGCTTCGTCGAGGGCCTGCTTGGCTGGATCCACACGGGCCAGGCTTAGAAGAGCGATGCCCTGGTTCAGGCGGGCAACGCGAAGACCGGGATCGAGAGCAAAAGCATCGGTAAAATTCTTGAGTCCCTTTTCGAAGAGCTGCTGGTTCATGTAGGCGCAGCCGAGGTTGTTGAGGCGTGCGGCCTCGGTGGGACCGGGCTTTTCGCCGGGCGTGGCGGCGAGCAGCAGAATCGCGCAGAAAACCGCGACCGGCCCTCGAACCAAAATGCGCCGCAAAGCCTGGGACCACACGGATCTCTTTTGCACTCGCGCCTCCAAACTCAATCTCGAAGTCTAATCTATTGTGAGCGCCGCCGCGTTCAACAGCACTTCACATTTCGGCTTATAAATTCCTCGCTCGCCCGCAAGAATCTGGCGTAGGAGTGGCGGTTTGTCGCAAGTCCTTCGCACGCACAAAAACGCTCATAAGCGGACTCGTCAAAAATATGACGCAAAATGGCGTGGAGTGCGCGAAAGAATCTCATCCCTGCTCTCCCGCCAAACGTGTCATCACAAACGGCGTCTCTTGGACCGGGCCTTGCTGCTTTGCCGAGAGGACGCACGCCCATTCCCGGATCGACTCGAGGATCAGCAATCCGACCAGAACCACCAGAGCTCCGGTGACCACTGCGTCGAGCCGGTTGTTGAAGATCAATCGCGCATTGCCGCCGTTCGCGGCAAGTTGATGCGCCTGCGCCAAAAATCCAATGCGCAAATCGGGATCAAATATTTTGTGCCAGGATGCGGTGAAGGTCAC
>JBBSFW010000022.1:0-54331 GCA_038254805.1 Terriglobales bacterium
GGGCCGGCGCGTGGCCATTGATCCGATCCCGTTCGCCCAGGGATGGGTGGCCGACTTTCTCCCGGTTCGACGGTGAGCCTTTCGTCCCGTTGCTCCAGAACTAGGACGAGAAACGCAGCGTGGTCAAACTCTTCTCCTACGCCTTAACCGGCGGCACGGTAGCCATCGTCGATGCGGGCAGCTTTGTTGCGCTGCTGCACGCCGGATTGCCCGCAATACACACCATGGGTTCATGAGGCCGTTAAAGTTCCAGCAGCGGTTTACGGAAAACCCGTCCAGCTCAGGCTGAACCGGCGAGTATCCATCCGCAAGAATTTTGAGCTCGATTCCGGGAATGTGTTGCAGCTCGCGGGCAATGTGGAAGCCATATTCGTTGAGCGCGTCGCGGCTCGGCGGAAAAGAAGTCACCAGACAGATTTTCATTGCGGTCCCGATCCGAACAGGGCATAGCGGGAGAGCTTTCCCAGCAAAGTGAAGTAGTGGAGAGCAACCTTGATATCTGCTTTGCTCTTGCCCGAATGCCGGGTAGCGAAACGGAAGGGCACTTCCACCGCGCTGCGAATCCTGCCCTTGACCAGAATTTCCAACAGGATCTTGAAGCCTTCCGGTTGCAGCTCGAGACCTTCAATGCACTCGCGGCGTACCACGAAGAATCCAGACAGCGGGTCCTTGATTCGCAGGTCTCTCCTCTGCAGCGGTGTCGTTGCCAGAGTCCCGAAGCGGGAGATCCAAAGACGCATTTTGTTCCAGTCAGTCACGCTCTCACGAGTGGCAGTGGCATAGCGGCTGGCGATGGCAATGTCATTTCCGTTCATGACCGGCTCCAGCAGTTCAGGCAGAACCTCTGGAGGATGCTGCAAGTCGGCATCGATCACCGCCAGAAAATCGGCGTCGGTTTGCTCCCAGCCATGGATCACAGCCCCGGCCAATCCTTTTTTCCCCTTTCGAACGAACACCCGCACCCGCGGGTCATGAACCGCGTATTGCCGCGCTACGGCGGCAGTCCCATCCTGACTGTCATCATCAACGACGATGAATTCGCACTCAAGCGGAAGTGAGGTTACCGACTTGCCGATTCTATCGAGCAAGGTGGGAATATTTCCAGCCTCATTCAGCGTGGGAATCACTATCGCTAACTTCTGGCGTGCTAACTGTGTCATGGTCGGCCCTGTGTTTGTGTTGCGAGTTCTTGGATGATTGTGAGTAGCTTGGCGTTGGTCACCATGTGAAGCAAAGCTCCTGTATTTACTAGTACTTTGGGCCGTAGAAAATCTCCGAAACCTAAGCGGTCACCGCAGAACTGGCCTGGATTGCGACAGCCTCTGACAGAATCGATTTTGTAAATCGATCGACAATTGCCAGTTGAACCGTGTCAGGATCGGCCGCCGGGATCAACTCCATGCCTGCCATCTTCCGCAATTCCAGATAAGAGTTCCGGTATTTGTGCATGAAATCAAGGGGATACTCGGGCTTGCGAGCGCGGGCCACCTCGGGCACGGCGTCTAACAAGTAGGCGAGGTCGGGTTTGGGAGCGACCCGCAACAGCAGTCTGGCATACGCCCTGACAAGTGGATTGCGCATGGGCAGGGCCGCGAGCTGATCATAGATGTAGCGGTCGAAGATAATTACACCAGCGCTTTCTGTCTTGGTCCGGCGTACCACTTTTCGCAGATGGATTACATCGAGCAGATGGAGGACCGAACGGCCCAAAAGCAGCGGCCAGGCCTGCGTGTTTTTGTCGTTTCGCTTTGCCGGGTTCTCCGGACTGCCCACCGCTCCATCACTCTGCAAAACTTTGCGACTAAAGCCCGAACGGGCATCGCGGAAGAGAACAACGTTATCCCAGAATGCCAGTTGCCGGACAGGGATGTTCTGTGAAGACAGATAACTCCGCAGTTTTTCGATCTGCGTGCTTTTACCGGCGCCATCAATTCCCGAGAAGGTGATCAGCACTGATTTCACGAAATTATCCCCATGTACAAAGCGAATTTGAGCTTAATGTCCGGGACTGTTGGGCACGCGGCTGGGACTGGCTGCGGTTAGGGCCGCTACCGTTCCCAAGGCCACTCCGGCACCCGCCAAAAAGCCGAGTTTAATCAAGAGGGAGCGTATCTGGCGCTGCTTAGGGGGGGCTATGGCCACCCCGGCTGGTTTTGAGGCGGCAGTACCGCTGACCTGCACCCCTGGGGCGGCTGCAGTGCCGCTAGGCCGCGCCGGTGCGCCATTCTGAGCTGCTGGGGGGGCAGCGGGGGTATTGGGCGGCTGTGCCTGCCCTGGTGACGGCGTCGAGGAGCGACCGGGACTCCCGGGGAGCTCGATCGGCGGCTGTATCGGCGTCTGAGAATCGGTCGGGGGGGACGGATTCTGCGTCTGGCTGCCCGCGGCTGGCGCGGTCTGCTGATTTGGGGCTTGCTGCGCCGGGACCTGTTGATCTGAGGGCTGCTGAGCAAGCAGGGGCTCCGCCGAGACACTCAACAAAAAAATTAGGAGACCGCATACGGTCTGGGTCAGCGCCCGCTTCATTGAAGCTCCATTAGGGAGACGGCTCATCTCCACGAACTATGCTGCGACCGTCTGCGGCTGTCCGACGGCATCTGTCGCGATAACGTTCTCAGACTGCACTTCCTCTGCGGCCGGCTGATTTGCCGCCGAGAAGCTGGCGACTTCAGCCGAGGGCGCTGGGAATTTCTGAAACAAGCGATCCATGCGAGTCATCTCGAGCATCGTGGCTGCTTCGGGCGAGACCTCACCCAACTGCACCGCGCCATCCTGCATGGCTACTTGCCGCATGCAGGCAAGCAAACCGTCCAAACCAGCGGAATCCATCTCTCTCACCTGGGAGAAATCCACCACCACGCTGGGGGCCGACATCGTGAACCTGTCCTTGAGCTCGCGTCCCAGTTCTTTGGCTTCTTTCGCACCAAATGATGCCGGTAAGTTGATCATAATTGCGGACGGGGTGTTCATATCACCTTCCTTGGCTCGGCCGAAACAAAAAATGTAAAATCAAGATTGCCGTACATCATTACAGATGCAAATTGTGAACAGCAGGTTTATAGCCAATGAACGGCTAGTCTGCCCGCTGCCGTGGGCTCCAGAGAGCATTGCTTCTGCCTCGTAAAAATGGCATCGCCCTGGTTACCCCAATCAGGCTGGGGTCGGTAAAGCCGACCTCCACGTCCCGGTCGAGATGAAAAAGTTTTGCATTGCTTACAATCGCGCCGCGAATATCGAGTGCAACCCCGACGTAACTGTTTTGCAGGATGCAGGACGAGTCCACCGCGCTCCCGCAGTCGATCTCGCAGTTTCGCTCAATCGCGCTGGCTCCCGTCACTTCGCAGGAGGCGGCAATGTGCGATCCTGCGCCGATGAACGCCGGCGCCTGGATCACCGCGCTACGGTCCACATGTGCACCATGTCCGTACCACACCTGCGCTCTCACTTCAGTCCCCACGGGATATACGCCACAGCGTCCCTTTAAACCATCTTCGACCAATCTGCGAAAATCCTGAGGTCGGCTCAGTGAATTGGTGTAACCAGAAAAGAAAAATTTTTGTTGGTGAGGAATGAGCGAGCTTAGCGCCAAGCGATAAGGTGCGCCAGCGGCGCGTAACCAAGAGGAATCAACAACGGCAACATCGAGCGAGCCGTTCGTCCCGTAAGCCTGGGTCAGCGGCCCTCCGCGGTCCTTGTGAAACTGGATCAGCTCGCGATAGTCGAGATCGTGATAGCCGCTCATGCGCACCAGCAGCAGCAGTTCAATCTCTTGTTGCAACTGGGCGGCAACCGCGTTCTCCCATTCTGCGACAAATCCGCCGGATTTTTCGGATCGAGGTAATACCTGAGCGGCACTCGCGCCTTCCGAGATCACCTTAGGCTGGCTAGCGCCGAAGTCGCGCAACTTGCTGACAGTGCGGTCCAGCAAGCTCTGGCCGAGCACGTCCACCAACATTCGCGAAGTTCCCGAAACCAGACGCGGCGTCTGGTTGGCATAAAGCCTCGATGTCGTTGTCCGGGAAATGTCCCTCCCCGAATTCCGTCCCCCTACTAGAGTTAAAATTGCTCCGATTTGCACCTTTTCTCCCCTTCGAATCGCGAGAGTCGTTTGAGTGGCAGACCCCCGCCCTTACCTAAACCCCGGTGTTACGCGCTAGTTGCTGTGAATTGCGGAATCGCCTGAAAAACTGCCGGCTGCGTCATTTCGATTGGGAGTATCTCCTCTTCCCAGCGTACCGTGTTTTTGCGCGCCCGGGCACGAAGCGAGCGAGTTGAAGCGGCACCCTCGTTTTCCTGGCGAGCCCGGCCAAGTAATTCGCGGATACGAAGTTTGGCTTTGTGCAGCTGCGATTTCGAATTCCCCACCGAGCAATCGAGCAATTCGGCGATTTCCTGGTGCTCGTAACCTTCGACTTCATGCAATAAGAAGATAGTGCGATAACCGTCCGGAAGATCCTTGATGGCCCGGGCAAGAGCGATGCGATCGATGCAGCCGGCCAAACGATCGTCGCGGCTGCCGTACTCGCGCCGCACCGTTTTGGCATCCTGGCTACAGGGTTCATCAAGCGAAATCTGTTTCAACGATTTCTTCCGGAAGTGCATAAGAACGGTGTTTACAGCGATGCGATAGAGCCAGGTGGAAAGTGCGGAGTCGCCACGGAAGGTGGCGAGCTTGCGGAATACCTGCAGGAAAGCGTCCTGCGCGAGGTCCTCAGCTTCCGCGGTGTTATTGGTCATGCGCAGGCAGACTGAGTAGATTCTGGCTTTATGTGAGTGAAACAACGACGCGAAGGCGTCCGAATCGCCTTGCTGCGCCCGCTTCACGAGCTCTAGATCTGAATCGTACCGGACAATAATAGGTGGGGTGGTCATTTGTCTTTCCTTTCAAAAGGCTCGCCGGTGGTGCGTTTCCCGGGGAGCGAATCCTGCATTCACAACTATGAATTTAGAGTTGTTGCTCCAAATGGTCTATCAGGTCAGGTCTGTATCCACTCTGGTGCTTTGCTGTACCGCATAGACTTATTTGACGGGTACGATGTGACTGTGCAGGATGTTGCGCAATAGAGGCAGTGTAGATCACATCTGGATCGCGCAAGGGGAACGGCGATGAACGAAAGTATATTTGGGAGGGAAAAAATTTCGTCTTTAGTACTGGGAAGCGATGTTTGCGAGCATTTAGGCTGGCGTTCCTGCTACACAAAATCCGGGGGAAAACTACAGATTCGGCAGGATTGTGACTTAGCCCGCCCAAGCCTAGGCTCGTAGGCATGACAGTTATCCTCAAATTTCCCACCTCTCGAGCAGGCGCCGGCGAGTAAACGGCGTCTGCTTCTCGCCTTAACCGGCAAGTGCGAAAAAGGCTAGTTTTTTCCCCAGGCGTCCCAGTTTTACCCATAAATTCCACTTTGTTCAGGAGGCTTCAATGAAAATCGAATCTTTGCACGACCTTTACGTAGAAGAACTTCGTGACATTTACGACGCCGAAAATCAGCTACTAAAAGCCCTGCCGAAAATGGCCGAGGGCACCGAATCGGAGGAGCTGCGCCAAGGCCTGCAAGAGCATTTAGAGCAAACCAAGGGCCACGTCCAGCGGCTGGAGACCATTTTTCAGAAACTTGGCCAGAAGGCTACGGGTGAGAAATGCAAGGCCATGGAAGGTTTGGTAAAAGAGGGCGGCGACATTTTGGACGAAGATATGCGGTCGCAAGTAAAGGATGCCGCCATTATCGCGGCTGCGCAAAAAGTCGAGCATTACGAGATCGCATCCTACGGCACGGTGCGTACCTACGCCAATCTGTTGGGAGACAGCGAATCCGCTTCGCTTTTGGAGCAGACGCTGGAAGAAGAAAAAGAAGCGGACCGCAAACTTTCGGAGCTGGCGGACGACATTAACGTTGAAGCCGAGCTGGGTACGGACGTCGACAGCCGCAAAAGGGTTGCGTAATCGTTGGTCCAATTAATAAATACGCAGGAACCGGCAGCGCATCTGCGGCTGCCGGTTTTTTATTACTCGATTCCGGCCTGCACCACGTGAACAATGTTATTGCGCACCGCATACAGAACCAGATCGCTAACCGAATGCAGCTGCAGCTTGCGCATGATGTTGGAGCGATGGGTTTCAGCGGTTTTCACGCTCAATCCCAAAGCAACAGCGACCTCCTTGGTGCTCTTGCCTTCGGCCAGCAGTTGCACAATTTCGCGCTCGCGCGGAGTAAGGCGGTTGCGCCCGACGGTGGGAACCGATCCCGGTGTGCCGCCCTTCAGGTAACCTTCGAGCACCATGGTGGCGACTTTCGAAGTGAAGTAAGTTTTGTCGCGGCGCAGCGCTTCCACGGCCGCCACCAGATCGCGGGCCGCATCCGATTTCAGCAAAAAACCACGTGCCCCTGCATTCAAGACCTCTCGGACTACCTGGTCAGAGTCGTGCAGGGTAAGAATCAAAACCCGGGCCTGAGGATTTAATTTCAAGATCTGGCGGGTGGCCTCGAGCCCGTTCAAGCCGGGCATTCCAATATCGAGGATCACAACGTCGGGTTTGAGCTGCTGAACCTTATCTACGGCCTCCCGTCCATCTCCTGCTTCACCGCACACCTGCCAATCGGGCTGCGCATGTAACAGCGAAGCCAATCCCTTTCGAACCACTTCATGATCGTCAGCAATAAAAATCCGAAACGTCGCCATGACTTAGACCTCACGGTAAAAACCTGGAATCGAACCGGCTGGAGCTCACAAATTGGACAGTACGCCCCTGCATTACTGTTGCCAAACGAAATTCTCGGGGTTGCGCCCCTTCGGCACCCTACGATGATGTAAATCTTACTCCCATTTAGGTCACAGTTTCGTCTTGGAAATGTGGTTGCGGCCAGCCATCCGGCAGGGCCGCCCCGAGCTCCAGCGCGGGATCGCGTTGGCCGATTGAAATCAGTCTTAACCCGCGAGCAGGTTCGAGAAGCACAGTCAGACGGGAGGCGCACGGGCCGGAAAGCCGGAAGTGCGCGGTTTCTCGTTGCGGCTTCTCGTCGAAGGGCGCTAAAGCTTCGTCCATGGCGGCAAGGGAAATGGAAGTGATTTCAAACTGAAACAAGCGCCCCGCGCCAGCGGAGTGCAGCGGGCGATTGCAAAGCTCATTGATGCAATGGGTCAGCATAACGCGTCAAACGTAACTGAGCCGAAGCAGCAGCTTACAGCTCAAACCCTAACCCTCCAATACAGTCAGAACTGTATTTTATTAGTAGTTTTTAACAGAACGTTTCGGGATCCCCGCAAGCCCTTGAATATCGATCAGGAAAGTGGCGACATGGCATGCTGGACAAATGACAGCGGGCAAAAAGCTATCTGAAATCACGAACCGGCATGACGGCAAAGATCAAAAAAACGGGCGCGACGGCGGCGCCGCTGGTTCCGCCCCGGCCGACGCTAGGGAAGTTGAAGCAGACTGCCGCCGGTTGCAGGGCGTGCGATCTCTGGCGCAAGGGAACGCAGACGGTATTCGGGGAGGGCGCCGCCAGAGCTTCGGTGATTTTTGTGGGCGAGCAGCCGGGGGATAAAGAAGACCTGGCCGGTCGTCCATTTGTGGGTCCGGCAGGGAAAATTCTGGATGAGGCTCTGGAGGCGGCGGGAATACGCCGATCGCAAGCGTATGTAACCAATATGGTCAAGCATTTCAGCTGGGTCCCGGATGAGCGTGGCAAGCGCCGTATTCATAAGAAGCCGCGTTACTCCGAGATCAAAGCCTGTCGTCCGTGGCTGGACGCGGAAATTGCGGTGATTCGGCCTCAACTCATCGTTTGTCTGGGCGCCACCGCAGCTCAGGCATTATTGGGAAGGGAATTCAGCGTGACCCGGCAGCGCGGCCAATTCGTTCCATCGCCGCTGGCTGCCTTTGTGATGGCGACGGTGCATCCATCTTCGATCCTTCGCGCTCGGGACCAGGAGTCCCGTCGCCGGCAAATGGAAGAGTTCATCGCCGATCTCCGCGTGGCGGCCGTAAAACTGCGCCACCCGCGGCGCGTCGCCTGATTCCGGCAGTGGCCTTAGCCGGTTTACAGATATTCCCCCTGACACTACCCTTGGCATCCGATTCAGCCAGCTCTGCTCCCGCAGTAGGATGGTTTCGAGGGACATATGAAAAATTTTGATAAAGTTGGCGGTCGCCGCCCAGTCGATGATGAAATACCCAAGCCTCCTTCCCCTCCAGTTAAAGAACCCGAGCCGGACATTCCCGAGCCTAATGGTCCTAATGGTGATGATCTCGGGGAGCTGGTTAATCCAGTCATAACGTAATTGTCCGATATTAGAAATTAAGGAAGCAGACTCGGGCGGCTAGCTACCTTAAAGACCTTGAAAGGCTAAGCTTCGGTGAAATACGCACGCAATGTAGCTAGAAAGGCTGCGTTCGCCGGCCAGATCGTCGGCGGCACCGGGCTGCTCTTGGGGGCGGGCGCAAGCGTGGCCGCAGGCCTCGCTCTTTGGGGAATTAAGGAGGCACGCCGCTTTCAGTTGCGCAACTGCGTAGTGGTGATTACCGGAGGGTCCCGAGGGCTGGGACTGGCAATGGCGAGACAGTTCCTGCGTCGGGGGGCAACAATCGCTCTGTTGGCTCGCGATTCAGGTGAGCTGGAGCGAGCACAAGCATCGCTGGCTGGTTTGGGGACGGCAATGTCGTTTCCCTGCGACGTACGCGATCCGCAGCAGGTCACCGAAGCCATTGCCGGAGTCCGCCGGGAGCTCGGCGAAATAGACGTGCTGGTCAATAACGCCGGAACGATTACCGTTGGCCCCATGGATGCCATGGGCCCGGCGGAGTACCAGGAAGCCTTGAATATCTTCTTTTGGGCATCTCTGCACACGACATCGGCGGTGCTGCCTGACATGCGAAAGAAACGCAGTGGCCGTATCGTAAACATATCCTCAATCGGAGGAAAGATCAGCGTCCCACACCTGCTGCCTTACAGCGTGGGCAAGTTTGCCCTGGCCGGGTACTCCGAAGGTTTGCGCTCGGAGCTGGCTGGCGACAATGTTCGTGTCACCACGGTTTATCCCGGGCTGATGCGTACCGGCAGTCCCCGCAATGCCGATTTCAAGGGGCAACATCGCGCTGAATATACGTGGTTCGCGCTGAGCGATGCCACTCCTGGGGTGTCGATCAACGCGGACCGCGCCGCCCGGCAAATCGTGAATGCCTGCGAGCGTGGACGGGCCGAGGTTATTATTTCGCTGCCCGCCAAAGTTGCGATCAAAGCTCATGCACTTTTTCCAGGGATCTCATCGTCGGTTCTCGCAACTATCGCGCGATTATTGCCGGGCGCCACCGGCGGCACAGAGCAGAAGAAAAAAGGGTCGGAGAGCGAGACCGGGGTGACCCAGTCCTGGCTGACGGCCCTCGACCGGCGCGCCGCCGTCCGCAACAATCAACTGGTTTAATTAATTCTGGAAGGGAGTTTTATGACGATTACGACAAATGTTCCCGAGACCGGGAGGGAGTTTTCCCGGCGTCCGGCCAGCTCCCACGTGGAAGCTGTGGTCACGCTGGCGGCAGGCGCGGCGCTGGCCACGTACGGTATTTTACGGCGAAGCTGGAGCAGCGCGATCTTGGGCGCGGGCGGCGGCTATCTTTTGTATCGCGGCGCGTCAGAGTTGCGACGTCCTTATCAGGGGCACGTGAGAGTGGGCTTCACGATTGCGAAGACACCGGCAGAAATCTACGGTTTCGTCAGGGATGCCGGTAACTGGAACCGTTTCCTGCACGCCGTCCAGCTCTCCGAAGAAGGCCCCGGACGTTTCCGGCTGCGGCTGGGAGAGTCGGCTGGATTCGATCTTTCATCCGCGGTCCAGGTCACGGATGAAAAGCCCAACGAGTACCTTGCCTGGACCTCGGCGGAGCAGTCGTTTGAACATCGCGGGGTGATTCACCTGCGCCCTGCCCCCGGAGACCGCGGGACCGAAGTAAGTGTCGCGCTGGAATATAAGGCCCCGGCGGGGCCAATTGCCCGCTCGCTGGCATCGCTGGTTGGATGGGACCCTGAGCAGGTGGTGCGCGAGAGTATTCGCCATCTGAAGCAGCTGGTGGAGGCGGGGGAAATTCCTACTACCGCAGGCCAAGCCGTGGGAGAGCGCGGCATGAAGGGGGCTGCGTTGCGGGTGCTGTATCGCGAAGGTCCAACCGAAGATGCAATCGAACAGGCCCGCATGGCCGGCGACTAATGACTTTGTCGATTTTTTTAAGCTCTGAGGAGGAATTGTGAAAGCGCTTTGTTGGCAAGGCAAATATAAGGTTGGTGTAGAGCAGGTGAGCGACCCCGTCATTCTCAATCCGAGAGATGCGATTTTACGTGTTACCCAAACCGCAATCTGCGGATCGGACCTGCACCTCTATGATGGCTACATTCCCACTATGCAACCCGGAGACATTCTTGGCCACGAGTTCATGGGGGAAGTGGTGGAAACCGGCGCTGAGGTGGTCAAGCTGCAGAAGGGCGACCGAGTGGTCATTCCCTTCACCATTGCATGCGGCCAATGTTATTACTGCAAGCATGAACTTTGGTCGGCTTGCGATAACACCAATCCCAACGCCTGGATGGCGGAAAAACTAAATGGATTTTCCGGCTCAGGGCTGTTCGGCTATTCCCACATGATGGGCGGGTACGCCGGCGGCCAGGCGCAGTTTGCGCGGGTCCCTTTCGCCGATGTTGGCGCAACCAAAATTCCGGCTGGGTTGACGGATGAGCAAGTGTTGTTCTTGTCCGACATTTTTCCCACTGGTTTTATGGCCGCCGAGAACTGCGACATTCAGCCCGGCGCCGTGGTGGCGGTCTGGGGATGCGGCCCGGTGGGTCAATTCACGGTTCGCAGCGCTTTTCTTCTCGGAGCGGAACGCGTCATCGCAATCGATCGTTTTCCCGAGCGCTTGAAGATGGCGCGCACGGCAGGCGCGGACATTATCAATTACGAAGAAGTCGACGACCTGGTGGACGAGTTGAAATGGATGACCGGCGGCCGCGGGCCGGATGCCTGCATTGACGCCGTAGGTCTCGAGGCCCACGGCACCGGACTCGCCGCTGCCTACGACTACTCCAAGCAAAGAATGAAGCTCTCCTTCGACCGGCCTACCGTGCTGCGCCAGGCAATCCAGGCCTGCCGTAAAGGCGGGGTGGTCTCGGTGCCGGGAGTGTATGGCGGTCTGTTGGATAAGCTTCCATTTGGCGCCAGTTTCGGGAAAGGCCTTATCTTCAAGATGGGGCAAACCCACGTGCACCGCTACTCGGAGCGCTTGTTGAATATGATTCAAAGCGGCGTGATCGATCCGTCATTTGTTATCACCCATCGCCTGTCGCTGGATGAAGCGCCAGAAGCCTACCGGACATTCCGCGACAAGCAGGACGAATGCATCAAGGTGGTACTGGATCCGTGGCGGGACGCGAAAGCCGCCTGAGTCTTTGCACAGCGCCATCTAGGGCGGGTGCCCTCACCCGCCCAGGCCGGACGAGGGCGTCGGCCCCACATGGTCTTTGCGCGGGTTATCTCTGGATGAACCCGAAACTTGAATCCCCGAAGCCCTAAATTGCGTCTGTTATAATCATCCCAAGCAAAGGAGAATTCATGGCCACCACCGCAACCCCGGAAATCAAGCCGCAAGAGACAACTCCGCAGGAGACCAAGAAGGCCCCCATTTCCCTGACGCCGAACGCCGTTGTCAAGGTTAAGGAAATCATGAGCCAGCAGACGCCCGTGCCGGCCGGACTGCGTGTGGGAGTTGTGGGCGGAGGCTGCTCCGGCTTCTCGTATTCTATGTCGTTCGAGAATGCTTCCGGCATGATGGATAAGGTTTTCGACATGGAAGGCCTGAAGGTTTTTGTGGACGCAACCTCGGTCATGTACCTGAACGGCTGCGTCGTGGATTACATCGAGACGCTCGAAGGCGCCGGCTTCAAATTCGAAAATCCGAACGTGAAGAGCACCTGCGGCTGCGGCTCATCGTTCAGCGTCTAAGCCTTCCGTCGTTTCAGAGATCGTGATTTTAAGAAATTTAGAGAAGCCCCCGCATATAAAGGGGGCTTTTTATTTTGTACCGGCGAGTCATTTTATTTAATGCGGAGTGCCGGCTATTTGGGGAACAACTTTGCTTTTTGACTTAGTCAGCCATGTCACAGATTGCCGACGTCTTACCGGGATCAGCTAGCAAGCTGCCGGAACTGCAAATGTGCCTTGACTTAAGATAGCTTAACTTTAGATAGAAGTAGGCGTCAGCAACGGGGAAGAAGAAAAAAGCCAGTTAGCTCCTAGGGGCAACCGGCTTCGTTTTCTTGCTGGCGGTTTTTCCAAAAAGTTAGGAGGCAATGCGCCACGCTTGAACCGGCCTCTTTACTTGGTCTGTTTGGAAACGTTGTCGACGGCTACCCACACCTCGTTTCCTATCATGTCCCGGGCAGCCTCCGTTTTAGCCATTCCACTCTCAAGTCTTTCCTTGCCCCAGGCTCTCGTCATTACTTGCTCGTAGTCAGTGCCCGTAAAAGCGTTCATGGTGTTCGCGGTTTCAACGGTAATGTAATCGTAAGGATGCGGCCCAGAATAGATCGGCTGCATGACCGTCCAGGAGTTGATCTGGCCGGTATTCACGCGATCTACATGTATGGGTTTCCAGAGTTCTCGCTCCATTTTGAACGCATCTTGTCCCGGCCTCGTCTTCATGAAAGAGATCTGGTAGAACGTTCGCGCGGGAGCATTTGACTGTGCGTGAGTGATCACCACCGGCACAATAGTGCCTAAAGCGAAGCACAGAGCACAAGCAGCGGTAAAGCTAAACTGTTTCATAATGCCTCCTTGGGGCACAGAGCTTATCACAACAGCCAATCAGGCGTGTTTCAAACTCAAGCGAAGTAAGTCATTACCCGGCTTGAATCGGCCTTACTGTTGATCGGGCTGGGGAGGACTGGGCTGCTGCGGCTGCGGACCGGCATTCATTCCCGGGGATGGGCCGAATCCCTGGTGCTGTCCGGCAGCTGCCGGCACCCCGTTCTGCTGGTTCACGGGAACCGCGCCCGCAAGCTGAGGCTGATTGGGGGTGGTCAGCAAACCGCCGCGGTCGCTGCTGGGGTCGTAAATGAACTGCCACTGGTTGTAGCGATCTTTCTTGTTGAACTCGCGAATGGTCTTTTCTTTGCTGGTGCTCGCGACCCCAACCACTGCTCCTCCACCGAAAACCTGAGGGCCTGGCGTGGGCCCGGCGGCGGCTCCGGGGCCACCCGCGGCTCCAGGGGCACCCGGTTGTGAGGCAGTCTGAGGCCCGGCTTGCCCAGGCGGGTTCAGCGTGGCCGCGGCTGCCGCCTCCTGCTGTTCCCTTTGCTCCCCGGGCTGTGCAGCTCCGGGAAGCGGATTGGCGCCCGGGCCTGTTGAAGCGGTCCCCGAGGGAGTCGGCGCACCCGGTTGATCAGCCGAAATGCTGGCATCCGGCCCTGGCGGCAGCCCACTGGCCGCGCCGGGGTTGATGGACACCTGCACATCGGTCATATGCAGCAGCTTGAAGTCTTTGCCGGTGATCGGGTCTTTGTAGCGTTTTCGCAGAAAGCGAAGGTTATTGGTACTCTCGAGCTCCTCGACGCGGGTGGGATAGCGCCCGAACTTCTTAAAATACCTCCGCACCGCCCGCGAATATTGCACCCCGCGATGAATGAGCTCCTCCTCACGATCGCGCTTGATTTGAAAGCTGATTTTCTCAACCATCGCCAGCGAGGCAATCGCCAGCAAGGCAACGAACAGCATTAGCGTCAGCAGGATGTAGCCGCGCTGCGATCTGAAACGCCGATGAGTGGACGCTTGCACGAGTCTTTGAATCAACCTATCAATTTCCCGACGAAACCGGTCACCCCTGCGTGAGCGGAATGCTCTGGCGGTTGTTGCTCAGCACATCCAGAATCTCCACCGCATTGGGAGTGGCGTGAACGATTTTGTACCTGCGGTTCACAATATCGCCTTCCTTGGCGATGAAGACATCTTCGCCATGGGCGAGGAAAATACTGTGGGGATCGCCGGGCTTGCTCACGACGTTGGCAAAGCCGTAGTACTTCAACTCGATCGGCGGAGGACCGGGCGGGGCCGCGGGCGCAGTAGGGCCGGCCTGGTCCGTCCGTGGATTCTCAACGATCTTGGGAATTTCCACGTGCGCTTTGAAGATGTTCCGCCCCGCTCCCTCGTACTTGGTATCTTCGCTGGCTTTGAGAAGGTCATAGCGAAGCGTGGGATCGAGGGACTGGGCGTCGGAATGTTTTCTGGTTTTATTCCGGGTTCGTGTCTGGGACCGGGTTCCCGCCATGGGCGCAGCTGGCGGGGTTGGGTCAAGGGTGGCAGAAACCGGCGCCGCCGCGCTGGGCGAGCTGCCGCTGCTGGAGAAGTTGATAAAGCGCAGGCCCACCAACACCAGCGCCACCACTCCCAGCGAGATTGCGGCTATCAGTTTGCTGCGATTTTCCGAGCCTACTTTCACTACACGGACCTCAGATAAGTTTCGAGCCTGATTTGCAGTTTAACAACTCCAGCCTGCTCGCCGCCCAGCTGCAAGTCATCCACGATGAAAAACAGGCGGTTGCGTTCCAGCGCATTGATGAAGCGCACCAGCTGCAGGTAATCGCCGGAGAGCTCGGCCTCCACCTCCACGCGCTGCAAACCGTCAATGGCCGCATCTTTCTGGTTGTACTTCACCGCCGACATCCGAACCCCGGTGCGCGAGGCCACCGCGCCCAGGTCGGTGGAGATGGCGGAATCCTCCGCCGGGAAGCGATCGCGATAAAAGTCCCCGATCTGGCGTTGCGCCAGCGGAATTTTCTTGTCCAGCCCCCGCCACGGAGCCGACTCCCGCTGCTTCAATTCCAGCCAGAGCGCGCGTTGTTTCTGCTGGCGCGATTCTTGCGAGCCGGCCAGCGGACTCAGCAATATCACCGCCGCGACGATATCCACCACCACCAGCGCGGCGATGATGATCTTCAGCCGCTTGCGAGCTAATTTGAGATCAGCCACTAGTTCATGCCTCCGCTTGCCGGTGCGCTCTCCGCGGACGGAACGTATAACGCTCCGATCTCGAATTGCACCCGGTCCCCGCTGCTGGAGACGACCTCCGACGACCTCTCGGTTTTGATATACGTTTGTTTGAAATGGTTCGAGCCTTCCATCTTGCGCACCAGGTCGAGCGCCTGCTCGCGTGAATCTCCGGCCACCACCAGCTCAATCTCCAGGTTGTTGTCCGAAGACATATCGGGATGAATGGACACCACGTGCAGCCGCGCCGGCATCACCCGCTCCAGGTCTTCAAAAACCCGGGTCCAGGAGAATGCCTTGCGTTGGAACAGGTCGTTCAAAAAGTGGGAGCGGTCGCGCAGGACCCGATTCTGCGACTGGTTCAGTATGGACTGGGCATGGTCCTTTTCCTGATCGTAGGCGGCGATCTCCTGCTGCAGTCGTGCAATCTGCGCCCGATCGCGGCCGGCATCGGCGAATCGGGACGCGGCCAAAAACACCAGCAAAGCCGAGGCCAGCGCCAGCAAACCCATGCCGGTTCCCCAGTAGGTCCAGAAGCCTCGAGCATCCTCGTAGGGGCGGGCCGCGAGATTGATATCAATTCGCATAGTCAGTTTGAAAGCAGGGCGCCGACTACCCCGGCCATTCTCCACTTGGGAATGGAACCACCGCCCAGACCAAGCTGCGAGGCTTTGACCAGTTCCGTCACCTCCGCCCCGGTTTGCGCATGCAGCGCCGGGGTGGCACTGGCCATGTCCGAGATACCGGCTACAAAAATGTGTTCGATATTGGTGGTATAAGTATCCTGAAAAAATACCACCGAGGGATATACGTCTTCAGCCAGCTGCTCGCCGCTGATGGTTACCCCGCGGGCGTTTTCCAGGGTCCGGAACAGCAGCAGGTGCTCTTTGTCGAGAATGGCAATGCTGGTGGTACGCGAGTCGACTTTGACCACCAGGGTCGGGCGGCTGGCTGAAGCTGCGCCCAGCGCCGCGAGCATGGATGGCAGCACCACCCCGGGACTGAATCCGGCTTCGCGGTACGCGGCTTCATAGTCCTGGACCACGCTGTTGAGGGCCACGGCGGCCACCACTCGCGTGCCGCTGTCGGCAACCTGGCTCTGATACGAGACCGTGGCCTTATCCACATCGAAAGGCAGTGACTTGCGCAGGCGGAAACGCACCACGCTCTCGGCTTCATCCCGCTTGTCGGGCAAGGTCTCAAAATCCAGAAGAACGACGCGAACCGCGGCATCCGGCAGTATGGCCACAACGTCCTGGGCGCTCCCCTCAACGCTGGCGAGCGATTCTCGCAAGGCGCTGACCACAGAATTCCGTTCGCGCAGGTTGTTTTCGGTCAGGTCCGGCACCACGCACCCCGGCGAAAGCTCAGTGGTGGAGCAAGCTTCGAGCACCTGCCCGGAACTGGAAGCCCGGCCGGCAATGACCCGGTCGGGAAAAATCTCGCAGGCCAGGCGGGGCCGGCCGGAATGGTAAGCAAAGCTCATATGGAAATTGTAAGTGATGGGTGAGCAGATTCAGGGGTTCGTATTCTGAATACCGGCCACCAGCCACTGGCCACCTGCGACTGCATTATCGCATCGTCTCAATAAATGTGACCTTGTTGATTTCCTTCAGCGTGGTCATGCCCGTACGAACCTTGTCCAGGGCCGACTCGCGCAGGAAGCGCATTCCTTCTTCACGCGCCGCCCGCCGGATCTCTGATGTGGGTTTTCTCGCCAGAATCATCTCGCGAATTCTGTCGGTCAGGTCGAGTAATTCGTGAATCGCGGTGCGTCCCCTGAACCCGGTCCCAGCGCATTCGATGCAGCCCTGGCCTTCATAAAACGAGACCTTGGACCACTGCGCGGGATCGAGCCCGCTGTGCTCCAGCACGTCCGCCGGATAATGCACCGTGGTGCGGCAGGAGTTGCAGATCAGCCGCACCAGCCGCTGCGCCAAAATGCAGTTCAGGGCGGAAACGAAGTTGTAGGGCTCGACTCCCATGTTGAGGAAGCGGCCGAGCACGTCCACCACGTTATTGGCGTGCACGGTAGTGAAAACCAGGTGGCCGGTGAGCGCCGATTGAATGGCAATCTGCGCAGTCTCGTTGTCGCGAATTTCGCCAATCATGATCTTGTCGGGATCATGCCGCAGAATGGAACGCAAGCCGCGGGCAAAGGTGAGTCCCTTCTTCTCATTTACCGGAATCTGGGTAATGCCGCGAATCTGGTATTCCACCGGATCTTCAATAGTGATGATTTTGTCTTCTTCAGTCTTGATCTCATTGACTGCAGCGTAGAGAGTGGTGGTCTTGCCGCTGCCGGTCGGCCCGGTAACCAGCACCATGCCGTAGGGCTCGCTGATATAGCGGCGGAATTTGCGCAGGTCGTCTTCGTCGAAGCCCACCACCTCCAGCGTGAGCGAGCGAAACTTCTCGCTCATCGACTCTTTGTCGAGCACGCGCAGCACCGCATCTTCGCCGTGGATGGAGGGCATGATGGAAACACGGAAATCGATGGGGCGCTCCGGCTGCCCGTACTTGACGCGGAAACGGCCGTCCTGGGGGACCCGGCGCTCAGAAATATCGAGCTCGCTCATCACCTTGATTCGCGAAATGATGGTGGAATGGTGCTCCTTGGCGATGGGCGACATGGCCTGGGTAAGCACGCCATCGATTCGGAACTTGATGGCCACCGAATCGTCCCGGGTTTCTATGTGAATGTCGCTCGCCCGCCGCTGCAGGGCGGTAAAAATGGTGGTATCCACAAGCCGGATGATGGGGCTCATGTCGCCTTCCGCGGTCAGCTTGTCAATGGAGAGGCTCTCGTCGGAGGCCGGACCCTCGTGCACCACATCCAGGGTGAAGCCCTCGCTGGCATCCTCCAGTACCCGCTTCGACTGCTCGGTCTTTTTGAGGATCTCGCTGATCTGGGCCAGGGTAGCGACCTTGGTGAGGATGCGCTTGCCCAGCAGCAAGCTGATCTCGTCGATCATCATTAACTGGCTGGGATCGGCGATGGCAATCGCCAGCCGGCCATCGCTGGTCTCTTCCAGGGGAACGAAGCTGTAACGGAACATCAGATGGGGAGAAATCTTGGTGAACAGCTCGTGATGAAGCTGGAAATCGTGCAGGTCCACGAACTCGCAGCGGTAGCGCCGGGCTATATCCTTGGCGCGCTCCAGGTCGTCGGCATGGGTGCCTGGAAGGGGCAGCCCATTCCCGCCAGCGGAGAGCACTGATTTTTTTTCTACTATGGTTGCCATGAAAAGCCCGCCTGCCTAATGAATACTTGATGCCAGATTAAAGATCGGCAAATAAAGCGAAAGCAGCACCGCACCAACGAACACCGCCATAATAATGAGAATGACCGGCTCGATCAGCGACATGGCCGCAGCCAGAGCCGTCTGCACGTCTTCCTCATGAAATTCGGCCACCGAGTTCAACATCGCCGGCAGAGCTCCGGTGGATTCGCCCACTTCGATCATCTCGACAGCCAGGTCGGGGAAAATCTTCTGCTCTTCGATGCTTTTGGCCAGCGACTGTCCCTCCCGCACTCGCACCGCAGCGCTCTTCAACCCTTTTACCATCCTCCGGCTGTTCATGGATGCCCCGGCGGTTTCGAGCGAGGGAACCAGAGGCATGCCGCCGGTCAAAAGCGTGGCCAGCATTCGCGAAAACGTTGCCACATGATATTTGAGCCAGATGTCGCCAACCACGGGAAGTTTGTGGACCGCGGCGTCAATCGCCTCCGCCCCCCGGTCGGTCGCCCGCCAGCGCCAAAGCAAAACCACCGCCGCAGCCACTGCCAGCAGCGCGATCGGCCCATATGCCTGCGCATGCTTGCCCAGAGCCAGCATGAACAAGGTAATGGCCGGCAGTTGCGCGTTCAGATTCTGATAAAGGTCGGCAAATTTCGGGACCACGTACACCATTAAAAAAATGAACATGCCGGAAACCATGGTGATCAGCAGCGCCGGATACACCAGTGAGACCAGCAGCTTCTTTTTGAAAGTGAGCGCCAGGCGCTGGAAGTTGATGAAGCGCGACAGCACCTCCTCCATATTTCCGCTTTTCTCGCCCGCCATGAGGGTCGAGGTGTAAATCTTGGGGAAGACGTTTTGCGCCGAAAAGGCCTCGGAAAGCAACTCACCGCTCTTCACTCGCTCGCGCACATTTTGCAAAAGCGTGCGCAGATAAGGGTCCCTTTGGCGCTTGATCAACAAATCTAAAGACCCCAGAACCGGCAAACCAGCCTTGAGCAAGGTGAACAGCTGCTGGTTAAAGACCAGGAACGGGGAGGACTTTACCCGTTTGCGGCGGCTAATGCCCCCGCCGGTCAGGACCCCTTTGGGCTTTACCCAATAAACCAGGAATCCCTGTTGCGCGAAACGGTCGCGGACTTCGGCTTCCGAGTACCCGTTTTCGACTTGCTGCGTCAGGTGACCGCGCTCGTCGGCGACTTTGACCAAAAACTCAGCCATTTTTCCTCAAAAAACCCGGCTGCCCACCTCAAGTCTAACATCGGAAAATGGTTACTTTGCTTCTACTTAGCACGAAGGTCTATCAAGGGTAACGGCAGCATTCTGCTAAAGTTTAGTCTCCGGTCTGGTCCTCAATTACTTCCGTCCCCGGAGGGGCGGTGAAATGAAACTGACCTTCGCTGACCGGCTCATTTTCCTTTTGGCCGCTGAACCTGTACTCGGTAATCGAATCATCCACCCCGTGAATCAGGATGCGGACGATCTGGCGTTGCGGAGTCACTTCCAGCAGCACCTGCCTGACCCGGTCTTCGAGGTTACGCGGGACGCCTCGCAGGATGACATCCTCCGGCTTCCATGGCTGCAAGTCAGGGGCAAATGACAAAGCCTGTAATTCCTTTTGCAGTCTGCTTTTGCCGAGCAAAAACCCAAGTGGAGAGCGAAGGTCTTGCAATTTACGCATTGACGACTTCCGCGCCTGCTTCCCGGCGGGCAGATACAGCCAGGCATCCCGCCCATCGCCGACAAACAGCTTCTCTTCCGGAGAACGATACTCCCAGCGCATCTTGCCGGGTTTTTTCAGCCAAAGCTTTCCCGATTCCTGCCGCTCAACTCCTGTTCCCTGATAAATCTCAGTGAAATCCGCCTGTAAGGTCTGCAGGTGGTTATAGTGCTGGTCCACCGCGTCGGCTACCGAGCGCACCGTGGGCAGGGCCTGCGCGCTCGCCGAAATCAATGCGCAAAAAGCGGCGATCGCTAAGACCGTATGCGGAGACGAACTATTCATTGGTGGCGGCTTCTTTGGCGGCTTCTCTATAGAACCCTGCAACCACATGACCCCTCTGAGTTGTTGGATGCACTGACCGGTGAGTGCTGGCGCGTGGCAGTTTTGCGATCTTTTCAGCTCTGGTTTGTCAGGTTTAAGCCTGCCGTTAATACAAATTGTACTGTATCGAGAACGCAGCAAGATTTGGCGCATGCTGAAGGAAGGGGCATGCAGATTCCTATGTTCAGGCTAGACCGGCGCCGGTCCGACCGGCCAAAAGATCTTTCAATGCAGCCGTCGCCCCCGCAATTACGTCGCAAGGGCGACTTCCTGCGAAGCCGGATGCGCGCTCCCGCTTCCACCAGCGGAGAAGCCAGGCTGAGATGCTGAGCTGACGGGATCTCAAATGAAGAGTTTACGACCGCAGACCCGGGAGTTTCGACTGCCTAATCCGCCGGCGCAATCTTAGGCACGGGCGGAGCCACGTACCCGGCAGGCAACCCGGCGTTTAGGAAGGGAAGAGCATCCGGATCGCGCACTTCGACCCGCCCATCCGGCATCAGCTTGTAAGGATTTCCGACAGGGTCGAGGGGGACACCGCCAAGAGCACCGGTGGCCGCCATCACAGCGAAATTTGCGGGCACGCGACCATTCTTCTCGCGGTAGGCTTCCACCATGCGCTCCAGTTCCGCGACGTCATGCGCCGCCTGCAAGGCCCGCAAGTGGGCCGCGGCATTGGCGCGAATGTTGTGGTCAGTGGCCGTCTGGTAGGCGGCACTCCATAACATTCGCGCGGTCTCGGGATCACCGCCGTGTTCAGCCATCCGCGCCGCCAATATTCTCAGAAACGGATGCGCGTTGGGCACCCGCGAACCCCGCATGAATGCCTCCGCGGCCGCAGGGTAGTCGTCCAGGTCGTAATGAATGAATCCCAGGTCGTAATAAAGGCGCCAGTTCTCGGGATTGCTGCGAATCCCGTACTCCACCAGTTCGATGGCCTTTGCCGGCACTCCGGCGCCGTTGGGCGGCTTGGCCGAAAGAAATGTTCCCCCAAACTCATAGGCGGTCGTAAGTCGAGGGTCAAGCTGGGTGGTGATGTTGAGCAAAGGAAGCAGCAGTTCGTAACGGCCACCACCGGCGTGATGCATGGCGCCGTAATACTGCACCGCGCGAGTCCAATAGACGTCAGCCATGAGGCCGCTGTACCCCAGGCTTAGCCGCCGCAGCAATCTGGGCGACGAGATATAGAGAGCATCCTGGGAGGGCGCGCCTGAGCGCATGTGGTCTACCTGCTGCAACAGCAGAACCGAGCCCGCGAAGCCCAGCAGCAAAGCTGCGGCAGCGCACGCTGTGGTGATTCGGGCGCGGATCATTTTAAGTTGCGGCGTTCAAAAATCAGCACCGCCCCGCTGAGCACGGCGACCGAATACACCAGCGCATACGCGGTGTTGTATGCGATCAACTGCGAGGGCACGGCCAGGCCGTGCGCCACCTGGCCAACCACGTTCAGGGCAGAGAAATTGGGCGCAAGGTATGCGGCTGCCAGCGCCAGCCAGCGGGTCATGCCATGAGTGATCTTCGCGAAACCACGCAGATCGTCTGCAAAGCTTCCGATCACGAACAACGAGAACGCAAACACGGCGGAAAGAAGCGGCGACGAAAAAGACGAGAAAAACAAGGTCAGAGCAGTGATGATGAAGAATTGCAGGACAATGAAATAGAGCGCTACCAGCACCCACGCGTCGGCGCTCTGCAGGCGATGGGACACATATGCCAGGGCGGCGAATACCCCAATCGCCATGAAAAAAGTATTTACCACCAGGGTCCCGGCCAAGCCAAAAAACTTTCCCGCGATGAACTCCCAGCGCCGCACGGGACGCGACAACACGGTGTAAAGCGTGCGCTTGTCGATTTCCTTCGAGACCAGTCCAATTCCGATAAAAATGGCAATCACGAGTCCGAACAGCGATACCGCGGCCAGTCCCAGGTTGATGACCACCAGGCTCTCGATCCCAATGGAGATCTGCCCCACCAGCACCGCGGCCCCGGAAAGCAGCAGGGCAAATGCGATGAGGTTATAGAGCACGCGATCACGCACCGCTTCGCGGAAAGTGTTGGTGGCGATATGCAGGATGCGGGAGTTCATGATGTGACCGCCTCCGCCGCGGGCGAGAGCTGGGCGAGAAAATAATCTTCCAGCGACATGCGCACTGGGGTGACGGAAATCAGCCGCAGCCGCTCCCGCCGCAGGATGTCCAGGGCCGCGTCCTGATTTTCTTCGGGGATGACGGCGCGCACCGTCTCTCCCACCACGTGCCATTCCGCTCCCAAGACCCTTATGGCCGCTGGGACCGAGGCGCTGTTCCAGAATATTTCCACCTTTCCGCGCACGCTGGCGGTGAGGTCGGGCACCGCCCCGACGCCGCGCAACTGCCCCAGGTGAATGATCGCCACCCGGTCGCACAAAGCCTCGGCGTCAGACAAGATGTGGGTTGAGAAAAAAACCGTCTTCCCCTCTCTCTTCAATGCTTCCATCAGATTGCGGACCTCGCGGCGGCCCATGGGATCCAGCCCCGACATAGGCTCATCCAAAAATACGACTTTAGGATCATGCAGGATCGCCTGCGCAATCCCCACCCGCTGTAGCATGCCTTTCGAAAATTTTCGCAGCTGCAGGTTGCCCGCGTCGGGCAACCCCACCCGGCCCAGGGCGTCGTTCACGCCCCGCGATAGCTGGCGGGCGTCTACGCCTGAAAGCTGCCCGTAATAGGTGAGCAACTCGCGCGCGGTCAGGTAATCGTAAAAATAAGGCTGCTCGGGCAGAAACCCGATTTGCGCCTTCATGCGCGGATCGTTCAGTTCCATGCCCAGAATGCGCGCGCTGCCACTGGTCGGAAATACCAGGCCCATGAGGATTTTCAGGGTAGTGGTCTTGCCCGCGCCATTCGGTCCGAGGAAACCGAATATTTCGCCGTCCTCAACCGTGAGATTCAGCGGCCGCAGCGCGCGCTTCGACCGCTTGCGCCAGAAGCCCACGCTGTAGGTTTTCTCAATCCCTAGAATTTCAATTGCCGCCATTGGGGGTGAACGGTTCCGCAGAAATTATATGCAAAGGACGATCGAATACGGATAGCGTCGCGGATGCGGGTAATAAGGGAAGTGCTCAGCGCGCGAGCCTCGGCCTCTTACAGTGGAATCCAGGGAGCCACGGTACATGTCGCAGGACCACCTGCGGCGGCCACGGCCGCTGCGGCCGCGACTCCTCCGGTATTGCCTGGGGCCGGCGGAAGCTGGCGCAACACATCATCGTCAAAGGTGCAGAAATCACGGGTACCGGTCGCGTCGTAGGACGTGGGCACGGCCGCCGCTGTATAGGACCTGAATGCGCCGGCAACGGGGTTTTGTCCCAGAGCCTCGAAGCCGTAACCGCTCTTGACGGCGGCGCCGCTTGCTGCTCCCGATAAGACGGTGTCAATGATGCATGCGTTGGCGGCGGTGGGTCCGGCAGCCGGGCATGTCTGGTTTCCCGCGCCCGGCCCAAGAGCCAGAATGTTCGGGGCAAATCCAGTCTGCGGGAAGCTTGTCGAATATGAAATTTCCGCGTTGATAATTGTGTGCATGGATCCGATTGCCGAGGATTCATTGGCGGAGATTTTTGCCCGCAGCAGGCTGGGAATCGCGATCGCGGCGATTACCAGGATTACCGCCACCACGATCAGCAACTCGATTAACGAAAATCCTTTTTGCCGTTGCATACAAGTCCGTCCTCTTGCCCTGATTAAGTTGCAGCCGGGCTGCCAGTCACCTGGTTTCCGGGAAAACGTTCGTTCCTGTCCCGGCCATGGTCTTTGCACAGTCCATGTAGGGGCGGGCGTCCTCACCCGCCCAGGCCGGACGGGAACGTCCGGCCCCACATAATTTTTATCCCCACACGTCAACAATCAAAAAGGAGCACCGGATGTTGCCATCCGGCGCTCCCGGCTCTTACCCTCCCCCAGGTAATTGCCCTACTTAAGCTATTGCAGTACGACCCAGGGAGCCACAGTGCAGGTCGCAGCACCACCGGCTGCGGCCAGAGCCGCCGCGGCAGCCTGTCCGCCAGTGTTGCCGACGGCAGGAGGGAGCTGGCGCAAAACGCCATCTTCAAAGGCGCAGAAGTTGCGCGTGCCCGTCTGGTTGTAAGTGACCGGAACCGAACCCGCAGTGAACGACGTGTTTACGCCGGCAACCGGATTCGCCCCGAGGGACTCAAAGCCGTAGCCGCTCTTGGTACCGCCAGCGAGCACAGCATCAATCAAGCAACCATTAGCGACCGCCGGACCAGCCGCAGGGCAGGTCTGGTTGCCAGCGCCCGGCCCCAGAGCCAGGATGTTCACCGCATAGCCAGCCTGCGGGAAACTGGTCGAATACGAAATCTCAGCAGTGATGATGTTGCGAACTGAGCCGACGGCCGAAGATTCATTGGCGCTGATCTTGGCGCGCAGCAGGTTCGGGATGGCGATCGCGGCAATGATCAGGATGATCGCCACCACAATCAGCAGCTCGATCAGTGAGAAACCCTTCTGTTTACGCATCTCGTTGTTTTCCCTCTTTTGTTTGAATCTCGAATTGTTCGAATCTCGGTCTCAGCCACCGACGCCAGTTATATTCGCACTCCGCTTGCCACTGCGTTAATTACCAAAGTACACATGGCCGCCGGGAAGTGCCGCTGATTTTTGAACGACATGCGGGCCGCCCTTGCACTCGGCTCAGTGTCCGGTTGCGGCCTACTGTCATTTTTTGACAATCGGACTACCAATTTTTGTCATTTCTGAATGGCGCTGGTCACTGCAAGGCCATGATGGGCTGATGATAACCGTGCCGGTTCGTTGCGAGCGAGCGGGGGCGCGTTCAGGTTCAGGAAGAGGGCCGGCGGGTCCGATCGGCTTCGCTCGGGGCCTGTCCCGCCGCCGCGGTGAAGACTGAGCGTAGTACCACTGACGGACGGGCAGCACGACTTTCAGAGCCAGCGATTGATTGCCTCGATCATGGATTGTGCGTGAACCATGCTGGTATCGGTGACGCCAAGGAAATGCATAGGTCCTTCGTTGGGAGTCTCTCGCTTCGCGAGGGACTCCGCTTCCTCAGGATGACAGTTGGTGGGTGGGGCAATGGTGGTGTACTGGAACGGCTTGCCGTAGAGGCCTTCGGGTTCGATCCATAGATCTGGACAGAATCCCTTTTTGCAGAGGGTCCGCCTGCTTGGAGGGAGCGGCAGCGTCACTCATTATTTGTATTTGTGGCCGGAGGGAGGAATCTCTTGGGTGATCCCGGTTTTCACCAAGTCTGTCTTGATTTCAAATTTCTGATTGGGCGAGAGGTCGACCTCGGTGCTGAAGGTTGCATAGCCGGGCAGACTGATCGCTATTTTCCTATGCCCGGGGGCGACCAGCAGGCTCTTGGCGATTCCCCCGAACTCACCCACATGGCCCACGAATAGACCGTCCAAAAACACCGCGGCACGATCAGGATTTACGGACAGTTTGATCTCAGCCGTGACAGGCGGCATCTTGAAATGCAGATCCTTGACCATTGTCACCACGACTTGTTGCTTCCCTCCGGGCTGCACAACCAGCTCGCGCGTGAAATCTTGATATCCGTTTTGGCGGACCGCGATCTGATGCGCTCCGGGAAGCAGCAAGATCTTCTTCGAGCCCTTCAGTTCCTTCAGGTAGCCCATGTACTGGCCGTCGATCCATACCCCGGAGGTTTTCTCCACATTAGTGGCGCCTTCCAACTCGATCTCTCCCAGAACGTCATTGGCCGCCGCGGCGGTTACGATACAGCTTGACAGGGAGAAAAGGATCAGGGCGCTACGAAAAAGTTGGATTCCGCGAACCATAGAATCACCCATTCTCCAGTGTATGCCAATGTGCTTCGTATTTCCTGCTTACCTCGCAGGGGCGCGAGACGAGGCGCGACCACTTTCAGTGACTGGCGATTTGCTGTCGGCGGGAATCTGTGCGCCGGCGATTTCGGGCGCCCCTTGCACGAGAATTTTATTCCGGCAAGATTTCTTTAATTGCCCATTCAATCCGGTCGACTTCTTCGCGAATTACTCTAATCGATTGTTGATTTTTCAAGGGGTGGGCCATGGGACTGATTCCTTCCACAGCTCCACGGATGTGATGAGTGCGGGCCCGAATGAAGTTGAGCCGCGCGCTCCTCTGCCTGCGATTTCTGTACACGCCGCCGCCGAACCTGGTGGCGAGCCACGAAAATATCAAACCAAACAGCACTTCAGCGGGAATACGATCGGTTGCGCCGTCAAACTCTGAGAATAAAAGTCGATAAACGGCTTCACCCATTCCAAATGATGCAAACAATACAGTTGCGCCGAATAAATATACGTTAAGGCGCTCCATGAGTTGAGCGCGTCCTGGGTCGTCGCTTCCGTCAGCTATCCGTACACCGTCGATCGCCATATTTCCCCCAAAAATGTGTTCCGAGATGGCAAGGACTACCGTTCTTGCTGAAATGATAACGTGAAATTGTAATTCGCGGCGAGGCTTCTCTTCAGCCAGCCAGGCCGCAGGCACTGGCTGTCACCAACCCGCGCCGAGGTGCGGAATTCCCGTGTCGGTTTCCGGAGCAAGATGTGCGCTCAGGACTTGATCGTTTGGGGTATCCGACTACCCGAAGCACCCAAGGATGCTACCCTATGAAACGTATGGGCTGCGCTGCTCTTATTCCGTACAATCGCGATCATCTGCCACTAGCAGTCACAGCGTCGCTCATATTAAATTTCAGGATAGTGCTATGGGCAGATGCGCCTTGGGGAATGTATTAGAAACTGGGAGGAGAAAGTACAGTGATGAAATATCGTTTGCCCTTACTGCTCTTGATGATTGTTTCTGTGGCGGTTTTTGCCCAGGATAATTCCGCAACCCCTCTCTCAGTCCCGCCGCCAGACCAATCCCAATCGTCCGAACCGAGCGCCGAGCCTCAGGGGACGAATCAAAAAACGGACAGGCAGAGCGACCAGACTCCCGTTTTCCGCGTGAACGTATTTGCCCGTACCACCAAGGCCGTGAACTACCGGCACCGTGGCGGTTCCACCACCGTCGATTTTCGTGGCACTGAGCTGATGCCGGAAGTCGGCGGACATGCCAAGGTTGACGGAAAAGTTGGGCGCCTGGCGATTAGCGCGGAACTCACTCACCTTCAGCCCGCCCGGAAGTTCGGGGGACAGTACCTCACCTATGTTTTGTGGGCGATCACGCCGGAAGGCCGGGCTGTCAATCTGGGGGAGGTGCTTCCAGGCGATAGCGGCAAAAGCAAGCTCGATGTCACCACCGACCTGCAGGCATTTGGGTTGATCGTCACAGCGGAGCCCTACTACTCTGTCACTCACCCCAGCAATGAGGTGGTCGCGGAAAATATCCTGCGTCAGCAAACCAAGGGTTTTGAAGAGCCGATAGATACCAGGTTCGACGTCCTCGAAGGCGGCCAATACATCATCGACGTGCCCGCGGAACAGCTGCCCGCCACGCAGGCCGATCGCAACGTCCCTCTCGATCTGCTGGAGGCTCGAAATGCGGTCGCCATCGCGAAAGCTGCCGGGGCCGAGCAGTACGCAGCCCCCAGTCTGGCCAAAGCCGTAGAGATGCTGGAACGAGCCGAAGACTACCTGCGACGCAAGCAGGGACGCACTCCGATTGGAACAGCCGCTCGCGGCGCTTCGCAGATGGCCGAAGATGCGCGGGTGTTGACCCTCCGCCGGAAGGAGCAAGATCGCCTGGCAGCGGAACGACGCGCCACCCAGGAGGCACAAGAGAAGGCGGAGGCGGATGCCAAGGCGGCGCGAGAGCGAGCGATACAGGCGCAAGAGCGCGCCACGCAGGCCCAAGCCCAATCTGACGAAGATGCACGCCGGCGCGCTGAGGCCGAACGGGCACAAGCAGAAGCCCAGGAGCGCCAAGCTGCTGCTCTAGCCGCGCAACAGCAGGCGCAAGCACAAGCCGAGGCCTCCCGCCAGGCGGCGGAGGATTCTGAGCGTCAAAAGGAAGAGGCGCAACGTGCCACCCAGGAAGCTGAACGGGCGACCCGGGAAGCTGATCGTGCCCGTCAAGAAGCCGTTCAGCAGAAAGAAGAAATGCGCGCGCGCCTGTTGACCCAGCTGAACCAGGTATTGCAAACCCGCGATACGGTTCGCGGTCTGGTCGTCAATATGCCCGATGTGCTCTTTGATTTCAACAAGTACACGCTAAAACCCGCTGCCCGTGAGCGTTTGGCCAGAGTGTCGGGAATTGTACTCGCTTATCCTGACCTGAAACTTGAAATCGAGGGACACACCGACAGCATCGGGAGTGAGGAGTACAACCAGGCGCTGTCGGAAAAGCGCGCGGCTACGGTTCGCGATTACCTCGTTAGTTCTGGGGTCTCTATCACCAATGTCGTAGCGCGAGGGATGGGGAAATCCGACCCCGTGGCGGACAATGGCACCGCTGCTGGCCGCAAAATGAATCGCCGGGTGGAGATGATCGTCTCTGGAGACGTGATCGGGGCCCGGATTGGCAGTGGCACTGGCTCCGGCACCGACACCCAGAGCTCCACGCCGGAGAACCCGTAAGCCGGTACATTGCTGCGGCCTTTACGCCAAAACTCTGTGCCTATCAGCGTCGAGCCGATTGCGATAGGTGCGGTTCGCGGAGCGGCGAGAGGAACCATAGATGGCCGAAACAAAAATCGACCGCGGGAGCTGCCGTTTTATTGCTGGCCCATCTCCGGACGGTAAGGCTGTGATTACGATGGATCTATTCCACGCGACCATACCCGCCCTAGCTAATACGAAGATTGTGTTTGAGTTATTGGGTGGTACGACCATGGCACAAGCCAAGGCTCTCACCGAACCATGAATGAGAGAATCCTCGGCCTGGTCGTGACACGTTCTTGATGTGTTCCCTACTTGCTGGAGCCTACGCTGCCGACCAGATCTTGTCGCAGTCGCTCCATTTGTGCCGCTGCCTGAACTATGCGCTCAGCATGTTCGTTGCCCTGGCGTGGCAAAAACCCACCGTAGTTTTGCAGCAGCAAGCGTGCGTTGGTCTCAATGGCAGACGTCGTGGAGCGTGCTTGGTTGGAAAGGGCAGACGTTAGTTTTTCCAGGCGGGAATCGCCCACTGCCAGCGCTTGTCTGCTCTGGGCTGCTTCCTGTTCGAGCACTTGCCAGTGGTAGCGGATGAGTGCAAATAGACATGCTGTCAGCACCAGCAAGCATGAATTAAAGATAATGGTTTCCGCCAAAGCTTTACTTCGGCCGGCACTCGTGTCGCGGTCGAGTTTCGCGAAGTTCCTGTTTTCCTCCACCGATAGTGACGAGAGAAGCCCTCGCGCCTGATCCATGTACTCCATACCTTCGTTCGAATCCACCAGCATGAATGCGCGGTGGCGATAGCCTTGTTGCCGCAGGGTGATGGAGCGCTCCATCTCGGCTTGCTTTGAACGAGCCAAAGACTCAACCTGTGCTTCCAGCGATCGTTCGCGATCCGCTCGATTCGTCAACCCGTCACGAAGATTGGCCAAATCAGTTCCGATCCTGCTTTTCGCGTCGGTATAGGGGCGCAGGTACGAAGAGCTGTTGGTGAGCAGGTATCCGCGCTGTCCCGTTTCCATATCCGTCAGGTCTTTCAGAACAGCGGAGACGTCCGCCTGGATGTTGGAGCTTTCCAGTGTGAGCGCGGCAATTTGCTGCATCTTTTTTATATGCTTGACCGATAAGTACGTATTCAATGCCATGAAAGCGAGTAGCGCAGGGGCCCCAACTTGCAGAGCAGCTTTTCGAATCATCTGATTGTGCCATCCTTCCACTTAGAGGGCATCTAACCTTGCGTCACTGAAACAGCACTGCTTCCCTCAATTTGTGTGTAGTTCTCAGTCCCGCCCCAGCGCCACTATAGCAAGCTTCGGGCGCGGCTTTCAGAGCTTGGCCATAAGGTGTTTTTATGAGTCGAAATGCACTCAGAAGATCGTAAGTAATCGAGCGTTCGCCGGCTTCAAGTGATTTGTGACTTTCTACTGCGACTTTGCCCTAGCTTTGCCGTCAACTCGCGCGCGTTTTGAATCGCAGCTCCGGAGGCGGTGTTGTCAAAAACGCACCAGACCCGCGCTCTGGTAGCTAAATTTGCCAACTGCGCGGAGAGCATATTCAAAAAGTCATTCGTGTATGCAGAGTAATATCGGCGGGGAGATCCGTGAAGCCGAAAATAAGCCAGGCTTGCCAGACCACCAGGCCGGATGGCGGCAGGCACGCAAGCCGGGTCGGCGGCTACGCGGGCAATAGCAAATTCCTTTAGCAAGTCGTCCGCATATTCATCGAACCAGCTCTCATGGCGCGGCTCCCATACAACGTCTCCTGAGTGACTCTTGCGGAGCATTGTTAGAAACTTCCTCGTGCCGGCGGGGTCAAATTCCAGGCTAGGCGGTAGCTGGATCAGTACTGGACGGAGCTTATCGCCCAAAAAGTTAATCTGCTGATAAAAAGCTGACAACATCCCGCAACTACAATTCAACTTTGCTTCATGGGTTATGGTCCTTGGAGCTTTGACCGAGAACCGAAATCCAGCGGGCACCGACCTGGCCCATCGCTCCCAGGTCTCTTTCTTGTGCGGACGATAAAACGACGAATTGATCTCGCAGGAGTTGAACACTTGCGAATAACGCTCCAAGTGGCTGCCTCCGGAGACGAAGTGGGCAGCGGCCTGTCCTGGAATACTCCATCCTGCACATGCCACTCGAACCGGCTGCTGGGGGGAGAGGAGATCGGTTTCAATCCCCATTCCTGGTGCACCGTTCTTTCATATCCTCCCCACCAGCATATACTCCCGACCAATCGCCGCCGCCCGTTCAAAACTGCCTTTTTCAAAATCACATGGACATTTTTTGTGTGGGGGTAAACGTTTCGACTTCCCACTCCGTCTCTGTCGTTAGGGTTCTTTGAGACTGAGGCGCTGTCGTAGCGGTAGGCTGTCCGATGAGCCTCCCACCAAAACCATATAGTCTCCGGGTAGTCGCAGCCATCCGTGTCGACCGCTGTCGAAAATGGAGAGGAACAACGGATCTATTTCAACCGTCACATCCTTGCTCTCACCTGCATTCAGCTTCACCCTGCTCCAGCCTACCAGCCGTTTAGGAGGCTCGCCGGCATTTGCCGGTAGTCCGGCATAGACCTGCGCGATTTCGGTTCCGGCGCGGCTTCCCGTGTTCTTCACGGTGAAACTCAGGCTCACGCGCTCGCCCGGCGTCACCTTCAAATTGGAATATGCGTAGCTGGTGTAGGAGAGCCCATGTCCAAAAGGAAACAGTACCGGCCTCTTTTCCACGTCGTACCATTTGTATCCGATTTTCAATCTTTCGTCGTAATTGGTTTGGAATGCGGGCAGGCCTTCAAGTCTTTTCTTCCAGGCATCGGGATGGCTGAACGGAGGTTCGTTTCCCGGAGGCGGCTTGACGATGCTCGGGTGTGGCAAGTCCGCTTCGTCTTTAGGAAAGGTAATTGGCAATTTGGCGCTTGGATTCACATCCCCGAACAAGATATTGGCCACTGCTTCGGCGCCACGGCTGCCGGCAAACCACGCCTCCAAAACCGCACTCACCTGGCCCAGCCAAGGCATCGCCACCGGATTGCCGGTTTCCAGCACCACGATGGTGTGGGGATTAGCGGCAGCCACCTTCGCAACCAAGTCATCCTGATTATCGGGCAAGGAAAGATTCTCCGAGTCTTGCCCTTCGCTTTCCCACCGCGAAACGAAAACGATGGCGACATCTGACCTTTTGGCCAGCGCCGCGGCGGAACTGAGATCGGTTCCCGCGTCGTATTCGACTTTCGCGTCCGGCGCTTTCACCCGGATCGCTTTCAGCGGGGAGGTTGGAAACCATACGGGAGAGCCCCAGACGGTCTGACGTTTGCCCGCAGGCATGATGACGTTTCCGCCGGGAGGATCAACTTGAGCGGATCCCCCTCCGGACAACATGCCCACATCCGCATGTGCTCCGATGATGGCGATGGACTTCAGATGGGAAGGTTGCAGGGGCAACTGCTGCTTGTCATTCTTCAGCAAAACCGTGCTTTGTTCGGCGATGTGCTGAGCGATCTCAAAACCGCCCATCACGTCAACCACGCTTTTTTGCGGAGGATCGTCAATCACCCCGGTCACCAACATGGAGCGCACGATGCGGTGAACGTGGTCGTCCACTTCGGACATCGGAACCTGGCCGGCTTCGACCGCCCTTTTGAGGCGCTCGCCGTAGAAATATTCATTGGGCTGTTCGTGGTCCATTCCGGCCGCAGAAGCTTTGGCAATGCTGTGTGCCGCTCCCCAGTCGGACAAGACAAATCCGGGGAACTTCCACTCCTTCTTTAGAACTTCCTTCAGGAGATACTTGCTGTCGCAGGCATATTCGCCATTCACGCGGTTGTAAGAGCACATCACCCCCGCTGGGTTTCCATCGCGTATACCGATCTCAAAGGCGAGCAGGTCGGTCTCTCGCATGGAACGCTCGTCGATATTGACGTTGACCGCGTTGCGTCCGCTCTCCTGGTCATTGAGCGCGTAATGCTTGATGTCGCCCAGGACGTGCTGGTCCTGGGTTCCCCGAATGAGCTGGGCCACCAGCTTGCCGGCGAGAACGGGATCCTCGCCCAGGTACTCAAAGTTGCGGCCGTTGCGCGGATCACGGGTCAGATCAACGCCACCTCCGAGCGACATGTTGAATCCCTGCGCCCGCAGCTCGCGTCCAATCA
Organism: Terriglobales bacterium; assembly: GCA_038254805.1. GTDB lineage: Bacteria > Acidobacteriota > Terriglobia > Terriglobales > Acidobacteriaceae > Gp1-AA145. Next base: position 33,032 of record JBBSFW010000022.1, read on the forward strand.
GCGCCCCGTATTCGTACGAAGCATCCAGGTCCCAACTCGAGGCAGCCGCGAGCGTGCACGGGAGTGCAGTGGAATAGCGTCCGTTCATCCCGCTCGACCGCACCCCATACGCAGCATCCGACATCTGTATGCCAGGGATTCCGAGCCGCGGGATTCCCACCACATACCCAGCTCCGCCGTTCGAACCCGAAGACAAAGGGCTCATCGGCCCCAGTCCCTCGAGCCCGGTGCCGTGCAGCAGCGTGATCTTTTCATCCAGCGTCATCTCCTTCACGACTAGTGCAGCGCGCTCATCGGGAGAGAGGCTGGTATTCATCCAGGCCTGAGACGTTTTTTCCTGCAACTTCGATTGCGAGAAAAGAGGCAGCCCAACGGCGGCTACACAGAGCCAGAGGACACAGACGCGATAGCAACGACGGGAGCACAGAATCATGATTTTTCCTTGAATAACCAGCGATTCGCATAAAACAGCGATTCCATAATACTCGCTCTTGAAGATACGGAAGGCCGCACGCTCTTCAAGTACGTGAGCTCGCCGCTCCCGCTTAAAAGATAAAGGGTTTGCGAAAACGCGAGGACTCACACTACCGCATCGTCGGCATGAGCGGTCTGTAGACCAGTGGAGGGGAAAGCCGTCCGAAAAGCCCTCGCGGGCAAAGGCGAGAACCGCGGTGGCGGGAAAAGTCAGAAGTTTTTGTGTTCGTACATCCTGCGGTCTGCGCCATCAAGCATTTCGTCTAACGTGTCCCCTTCGTGCCACTCCGCTCCGCCGATGCTCACGCTGACCCGGATGTCCTCGAGATGACCGGCATCGTTCCAGTCCTCAAGCTTCGTGTGGATCCGGTCGATCACATTTTGCGATCCAGCAGTTGCAGTGTCGGCTAGCAAGATTAAAAACTCGTCTCCGCCGTACCGGACCACAGCGTCGGAGCCGCGAATCGAGCTTTTTAGCACTGCCGCGATCTCGGCCAAAACGAAATCCCCGGTTAAATGACCGAAACGGGTATTGACACTTTTGAAGTTATTGGCATCCACCATCAGAAAGGTAAGGGGCTTTTGCGTTCGCCGGGCGTGGCTGATAAATCGGCCTACGACTTCTTCGAGGGAACGCCGATTGAAAATTTGTGTGAGGGGATCGATAAAGGACTGTTGTTCAATCACCTGGTTTTGTAGAGTGCTCGAGATCAGCTGCTCGCGAAGACGGCGAACTTCGAAACGCTTGGTTACCAAATATGTGTTCAAGAACGCAAGCACCACGAACAGAATAAGCACTGGCGTTCGCGAGACGGTGAGTTCGAAGTGAAGGGTTTCGCCCCGGAGAAAAGAATGAAACAGGACGGCCAGCAACCCGGTGCTGACGAGGACTCCGGTCAATGAAACAATGACCCAAAGCTCCCAGTCGCGCTTCTCCAGTTGCCAGAGTTGCTGGCTCACGCGCGCCAAAACGCTCTCACTTTGTTTCTGCATGAATGCTTGCGCCACTGGTAGAAGTGTAAGCCAGCCATGAGTTTTGGCCTTGAAACCAAAGTAATCAGGCCGGTCCCGGTTTTTAGCGGTTCTTATTTGGTCTTCCCGTTGGAGAGAAGCGCATCCCCGGGCCGCCATGCTGAGAAGGCAAGCCTCCGCTATAGTTAAAGCAGACTGTCGATGTTGGGACGGGTGTCTGTCCCGGCTGGTTTGCTGATCTTGAGAATGGCACTCACTACGGTTCCTTGCCCCTCAGACTGAATCTCCAGGGTGCCTCCCAGTTGCCGTAGCCGCTCTCGCATACCGCCAAAACCGACGCCGGTGCGGCCGGATACCGTCAGTTCTCGTCGTTTTGCCTCCGGTATGCCCCTGCCACGGTCCTGAACCTTGACAACCAACTGGCCCCCTTCCTGCTGGATTCGTATGGTCGCAGTAGCGCTCCCGGAATGACGATGAATATTGGTTAGACACTCCTGAACGATTCGGAAAATGGCAAGTTCCGTGTCATTGGAAAGCCGGCCAAACTTGGAAGGGACCTCGAGATCGACTTTGATCTTGCTGCGCTCGGAAAAACCCTCCACGTACCAGCGGAGCGTGGAGGCCAGACCAGAAATCTCGAGCAGTGGAGGATGAAGAAGATGAGAGATGGTACGGACCTCCCTGGCGGCCTGTTCTACCAGCTGAGCATTCTCAGCAACGGCCTTGGCGGCGCGCGCGTCAAGCTTATGCGCCTGAGCCTTCACTAAGGCGATGTTCATGCCGAGAGCTGCAAGTATCTGGCCGACGCTGTCATGTAGTTCGCGAGCCAATCGCCTGCGTTCTTCATCCTGCAAATGCAAAAGGCGAGCTGAAAGGTCACGCAAATTATCGTTGGCAATCTTCAGTTCGGCGGTTCGTTCCTGAACGCGCTTTTCAAGATAGTCACGAGCTTCGCTCAATGATTGATTGGATTCGCGCAGAGCGGCCTCTGCCCGCCGCTGTTTCGTGACATCGTGAAAAAACATCACCACGCCGGAAATGGCGCCGGTTCCGTCCCGAATGGGAGCCGCGCTATCATCAATCGCGGTTTCCCTCCCGTCGCGAGCAATCAACAGGGTGTGATTGGCCAGTCCAACTATCACACCCTCGCGCAAGACTCTGATGACCGGATTAGGCGCTGGCTGCCGGTTCTGTTCATGGATAATGTTGAATACGTTCTCTAAGGGCTGGCCCATGGCCTCGCCCGATTTCCATCCGGTCATGGCCTCCGCCACCGGATTCAAAAACGTGATTCGGGCTTCGATGTCGGTGGTAATAACCGCGTCGCCGATGCTGGACAGGGTAACCCGAAAGAACTCGCGCTGCTCGGCGAGTTCTGCCGACTTGCGCTCCAATGCCTCCTTCGCGGCAATAAGTTCGCGCTCCGCCCGCTCCCGGGCGAGAAGAACCGCCTGGGCATTTTGCAGCGCGACAGAACGCAGCAATTTCTCTTCTTTTTCGTCCACGCGTTACCGGCTTCCGAGAATTTGTTCTGCGAGCTGAGTGCCTTCGACGCGCGCGCGAATCTTCGAAAACGCCGTTTCCCGCGTGGTGGAAGTGTCATCACTGAACGGTGAGAACCCGCAATCGTCGGTGGTGCCGAGTTGTTCCAGGGGAATGTATTTGGCGGCTTCAAGCACCCGGTCTCGCACTTCTTCGGGGGTGTCCACCTGCGGATCGATGGGTGAAACCACACCCACGAACGCACGCTGGTCTGGCTTGAGGTACTGGCGAATAATCTTCAGCGCGCTCTCGCGATCTTTCTCGCCGGCGAGCGCAATGTAGAAGTTTCCGGCGCGCAATTCGAACAGACTGGGCAACAGCTCCGCGTAATCGACGTCGGCACTATGCGTCGAGTCGCGATCGCCGCCGGGGCAGGTGTGCACACCAATGCGTTGCTGTTCTTCCGCCGAGAAGCGTGACAGCGCCAGGTTGTTCAGCCCAATGAAGCTGTTCAGCAGATCACCAGAGGGATCGAGTTTGACCGCCAGGCGCCCTTCCGTGAAATCGATTTGAACTTTCTCCGCGCCTTTCTCGAAACACCGGCGGATTTCCGCTTCGTGCTCGCGCAGCAGATCGTCTATGAATTCCTGGCGAGAGTAACCGGGAATGTCTTCTGCCGGGTACATAAGGCTGAGCGCCGAGGGCGAGATAACCGCCTGCTTTAAAGGCAGGTGCGCATAGCGCTTGGCCACATCGAGATAACGATCCGCATAAACTTTGTAGCGGAAGGGCCCAGTAATCAGCCGCGGCATTCGCCGTACGTGACCGGCGGAGAAGGGAATCTTGAAACCATCGGGCGCCGTGTTGGGCAACCCATGCACACAGTACGTCCAGAAGTTGTGATACTTGCGCTGCTCGCCATCGGTAATGACCGGGGAACCGGTTGCCTGAAACTGCTCGATCGTATCCCGGATCGCTTCCTCATAAAGGGGATCCAGCTTCGGATCCTCGTAGTCTCCGGATGCGGCGATCGCGTCAATCAATTCCATCGGTCGCGGGATACTTCCAATTGGCTCAGTCGGGATCTTCATTAAGCGATCTAGTTTAAGTAAGCTGCATTCGACAAAGCAAGTGGGCTATTGCCCACCTCTCTTCCGCACTGGAGCGACGGACCGGAATCCTGATATTGAAAATCCCCTTGGCTTCTGGATCGCAAAATTCGGGGGAAGCCAAGGCCGAGGCCGGCTTCCAGGAAGACATGCACGCCGTCGCGTTGCCGCTCACCGAAGAAGTCGTCTACCTGTCATGACGCACTCGCGTCAATTGGCGACCTCGGGCCGGCGTACCATGCATGAGTTCTCTAACCAGGTAACGGTAAAACCGAACCGGGCCTCTTTTCTTCCAGTACGCACTGTTGTAGGCATCGATCCCCGGGCCTGAACGCAAGAAGCTGAAGAAGAGATGCTGCACTGGGTTGACGACCACGCCTACGTGCCCCCGCCACACCACCAGATCGCCGGGCTGAGGTAGGGGGATCCGCTGAAACTTCTCCACCCCAGCATAGAGGCTGGAGGAAGGCGCATAAGAATAAGGAAGCCCCGCCCGCTCGTAAATGGCGTGCACAAGGTGCGAGCAGTCGCGCTTGCCATGCAAGCGGACATTGGAATCGAGCGCCGCAGCCGTCACCGACAGCCCCTCATCTGGACTTAACATTGCCGCTTTAGCTGGGAGCTGCTTCTGGCTAATCCTATGCGGCGCGGAGCGGGATGGCCCAGGGTGGCGAAAATCCTCTTGCGCGGTGGCAGCGTACGGAGCCAGCCCACAAAGCGTCAACAGAATCGCGAATTTCGTCTGGATTCCCATCGCCACTCATTTTGATGCCGAGTCGGAACGCCGGGCAGATATCCTGGGCAACAGGACCGCTCACAGGGAAGCGCACAATGGCAATGCCTTCCCCTCCTCAAGGTCCTCTCATTCAGCTCAGAAACCAGGGGCCGCTCGAATAAAAGCGTTGAGTCAGCAAAACTAATGTTCCGGAGCCGGGTTCACTTCTGCGGGCCGGACGTGCTAGCCGCACCGGTCATCCACCTCAGAGGCCGCCTTATGAATTTCTCCCGTATTGGCATGATTGTTCTCACCCTCCTCATCGTTTCCGCTACTACTCTGGCCCAGGCGCCGCGTCGGGACTGGTTCCCTGAAAGTATCGAAGCCCTGGGACAGAATGCAACCTCGCGAACCGAGTTTACGTTGGACCACTCCATGCTGCTAGTAGCCTCCAAGCTGGACCAGGACAATGATGAATTGCGCCACATCATCGCCGGGGTGAACGGCCTTTCAGTTCACAGCTTCCGTTTCCCACAGCCTGGGATGTATGATCCGGGAACTCTGAGCGTTGTGCGTGACGAATATCGAGCTGCCGGCTGGAAGCACATGTTGGGGACCCACAGTAAGAATGACAGCCCCGGCGCTACCGATCTTTGGATCAGCTTCGATCATAATGTGATCAGCAACGTAGCTATCCTTCTCGCGCGGCAGAATCAGCTCAACTTCATCGCGGTCTCGGGCTCAATCAGTCCGATTGAGCTTTTCCACCTCGGGGGGCACTTTGGCATTCCCAGGATGGAAAGCGGGGACGTCGTCCCGGCCCCGGCTACTGTCCCATAAGCAGAGGCAGGAGGCGCAGTTGCAGATCTGCCAAAGGAGAGTAGGCCGGAATGCCCCGCGCCTCGAAATTCCCGCCTGAGTTGCAGACGTAAGTCACAGGTTGTCCTCCGGAGTCAAAAACTTTTTTATCCGATTACTCCCCTCGCTGGCAAATGCATCGAAAGAAAAGATTGTTTAGTCAAATCGTGAGGAGATGCTAATGCCGAACCAAGGATTGAAAGAACTTTACGTCGATGAACTGAAGGACCTTTACAGCGCCGAAAAACAATTAGTCAAAGCTTTGCCGAAGTTAGCCAAAGCAGCTTCGTCTGAGGAGCTTCAAAGTGGATTCGAAGAACACCTGGAGCAGACGAAGGAGCATGTACGGCGTTTGGAGCAAATCTTCGAAACGCTTGAGGAAAAACCAACCGGCAAAACCTGTAAGGGTATGCAAGGATTGGTTGAAGAAGGTTCAGATGCAACGGAAGAGGACTACGAAGGAGCGCTTCTGGATGCAGCTCTGATTGGGGCGGCGCAACGTGTTGAGCATTACGAAATCGCTGCCTATGGTACTGCGGTTGCGTTTGCTGAGTTGCTGGAAGAGTCTGAACACGTCACGCTTCTCAATGAAACCCTGGAAGAAGAGAAGGAAACCGACGAGAAGCTTACGGAACTCTCAAAGGAAATCAACGCTGCAGCAAATGGCGCGAACGCCGAGGACGAGGAGGTAGAGGACGAGGGCTCGAGCAGAAAGAATCAGCAGTCGAGCAAGAAACGAGGCGGACGAGCAGCATAATTGGCGACGCGGCTGAAGGCCAGTGTTCTTGCTTTCAGCCGCCCTTTTTTCGTTGGAGCCAAAGGCTGGCAATGGCGCTCGCGCGGCATGAGGGTCAAGCGGCTTGGCGGGAGTTCCAAGGCGGGAATTTGTGCCCAGCAGATGCATGCAGCAGAGCTGCTGCTTACCAAGGTGAAAGTGTTAGTACGCGTAGAGACGCAGCTCATGTGGATTGTACTGGGTCTGATCGCGGGTTTATCGGAAGCAAGCTTGTCGCCGCCAAGCCGGATTAGCCGCCCCGGCCAGCCATAAAATTTACCGTTTGTTCCGTCCCCGGAAATGTCCCTCTGTGTACGGTATCGAACAGCACTTCCGTCAATCCAGAGTACAATCAGGGGGTAAACGGAAAAGGGTGCGACCCATGGCCCAAGATGAGGAATGGCGAATTCTGGCGGCAGAAGCCGCTCAAGAAGCCGACCCCGAGAAATTGATGAAGATCGTCGAGGCGCTGAACAAAGCCCTCGAAAAGCAGCAAGCGCAAAAAAAGAAGGTACCGGCCTGACCGCGCTCGCTTGATGTCCTCCGGTGCCGGGCGGCTATTCCTTCCCCTAGGACTGTGACCGGCGAAGTTACCCTCAGTTGCGAAATCTTTTTGACTTTCGTTTTTCTTTGCTCCACAACCGGAAACCTCCTGCGAATGCATTCTGGTTATTTCCGCGTAATGTACCGGGAGGCATCCTCTTGAGCTTTTTGACATTGCCGCCACCGAGGACGACTTGTTCGGGCTCTAAAGCTGCGCGTAGCTGCACAACTACATTGGCGACATGACGCTCCCACTTCCTAAGTCCGAGCCGGTTTAAGCCACGCAGCCCCAGATAGTCTTCGTAGGTCTTGCCATCCTTATATGGCAGGTGCGCCAATTCCATAGGTTCCAGGATGCCATCTACGATCATGGCAGATCCTAAGCCCGTGCCTAGTCCGAGGAATAACAGCTTTCCTCCCTTGTAACCTCCGAGAGCTTGCATGGCTGCATCGTTGACGACCTTGACGGGCCGCTTGAATGCCTTGCGAAAGTTAAAGCCAACCCAACCGCGTCCCAGGTTGGAAGGCTCTCTTACCGGGTGGCCGTGCACCACTGGGCCGGGATAGCCGATCGAAACCACGTCGTACGGCCAGTCTGGCAGGGCCTGGCGTACCTGTCGAACCATCGCTTGCGGAGTCAGAGCCGGACTGGAGGGAAGTTTGATCGGACCTTTGAGGCCCGTGACCAGTAATTTGATATGCGTTCCTCCAATATCCACGACCAATATCCGCAGGCCGCCAGCCTTGGAGTCTTTTGTGGCCATCATTCCAATTAAAGCTTCACCTGGCGGCAATGCCCTCGGCGATCCCCGAGGCAACGGGCACCTTGAACGTTTCGTGCTTGTATGCCTTAACCATTAGGAGAATCCAGAGGACCAGCGTCGCCAGTCCGAGGACGAGGCTGAGCATCCCTAACAGACCGAAGCCGAGCGCTCCGCCAATCAAGCTGCTCATAAAAGCCAGGGCGATCCGAATTACAGTCAGTCCGCCGAATACCACAATGGATTGAGCGGCATGAAAGCGCACCCAGGGGCGTTTATCGATCAGCAGGAAAATAATGCCAGTCAGCCAGCCCAGGACATAGCACAAAAGCCCCGCAATATTTTCAGTCAGACCTTCCGAAGTAGTCGCCAGAGATCCGGCGACGGTTGCGCCTTGCTGATTGGCGCCGCACTTAGAACAAAAATTCGCGCTCCCAATTTCTTGACCGCAAGACTTGCAAAAAGCCATAGCCCCTCCGTTTTGTCGAGCACGAGGGTACCAGAAGCGCCGGCAAAAACACAACGATGTTTCGAGGGACAACGTCGTAAATAAGCGTGGGGTTGGCACCCTGCACTCTTGGTTAAGACGAGCCAGCAAGGAAAAGCCCCGCACGAGCAGGGGCTCTGTTTTCTATGATTACTTCTGATTACTTCTTTTTTATGCCGCTTTTTTCTGCAGCGCTTTTACCCTCGCCCATCGCGCACGCTGCGCCACGGCGATTTTCTTACGCGCCGCTTGTGACAAAGTTCGCCTCGGAGCGCCGGCTGAGGAGTTTACAGTAGCTGCCGACTGCATCGGCTTGCGCAGCTTTGCCCATCTGGCACGCTGTGCTCGCGCCATCCTCCGTCGCGAAACCGCCGATACGGTTCGTACGGCTGCACTTGTCTTTCGGGTTGCGACCGAACCGTTAAGTGATTCCACTGCAGCGATCGCGTGCTGTAGCTTTTCAACCTGTAGCTGCGCCCTGCGGCGCTCTTCTCGCAGTTGCTGCAACGCGTTACTTAGATTTGCCATGTACCCTCCTTCGAATTTGTAGCTACTCATTGTAGTAGGTCACGCTACTTCACACAAACCACTTCACGCATTCCGCTCCGAAGGCAGTACCTTCGACTTCCGCTAATGAACCCCTTCATGGGCAGATCGCGCCTTCTGTGTGTGCAACAAGCTGGTATTGTGACAGATGGGAACGGATGGGACGGTATTTCCCGAGCCGCCATCGCTGATGTTGGAAGCATCGTTGTTCACCTTACCCTAACTCTGCCGAAGGGTCGCAAAAGTCACATTACTCCCTACCTCCATGACTAGTTATCTATATTTGCTGTCCCCGGTAGTTGTTAGTTCGCGAGCTTCTACCCGAAGCTTTTAGCTTTGGGACTGGACTTTTAGGATACCGCCTTCCGCTCCGGTGCATCCAAGCCTTGGTGAGACTTCGTCCCCCGGGAGCTCTTCAAGCCTTGCTGCTACTTACTTTCATCTCTGTTTCCTGCGGCACGGTTCGCAACCTAGAAAGCGGGATTTGCGACTGCATTTCCGCCTTGCCCGATGTTGGGGATTACCGCCACAGTGCCAAACATGTGCCCACCCCGAGCGGAACGGCGCAAGAGATTACCGTGAGCACTATTTTGTCCTGGCCGCAAGACCCGATTCCTCTTCCTATTGACCAGCCGCGCACCGGGCGAGAGCTTCAGCTGGTGCACGTGGCGCAGGCATATCTGGAGAATGCCAGCGTGAATCAGGGCGACTGCGATATTCATATGGAGGTTTCGCAGACGGCTGACAAGAATGCCCCTCGCGTAATAGTGGAAACTACCGTCGACAGCGAATACTGCATGGCACGGCAAACTGTCCAATCGAAACTCAAACAGCATGGTTTTCAACTTGACCTGCAGCACGGCGGCGACCTGCCCCAGCCGTTGCCCGTCAGCGTCGTGGGATTGCCGTTCGAGGACTTCGAGCACGGGCGGGGAGGTCCGCAGGTAGCCACTCTTTGGGAGATCCATCCAGCGATTGTCCAAATCATGTTGACCGGTTGGTCGTTCTCCGAGTTCGAAAAACCACATGCATTAGGGGCGGATGATTTGGCTAGCCCGCCGATCCGGGTGCGTGAACGCCGGGAAGGCACGACAGGTGTACAATTTGCCTCATTTTCGATGGAGGAATCCGGGATGAAACATCTTTGGCCAACCATCTTTGCTGCTCTCTTTTTCACGACGATCAAGGACTGTTGGGCCCAAACGGTGGCAGGAGGTGAGCCGCTCCGCATCGCGATTGCGGGGCTGGTGCATGGGCACGCCGAGGGTTTCTTCCAGCGATCCCTGCATCGGCCAGACATCCGGATCGTGGGGATCGCCGAGCCGGACCAGCAGGTCGCATTGCGATATGTAAACCAATTTGGCCTCGACCGCAGTCTGATGTTTGCTGATCTGGAAGACATGCTGCAAAGGACGCATCCACAAGCAGTATTGGCCTATACCAACACCTACGATCACCGCGGAGTGGTGGAAATCTGCGCCCGGCACGGCACCCCGGTGATGATGGAAAAGCCGCTGGCGGTCAGCGCCGAGGATGGCCATGCCATCCGGGATGCAGCACGTAAGGGCAAGACTCAGGTGCTGGTCAATTACGAGACCTCGTGGTATCGCAGCAATCGCGCGGCTTACGACCTGGTGCGTCAAAAAGCGATCGGCGACGTTCGCAAGGTCGTGGTCCACGATGGGCATCAGGGTCCCAGGGAAATCGGAGTTAGCCCGGAGTTCTTCGCGTGGCTCACCGATCCCCGGCTGGGCGGAGGCGGAGCGCTTTTTGATTTCGGGTGTTATGGCGCTGATCTGATGACCTGGCTGATGGACGGGCAGCGACCCACCACCGTGACCGCCGTCACCCAGCAAATCAAGCCCGGAATATATCCGCGAGTGGATGACGAGGCTACCATCATTCTGACCTACCCGGGGGCGCAGGCGATTCTACAAGCCTCATGGAACTGGCCCTTCGACCGGAAAGATATGGAGGTCTATGGTGAATCTGGCTACGTAATGACGGTGCGCCATGATGACGTGCGGGTGCGTCTCCAGGGAAAAGAGGAGCAGACAATTGCCGCCAAGCCGATTCCTTCGCCTTATGACGACTCGCTGGCGTTCTTGCGAGGAGTCATTCTCGACGGAATAGCTTCGGATGGCCCTTCTTCACTGGAAACGAATGTCATCGTGACCGAGATCCTTGACGCCGCCCGGCGTTCCGCAGCTTCTGGGAAGGCCATCGCGTTAGCGGGCGATCCGCGGTAAAGCTTCACTGAATCTACTGGGGCGACGCAGCGAGTTAGTGAAGGGGGTGAACTCGGGCAAGCGGGGCGTCGCAACCTTTGCGTGTGAAGTTGGATCCTCTGATGCGAACCGCGCGTACAATCGGGTGCGAAAGGTTTAGAAGTGAATATCTTCGCGGCAATTCCGACCCCATTCCGGCGACTCAATCAAAATGCGCTGATGGTGCTGTTGTGTTTTCTGGTGTTTCCAGCTGCACAGGCGCAAGCGCCGTCCCGCTACGAACCGACCCTGGAATCGCTCGATAGGCATCCTCTTCCTCAATGGTATGCGGATGCCAAACTGGGAATCTTTGTTCACTGGGGACTTTATTCGGTTCCAGGGTGGGCCCCGCTGGTTCATCCCGAGCACGACTTCACCGCTCCTGACTACATCAAGAACAATCCGTATGCTGAGTGGTACCTCAACGTGATGAGAATTGATGGCTCGCCCACCCAGGCCTACCATCGCGAGCATTACGGGGCTGATTATGACTATTACAACTTCGCTCCCATCTTCGATCGGGAAATTCAAAAATGGAGTCCCGACGCCTGGGCTAAAATATTTCGCGATGCTGGAGCAAAATATGTCGTGCTCACCAGCAAGCATCATGATGGATTTACTCTCTGGCCCAGCTTAACCCCGAACCCCAAATTGCCTGCGGACCGCCAACATGCCTCGCGCGATATCGTCGGCGAGCTGACCACCGCCGTCGACAAGCAGGGTTTGCGCATGGGCCTTTATTACTCCGGTGGATATGACTGGACCTTCGTCCCAGGCCCTATTCGGACGGCTGCTGATTATGAGAAGGTGCAGCCCCAAAGCGAGGCTTATGGCAAGTACGCCGACGCGCAGGTGCGGGAACTGATCAAGAATTACCGTCCCGCTGTTCTGTGGAACGACATTAATTATCCCAAGTCCGGCCATCCCCTCGAACTAATGGCTGAGTACTACAACGCTGTGCCCGATGGCGTCATCGACGACCGCTTCGGGGTCAAGCATTCAGATTTCAAATCTCCGGAATACGAGACCTTGGAAAAAATCAGTCCGGCCAAGTGGGAAGAGTGCCGGGGGTTAGGGCGCTCATTTGGCTACAACCGGGCGGAAGGGGAAGCCGAAACCATCGCTCCCAACGAACTTGTCTATTTGTTGGTGGACATCGTCAGCAAGAATGGCAATCTTCTTCTTGACGTGGGCCCCGAGGCGGATGGCACAATTCCTCCAGTCCAAATGAACCGCTTGCAGGCTCTCGGGGCATGGCTCGGCCAGAACGGCGAGGCCATCTACGGTACCGGTCCGTGGCAGCGCGCAGAAGGTGAGACTGCCGAAGGTATTCGCCTCCGGTTCACCCAAAAAGATTCTGCGCTTTACGCCACGCTTCTGGGTCAACCGAAGGCCGGCACGGTCACTCTCAAGTCGCTGACCCCTAAGCCGGGCGCCGAAATTCACCTGCTGGGCTACGCCAAACCTCTGGTGTGGTCACAGGAAGGAGACTCCATCAAAGTAACCCTGCCTGACGCTCTTCCCGGACAGTATGCCTACGTGCTAAAGATGGCAGGCCCGATGTCGACCACGGCGGGACCCTAGGGGGCAGAAACAGGGAACGAAAAGCAACCGCAGGACATTCAGTAATGCGAGGAGATGATGAGACGACGAACACTGCTCCAAGCCCTTCCAGTGGGTGCATTCCTTCCCACGTCCCTTTTAGCCGCTGTGCTGCAAAATAGCCGCGGCCCGGCAACAGTCTACGAATTACGCATCTATCACACTGCTCCTGGCAAGTTGCCAGAACTGCTGGCTCGCTTCCGTGAGCACACTACCAAACTTTTTGAGCGGCATGGAATGAAAAACGTCGCTTACTGGACGCCTGTCGATGAGCCGCAGAAGAGCGGCACCCTCGTCTACATTCTGCAGCACCCGAGCCGCGAAGCCGCGGCCGCCAATTGGAAATCCTTTGAAGACGATCCGGAGTGGAAAAGTGTTCGCGACAAATCGGAAGCGAATGGCAACCTGATCGAAAAAATCGAATCCACCTTCCTAACTTTGACCGACTTTTCCCCGGCCTTGACCTGAATCTTGATTTTCACATTCTCTCTTGACATGCATTCCGTCAGGCCCGAATATATCCGTAACGGATATATATGGCGCTTCGCCGCAATTCCGAACCCATGGCTCTGACCCCGGCAGTGTTCCATATTCTGCTGGCGCTTTCCGACGGGCAGAAACACGGGTACGCGATAATGAAGGAAATCGAAACCGAAGGTGGAGGTTTTCTGCGAATGGGTCCGGGCACCTTATACGCGTCGTTGCAGCGCATGGAAACAGCGGGCCTGGTCACACAGTCGGAAGAGCTGCAAGATGAAGACCAGCGTCGTCGTTACTACCGGTTGACCGGGGCGGGAAAGAGAGCCCTGGGCAGGGAACTGGTCCGTCTGCGGCGGGCGCTTATTTCGGCCCGAAGGAAAGGGCTCGCGCCTGCCTTGCGCAACTCAGCATGGTGAATGCCCCGCAGCCACTTCGCCGCTCGATCCTGGCCGCTTACCGGGCTGGGATTCTTCTTTACCCAGCCGAATTTCGCCAGTGCCACGCCGACGAACTCGCTCGTTGCGCTCATGACATGCTAGGAGAACAGGGGTCGTATCTGAGAATCGCGTGGCGATTGTTGGAGGATCTTTTGCGGTCGGCGCTGAAGGAGCATCTTGAAATGTCACTCAGTCGAATTCCACAGCTTGCAATACTGCTAACGTTGACCACTTTTGTCGCCGGAACCGGCTATTTGATCTCGCAGCAGGTGCTTCGCATGTCGGCGAGTGATCCCCAGATTCAGCTTTCCGAAGACGGCGCGCAGCGGCTGAGCGCCGGCGAGATTGCCGCTGAGATTATTCCCCAGCGAAAAGTGGATATGAGCAGCAGCCTCGCACCGTTCGTCATCGTATACGACGATTCGGGTAAGCCGATAGCCTCCTCGGCCGATCTCAATGGCCTGATTCCGTCCCCTCCACATGGCGTTTTCGACTTCGTGCGCGCGAATCGTCAAGAAACGGTGACCTGGCAGCCGCGGCCGGGGGTACGAATTGCCTCGGTTGTAACCAGGTGTGCAAATGGATTTGTGGTTGCGGGGCGCAACATGCGCGAGATAGAGGCCCGTGAATTCAGGGTGTTGAAGCTGGCAGCGGCCGGATGGCTGGCAGTCAACGTCGTCCTGACTGTGCTCTGGTTGCTGACGCCTATCTTTGGCAATGTGAGATCTTCCAGATTGCGAACCAGGGCCTAAGCCTTTTGTCCGCCGGTCATCACGCCCGTTCCACGCCAAAACGTAAAGCAATTCACTGCCTCGCCTTGAGAACAGGTCTTTTGTCCAGAATGTCCGAGGTCGTTAATAATTAATCTTTGACCATCGCCCGAATGATTTATTGAAAAGAAGCCACCGCGGCCTCGGAGTCATTGAAAACTTCGAACAAGTTGAGCAGTCCCACCAGCTTTAGGGTTTGCACTACGAATTTCGATGGGCTGACCAGCTTGACCGATCCGCCTTGTTGTTTTGTCGAAGTCAGGAAACGACTGAGCAGCCCAATGCCACTGGAATCCACTGTCGCCAGCTCCCCAATGTCGAGGACCAGGCGGGTGTCGCCTGCGCCCACCAGGTCTTCCATGGTTTCGCGCAATCGGTCCACCGATTCGCCCAGACCCAGGCGACCCCGCAGCTTAATGACCTTCACCGCCTCCTGATTACGAACCTCGATGTCCACCCGGCCCTCCGTAATGCTGAATTTGGCCACTGGCACGCGTTTGACAGTGTGATTGCTGTTTGCTAGAGTCACTCAACTTAGAAGAAGCCTTCTGAATTTGCAAGTGGGCGTTCCCACGGCCCCCTGGCCGTGTTTCGACGTCACTTCGGGGCCAAACGCATGGCAATCCAGGGATCGGTAGTGGCGATGGATGTCGCCGCCCTCTCGGCCCAATTGCTGGATAACCGCGAAGTCTCGCCCCGGGCCCGCATCATCGCTCAGACCGTTGCCGATCTCGTACCCGACTCCGCTGTCAATATTTATCTGCTGGCGAGCATCGACGAGCGAAGCGTCTGGGCTCCGCAGGCTACGGTGGGAGATGTTTCAGTGCAACATTCGTCTGTACCGGCTGATCAAGGCATCCTCGGCACCCTCGCCGCCAAAGCCCAGCCACTGGTCTTTTCCGGCAGGGCGTTAATGCGCGAAGAGTATACGCATTTAAATGTGCGGAGGACTTTTGGTTCTCTTGCCTATCTGCCGCTCCAAAGCCGGGGCGAATTGCTGGGCGCGATTGAGATCGTCAGTTTCGAGGCGGAATTGACCGAGGGCGCGTTGTCCTCGTTGCAGGCCCTGGCCGATGTTGCCGGCAGCGCGCTCGGCAATGCCGTCCTTTACGAGCAGGAACGTAATAGCACACTCGCCTCCATCACCCGGCTCACTCAACTCTACGACTTGGAAAAAGTGTTCAGCTCCACCCTGGAGTTGGACCAGCTTCTCCCGATCATTGGCACGAAATTCAGGGAGGTGCTCGAGTGCCAGGCGGTAAACGTGTGGTTGCTGCAGGGGGACGAGTCCCTGGCGCTGATGTATCAGGCAGGGTCTGATCCGACTGTTTACGAAGGGTGCACGCAAAAGCCAGGGGAGGGAATTGCGGGAGACGTTTCCGACAATGGCGAGCCGGTATTAATTGACTCTGCCGAAGATGAGCGCCTGACCCGGCGCAACGCCAGTGCCGCTGAAGGCGCGGTGCTCTCACTGATGGTTGCTCCGCTGATCGACCGGGGCGCGCTGGTGGGCGTAGTCGAAGTGGTCAATCGCCTCAACGGCGATCCCTTCGATGAAGATGACGTTTTTGCGCTCACGAGTCTGACCGAAACCGCGGTGGGAGCCCTGCACAACGCCAGCCTCCTCATGGCGGAGCGCAAAGTTGAAATCCTGGAGGCATTGGTCAGGACCAGTGGAGAGATTACCTCGACCCTCGATCTCGATCGAGTACTGCAGGCGGTTGTGAACGGTCCCGCGTCCGTGGTGCCGTATGAGCGTGGCGCCATCGCTCTGGATCAACGCGGCCGGATTCAACTGAAAGCGATTTCCGGCAGCGCGCAGCTCAATGCTGACGATCCCCAGTACAGCGGGTTGCGCGAGATTCTGCAATGGGCAGCCGTCTTGAACGAGCCGCTTCTGGTGACTCAGCGCGGCGACGAAATCGACTCCGACCGCGAGGAGACGCGGGCGAAGTTCCGCCATTACTTCGAGCAAACCGGGATGCGCGCCTGTCAGCTGCTGCCTCTCATAGACGAAGAAGGGCGGGTCGGCATTCTTCTTTTCGAAAGCAGCGATCCCGATTTCCTCTCGGAAGCACATATCGAGATGATCAAAGTGCTGGCAAGCCAGGCCACGGTCGCATTGCGCAATGCGTCGCTTTACAAGGAGGTGCCATTCATCGGAGTGCTGCAGCCCCTGGTCCAGAGAAAGAACCGGTTTCTGGCGTTGAAGAAGCAGCATCGTGCAGCTTTGGCCGGAGCAGCTGCTGCCATGGTTTTGTTCCTGCTTGCGTTTCCGCTGCCCCTGAGAGTAGATGGGGCCGCGGTGGTTGCGCCGGCTCGTATGGCACATGTTGGGGCAGAGTTCGAAGGGGTAATCAGGGATGTGAAGGTACGCGAAGGAGACGTGGTAAAGAAAGGCGCCGTGCTGGCCGGCCTGGAAGACTGGGAGCAGCGTTCGGCGTTGTCCGCGGCTACGGCGAAATACCAGACTGCCGTGGCGCAAATGGACCGCGCCCTCGCGGGCAACGACGGGACCGATGCTGGATTGCAGCGGGGGCAGGCTGACTATTGGGCCGCAGAAGTTGGACGCGCCCAGACAAGACTCGATAAGATAACCCTCCGCTCGCCAATTGATGGGGTTGTGGCAACACCTCAAATAGAAAATCTTGCCGGGCACAAGCTGAAACAGGGAGAGAACTTCGTCGATATCGTGGACAACTCTGAGGCGCTGGTGGATGTCGCGATTGCGGAAACTGACGTTGCCTTGCTGCGGACGGGAGAAAAGGCAAGTTTAAAGCTGGACGGATTTCCCACCCATACTTTCAAAGGACAAGTGGCGGTGGTCAGTCCTCAGGGAGTTCTGCGAGAGGGCGGGCCGGTGTTTTTCGCGCGAGTGAAGGTTCTGAACCCGAATGGCGCATTACGCGGTGGGATGCAGGGACGCGGGAAAATTGCCACCGGCTGGCGTCCCGCGGGCGTGGTGATTTTCCGTAGCGTCGGCATGTGGTTGTGGACCCGGCTTTGGAATTGGTTCGGCTGGTAATTATCCGGCTGGTAATTAAATGAGGTTAGCTGCATGAAAACTTTGAACATCGCGCCGATCGTGCTTCTTGCCGCCATGACCACTGCGTGTACCAGTTCGCCGAGCGCTCCAGCGACGGTCGCGACCGCGGAAGCTTCCACATTAGATCGGACCGCTGCTGCCAAAGCCTCTATGCGCAGAGAACCTGGCGAATTCCTGTCTTCCGGCCCCATTGTCGTCGAAGATCAGGTTGACGTTGCTGCTCAGAGGGACGGAGTAGTTGCAAAAGTTCTCGCCGACCCGGGGACGCCGGTTAAAAAAGGGCAACTCTTGGCGGCCCTGGATGATCGTCAAATTTCCGCGGACCTGGAAGCTGCGCGCGCCCGCACGCGCAGT
The DNA here is from genome assembly GCA_038254805.1 of Terriglobales bacterium. Lineage (GTDB taxonomy): Bacteria > Acidobacteriota > Terriglobia > Terriglobales > Acidobacteriaceae > Gp1-AA145. The sequence continues at coordinate 50,710 of JBBSFW010000022.1, forward strand.
ACTGCCAATGATCTAAAAAACTGGGAGGCGGAAGCGAAAGTTCTGGAATCCGATTACGCCCGCGCGGAAAAAATGTGGGAAGCGCAAATTATTCCCAAAGAGCAGCTCGATCATGCCAAATATAAAGCCGAATCCGACCAATGGGATGTAAAGCGCGTCAGCGAGTTGCTGACCAATGCCCGTCAGGTCGAACGATCGCTGGAGCTGGAGCTAGAAAAAACTCAAATTACCGCTCCCTTTAACGGTGTGGTCGCGCGCAGGTATGTCAGGGCCGGCCAGAGCGTCGCTAGAAACGATCGTCTGTTTTGGGTGACGGCGGTGGCGCCCATGCGAATTCGAGTCACCTTGCCCGAGAAATTCCTGGGCCGCATTAAGCCGGGATCGACCGTAGCAATAACGCCCGCCGAGGATGCGGAGTCCTCTCGCCGCTACCTCGCAAAGGTAATTCAAGTCAGTCCGGTGATCGATCCGTCAAGCGACACCATCGAAATTTTGGCGCAACTGTCGGGAAATACTTCTGGTCTGCGTCCCGGCATGCGGGCCAATGTCCACGTTCCCAACGCGCCATGAACATCGTTCGAGCCCTGGATGCCGCTTTGCCGGAGCTCCCCGAAAGGGCGGTCCGCAAAAGTCCGCCCAAGGTGGATGCAAAGGTCATTTCCAAAGAGCACCTGGAAAATGGGGAGGCAGTTACCCTGGTCAAGATGCCGGGGACGGAATTAGTTTTCCGTTTCACGCCCCTGCAATGGAAATTGATCCGGATGTTTGATGGCAATCGCTCTTACGAGGCGATTGCTCAACTCTTCCAGCAGGAAACGGGCACCGCCGTCTCCGCGGACGATGTAAAGGAACTGGCTAGTTTTCTGCAGAGCAATAGTCAGCTACTTTACAAAACTCCGGTCGAACAAAACATAACTTTGCAGCAGGAATTGCGCTCTTCGCGCAAGAAGCGTAGCCGTTTCCACGGACTGGACTTTTCCGATATCACCATCAAAACCTGGAACAATGCCGACAATTACATCAGTTGGCTCTATCCCAAGGTGAAGTTCCTGTTCACGCCCTGGTTTGTCTGGACCAGCATCGGCATGTTCGGCCTGATGGGATGGATGTGGGCCGACCGCTTCGGCGAAATTTGGTCCGACAGCTTCGCCTTCTACAACTTCACGCAAAAATCAGGGAACGATTTGCTGGAATTCTGGTTTCTTTTTGGCGCCATGGCCGCCATTCACGAAACCGCGCACGGACTGGTGGGAAAGCATTTTGGCGCAACCATAGAGAAGATGGGATTCAGCCTGCTGTATTTTGCTCCCAGCTTTTTCTGCGACGCGACCCAGGTGTGGGTGATGGGCGGGAAGTGGGCACGAATTGCGACTTCCATCGCGGGGATTTGGCTTGACTTGGTGGTCTGCTTTTTTGCAACGATTGTGTGGTGGGGCACTGCCACCGGCATGAGCATCCATGATTGGGCATACAAAATCATGATGGTGACCGGCATCGGCGTTTCCGTGCTGAACCTCAATCCACTCATCAAGCTCGACGGTTATCTGATTTTTTCAGAATTGGTTGCCGAGCCCTCTCTGAAAGAAACCAGCACCGCCTACCTTTCAGGATGGGTGCGCCGTAATCTATTCCGCCTTCCAGTGGACGTTCCTTATGTAGCGCGGCGGAAGCGTCCTTTCTTCGTAATTTATGGGCTCCTCTCCGGGCTTTACAGTTACAGTCTTTTATCTTTCCTGATGGTCATTACCTACCATATTTTGCGTTCCTTCACGCCGGAGTGGGCCTTCGTTCCGGCGGTGGCCATTGGTTTTTGGGTATTTCGCTCCCGCATCGCGCTCATGGGGGATTTTATGAAGCTGCTTTATCTGGATCGGAAAGAACGTGTACGAGCATGGTTCAATCCCGCGCGGCTTGGAATTCTGGGGGCGGCAGCCCTGGTCGTTCTATTTGCGCCCGTCTGGCCGGATTTCATGCCTGCTCAATTTGTTTTAGCGGCATGGCGAACAGCCGTCCTGCACGCTACTGTGCCGGGAACGGTGACCAGCGTCGCAGTCAGTGAAGGCCAGCAAGTCCGTGCGGGAATTCCGCTACTACGAATGAGCAACCTGGAGCTGGAGTCGCAGGCGGCCCAGGCCGGAACCGAGTTGAGCGCCGCTACCGTCCAGGCGACGCAGGCCGCTCTTCGCTATTCAGACTTTGCTGGCAGGGAGCAGGAGCGCCGTCATCGGGTAGAAAATCAAGCGGTGGCATCCGAAAAACTGAGACAGCTTTCTGTAGTCAGCCCGATTTCCGGGGTGGTGGTTACGCCTCATCTTGCCGACTTGGACGGACGCGTCCTGGACGAAGGTGACGCGCTTTTAGAGTTGGACGATACCTCGCAAATCCGAGCAAAACTGTACATACCCGAGTTCGCAATGCACGACCTCCGGCCCGCCGCCCCGGTGCGCCTCTTAATAAACGGAAGGATCCGCCCCCTCTCGGGCAAGCTTTCACTGATCGCGCAAACCTCAGTTCCCATGGCCGAAGGATTGGCGTCAAAGGAACAACTGCAGGGGATTAACCCCCCCCGCTTCTATGTGGCAGACGTACCTCTGAAGAATGAGCAGGGAACTCTGATGGTGGGGATGAGCGGTTCGGCGAAGGTTCTAATTACGAGGCGAAGTCTGGCGGGATTTCTGTTTCGCTTCGGACGCGACTTGGCCGCGCGAAAAATCTGGTGAGCCAATCCCACGCGTACTTTTAAGGGGCCGAGCGAGTCGCCCGGCCCTCCGAAGAACAGACAGTACCACTTTGCCGGACTGCTACTCGCTCAACCGCACTTTGCTCGTCGCGACCTTACTTACAGCTACTTTGTTGACCCCAACCTTGCTCATGCCCACTTTGTTCATGCCCACTTTGCTGGCAGAAACATTGTTCATGGCCACCTTGTTCAAGGTAATTCTCGAAGGGGCCACGCGGGTGTTGCTTACCCGCGATGGGGTTAGCTTGGCGGAGGCCACCGAGTTTACGTCGGGTTTGCCTACGATGGCTTTCTTGGCGGCGGCGCGATTGCTGATTAACGATTTCTTTTCGATAGACATTGTCTGCTCCTCGGTTTCGATTTGCGAACTATGCTTGGTCTATAGCACACGCCGTGCCAAACCCCGTGCATGAACCAGATTGTCCGCAAATGAAAATAGAATCAACAACCTACCGATGGTTCTGCCCTTTAGCCGGAGGCCGGCCAGAGTTGACTTATAGCACTTCGGTTAATAATTAACTAATTGCAGGTTAAATATTAACCTTTTCCGTTCAGCTTGTTTTTTCGGCAGAGGTATTTCATCCGTTGCGGATCAATGCGCAGAAGGGATGCGGCGGCCGTCTTCTTTCCCCCGCTGCGGCGCAGGGCGGCGGCAGGATACCTAACCCCGCAACAGTTCCTGCTCCGCAACTCATCTCAACGAAAGGAATGAATCTGTCACTCATCTACTGGACGAGTACAGCAGTTTGACAACACTTACTCCACCAGCCTAGCATCGTAATTGAGCAAGCTACCTCTTCTTACTCTTTCAGGTTCCCTGAACTAAGTCAGCCCATCTGAAGTTCTTCCCCTTAGTTTCCCTCTGAAGGAGGAATTGCGTTA